>JANORP010000106.1:0-11169 GCA_031415375.1 Bacteroidota bacterium | reverse complement strand
CAGGTTTCATTGGTACCGCTAGGGCCAGGCAGGCTGCCAGCAATCACAGAGCTGAACTATGCCCTGAGCACTGGCGGAACCGCCTATGATGTGAAAAAGGCGCTGCTGCTAGCAACCGCCAAACCCAATGGTTTTCCTTGCCTACTAGAAATGCCAAGACAGGATGCAAATTGTAGTTTGCTCATGCGCTATGCAGGCCCGCAAGCCACCACGCCGCAGACCATTGCGCTTGCAGACCTCCGTTGGGTCAATGCAGAAATCCCCCTCAAGGCAAAGTAGGCAATGGATGTTTGGCTCGTCAAGTCCAAATGCAATTCTGGCCGAATCTTTGATAGCTATTTGTAATCCCAAGCAAATGCTTATTTTTGGGAAGTCACCTTTGAATCACACAAAAAAATGATGTACGCTATGCTCCAAAGAACATTGCTCATGTTGATGCTTGTCGTCGGCTTTGTCGGTCTCAATGCCCAATCGATGAAAATTTCCGATCCAGTCAAGTACAATGACTATATCGTCGAGCAACAAAACCATATCGGTGACGAACTTTTGAAGCTCATCGCCATGTTTGACGCGCTGCCTGAGGACCAAACTGTAGCAACCGATCAACTGGACGTGATTATCTCAACCGCGAAGACATCTATCGTCAATTTGAACAATTTGAAGCCGATCGCCAATGAGTTTGGTATGAAACAAGCAGCCATCGATCTCTTTACCTTTTACAAAGGCACGATGGATACCGACTACCGCACGGTACTCGACCAACTCTATGCCGAAACGCCCGACATGGAATTGCTCCAAGGAATCTTGGTCAAAATCCAAGAGGAAGAGGCCGCTGTCGATCAAAAATTCCAAGGTGCACAACAAAAATTCTCTTCGCACCACAATATCCAATTGGAGGAAAACGAGCGTCAACAGGAGTTTGACGACGCCGAGGAAGGCAATTGATCCCAACTAAAAATAGTCTCTACTTCGCTGTATGTCAGACATCATCCTGCGCACGACTAGGCTCACCAAGACCTATCTATCTGGTCGCGGCAAGGCGCAAAAAACCGTCGAGGCCGTAAAAGGAGTCGATTTGGAGGTGCGTCAAGGCGAGATCTTCGGATTCCTAGGCCCCAATGGCGCTGGCAAAAGCACAACTCTCAAAATGCTCACGACCCTGCTCGCCCCGACGGCAGGCGACGCGACGATCGTGGGGCACGATTTGCGCAAGCATCCTCAAAAAGTGCGCGCCTGTATCGGCTACGTCTCGCAGGCGGGTGGCACAGACACATTTTCCAATGCATACGAGAACCTGATCTTGCAAGCCCGGCTCTACGGCGTGTCACAGACTGTGGCTGCGGCGCAAGCCCAAGACCTTGTCACACGGTTTCAAATGACCGAATTTGCCACGCGCACCGCCAAGAGTTACTCTGGAGGCCAAAAACGCCGACTCGACCTTGCGCTAGGTATCGTTCATCGGCCGACGATCGTGTTTTTGGACGAGCCTACGACGGGTTTGGATCCACAGAGCAGGGCCTACTTTTGGGAGGAGATCATGCGGCTCAAGGAAGATGGCATGACCATCTTTTTGACCACCCATTATCTGGAAGAGGCCGACAATTTGTGCGACCGCGTGGCGATCATTGACCACGGCGAGATCGTGGCCCTCGATACCACAGAGGCGCTCAAGCGGCAGGCAGGTGGGGAATGCATCACGGTAGGATTCAACCATGAATCCTTGGCTGAGCAAGCTAAGGTGCTCTTTGGTGGCGTCTCATTCATCCAAAAGATCATCCACCAAGATTTCAAGCTTCACTTGTATGTGCAAGACGGTGGCGCCATGCTCGCAGAGGTGCTGCGCATCCTCGACAAGGAAGGCATCGCCGTGCAGACCATTGGCCTCTCGCGCCCCTCACTCGACGATGTCTTTTTGCAACAAACAGGCCGCTCACTGCGCGAAACGGGAAAGGAATAGATGCAACAGATCACAGACACCTGGCTGCTTTTCATGCGGCATCTCAAAAAGACGGGACGGGAACCGATGTGGCTCTTGATCGGCCTGTTGCAGCCGATATTGTACTTGCTGCTCTATATGCCGCTGCTCAAAAACATGCCCGATGCTATGGGCAATCCGCAGACGATGGCGCAGACCGTGCGCCTATTCACACCGGGCATGCTCATCATCATGGGGATGGGTGGCCTTTTTGCAGGCTTCAGCTTCATCGACGAGATCCGCACGGGCATCATTGCGCGGTGGCTCGTGACGCCAGCTGCGCGCTTGAGCATCATCGTGAGCCTGGTCGCCAACCAGTTGGTGACCTTGCTGCTGCAATGCATCCTGCTCTTGGTGGTGGCCTATTTCTTTGGTTTGGAGGTGCCCTGGGGCGGCCTGCTGCTCACGATGCTCTTGGTGATGATGATCGGCACCTGCATGTCGTCGGCATCCTATGCGATCTCACTTACGGTGCAAGATGAGGGCGCTTTGGCGTCGATCACCAATACCTTTTATTTGCCCGTGACGCTGCTCTCTGGCATCCTGATCCCGATCAATAGCTCGGCCCCGCAGTGGTTGCAGACCGCTGCCCAATTCAATCCCTTTTATTATGTTGTAGAAGGTTCTCGTGCCTTGTTTGCAGGAAATTTTGGCGAAGACAAAGTCTGGCAGGGCTTTGTGGTGATGACGGCGTTTACGGGTGTGATGCTGTGGCTGGCTTTGCGTGCCTTGCGCAAAATGGCGGCTTGAGCAGAGATCGGATTGCGGTTGCTTGCATGCAATTGAGGCTGCTGATGCCTTGAATTCAGGGGTTCATGCGACCAATGTTGAATTTGCGAAGCAATGGTACCCAAGTCGGACAATTCGTTCTCGACATTTTGAATTGCGGAACTAAAAATCTAACTTGATGATCGTATTCATTTATTGATCAACATTTAAGACACAGTACTATGATTCAAAAAATTACCAAAATGTTTTTGATTGCCTTGCTTGCATTGTGCTTGATCGGCGTCAATGTACTTGCTTTTGCGGGTACCAAGATGAAGGACATCGAGCTAGATCCTGGCAAGGGAGACAATGTCGGCAACCAAATGAAGGTTTTCCCGACCATAGCATCCGCCCAGGTAGCCGTTGATTTTTTCATCGAGCAGGATGCAATCGTGACGCTGAGTATTTTTGATGCCCAAGGCCGTATCGCCGACGATGGCGCACAAGGATTCGTGCCCAAAGCGCGCCTTCACGAGAGCCTAATCGATGTAAGCACAATGCCCAATGGTATGTACTTCGTGAAATTGGCGCAAACCAATGGCACGACGCTCACCAGTAAATTTGTTGTGCGTCATTGAGGTAGAAAGTCCACCGAAATCGCAACGGTTTGCACAGGATCAGCCCAGAATTGCAGAAATGATGAGGTTGCACCAGTACTTTTGAATTGGCTGCTAGGTCTGCGATTCTTGAACTCAGCGTCAACTCTGAGCATTTAGTCAATCTTGGATGACCTGCATTGTTGAAGAATTTTATCAGCAACCGCCCCGCCTCCATCGAGGTGGGGCGGTTGTATATTGCAGCCATGCCTTGGAATATGTTTTTGTAAACATCCATGAATCTGCGTCGTCCCGACATGCAGGGGTTGGCGGCTGCCATCGGGTCCCGCAAAGTCGCTAGAGGTCAAAAAGACTGGTGCCGACAAGTCGGGATTGGGTGTCAATGAAAATCGCTTCTTTTGCCGTGCTCAATCGCCATCGGCGTCGGTCACGGTCACCGTGATCGACATGGCGCTGCAAAGATCGGCTTTGAACAAGACGATTAAATCTTTCATGGCTTGATATGCCGCCTCTACCTGATCGTGCTGGGTGACCAGGGCATCTTGCAAAGGCAAAGTGACCTGATCGATTGCGGCCAAGGTTGTTGTAAATTGCTGGGTAATCGTTGCTGAGAGCGCTATGAGGCCGTAGTTGGCGTGCAAGTCATCGAGGGCCATATCCAAGCCCGTATGCGCGGTCCCGAGGAAGGCAGCTTGCAGGGCGACAATATTGGCGCGGATCAATTCCTTTGATACATTGGCATAGGTGGACTCTACAGCATCTGGATGCAGGATCCCGAGGTCAAATTTGCCCAGCGGCTTACCAATCTTGGTCTTAGCCACCTCCTCCATCATGGAAATCATCGCATTCACCAGCTGTCCCACGGGGTCTTCCAGTCCAGTAGCCGTGGAGTGCGCAAAATTGTAGGCATAATTTTCGCCAGAGGCGATCCACAATTGCTGCAATTCTCCCGCTTTCAAATGCAAGTTCTCAGCCAATCCCAAGAGGTAATCTTGGCGCCTTGCTGCCGCCGAATCTGTCGTGAACCGTTGTAAGACGGCGCTTGTATCCCCTCCAAAAAGCAGGTACTCCATCGCAGGCAAGCCACGGGAGGTCGCTCCCAAAGCTTCAAAATAGGCTTGATCCATCAATGTCGCGCCCACAATCTCAGTCTCGATCAAACCGCCATCGGTCGGCCATTTGCTAATGCGACTTTGCATTCTGCGATCCCGCACCAGCCCTATCTCAAAAATTTCGCAGGCCTTCCACCGCAAATTTGCCTTGATCCACTGTGCTCGTGCCATCCCCAAAGTCTGCACTGTAGGTTGCTGCGTAAACTGATTCACCGATGACCGCAGCGAATCTGTGGCAAAGCGCAAATAGGCCAAACCTGGCAAAATCTCGCTTTGGGCAACTTCTTCCAAAATGCCGACCCGGTCATAGTCATAGACTTCGCCCCGCCCGTCGCAGCCCGACATTGCACCGCCGAGAAAGAGCAAACAAAACATCCAGAAGAGCGTAATTTGGCGCATAGTCAAGGAGATCATAGTGATTTGAGAAAAGTAAGGATGGCCTGTCGATCGCCTTTGGACAAGGCTTGGTAGCGGTCATTGGCGCGTTGCCCCTCGCCTGCGTGCCAGAGAATAGCCTCCTCCAAGTTGCGCGCGCGGCCATCGTGCAAATAATAAGTGTGACTGTTCACTTGCCCAAACAGGCCGATGCCCCAGAGCGGCGGTGTGCGCCACTCATTGCCCGTAGCCTCAAAATCGGGCCTGCCATCTCCAAGCCCCTCGCCCATATCATGCAAAAGCAGATCGGTGTAGGGACGAATATGCTGCGCTGATAGGGCGGGAATTTCTGGATCAATGCCCGTCACAAATGAGGGTGTATGACAAGCTGTACAGCCGATTTGTGCAAATTTGAACTTGCCAAGCAGCACCTCTTGCGTTTCCCAATCGCGGCGCGCTGGCACCGCGAGTGTCTTCACATACAGCACAACCTTGCGCAGGTCATCGTCGCTGATCTCGGGGCTACCACCCACGGGTGCTGCTGCACAATCTTGTTGCGAGGCGCTGCAGTTTTCATTGGGAAATAGGCTCGTTGTGATGCCCATATCGCCCAAAAATGCGCCTGCAGTCTGCTGACGCAAGGTTGGCTGATTGGCCTTCCAACCAAATCGACCCAAGGTCATGGATTGTGAAACGACATTCCAGACATAATTGGGGCGGCCAGACACTCCGTCTCCATCCATATCTCCGGCATCTGCGCGTGCCAAGATATCGTGTGCGTCGATGGCTTCCAGCAAGCCCAAGCCAGGCATTTGGTTTGCGACCCGGGGAGAAAAAGTGAGGTCAGACGCCAAGTTTCCATAGCCCGTCGCATGGATCGCATACTGCGGAGTTCGCAATGAATAGGCCTGCCCATCTGGAAAACGGCCAGTCAATTCACCGTACGAAATCGAAACAGAACCTTCTACTGCAACCCCTGGAATGGCTTGGTCTTGCAACTGACCGCCATAGACAGGGTCTGGCGATCGCCCGTTTTGTGTCGCCAACCGCACCAAAAAACCAGTGGAGAGTTCGCCGTCAAATTGAGGTGCCCTGCCTCGGCCATCCTTGAAATGGCAACCAGAACAGGAGCGTGCATTGAAAAGGGGACCGAGGCCATCGCGCGCCGCCGCCGATGCGGGCGCTACGACCCAATTTTGATTGAAAAAGGAGTTGCCAACAAAGAATTCCAATTCTTGCAACCCCTCCAATCCAGGTGCCTGCTGTCCAAAGGCATTGGGCCCGGCATCAAACACCGTGACTTGACCACCCGACAATTCCTCCCCGACCTCTGCATCCATGGGAAAGTCGGCATCGCGGCAGCTGCCTAGCAGCACGATGATGAGCCCTGCAATCCATAGCGGTTTTTGGGCTGGAAATATGCGCTTGTATTGCGGCATCAATCAGGAAGTTGCGTACTGATGGCGATGCCCATCTTGTCTGCAATGGCAGCAAATCGATCCCCAAGTGCTTGCAACGTATTCACGGTCGTCTGTATTGGGCCAGAACCGCCTACGCTTTCCTGGGTCAAAGCAAAATCAAAAGGCACTGGAATTGCATGGATTTGCGCCCACGCAATATTGATTCTGGCCACAATATCCGCGTTGAGTGTGGCATCATATTCTGCTGCAAGATCGCTCAAGGAAGGGCCCGTCACGATACTGCCGTCTGCACGTGTGTATGTGCCAAGATAGCAGTTTTTGATCCCTAAGAAATTGTTGGTGATGTCGCGGTGAGTATTGTCGCTGAAGCAGGAATGCTCGTCCTCTTGGTCTTGATTGTCGAGTGCCGTAAAAATTCGCTCGCCAGCCAATTCTGATTTGCACAATATACCAATGCCGGTGAATATGCGGCGCAGCGCCTCGTTGTTGTCAAGGCTTTCAAACGTTGCGCGGTAATTGCTGCTGCTTCCTCCCTCCCACTCATGCTTGAGTTCCTCTAGCTTGCTGACCAATATCGAGGCGCAGACCTTGATGAAGTCTCCGCGACGTGCTTGGTTGGCTGCTGTACCGCCGAAGATGTAGTCGGTATAGGGCCGCTGACCCGCGCTGCGAAGGGTGACATCGACGTCGTCTTGTCCCCATAGGAGAAACTCGATCGCATGGTAGCCCACTGCGATATTGCGCTCTCCTCCAAGCTCATTGAGCGCGGCGAGTGTGGTAGCATCGAGGGAGACCATGGGATCGTTTATGATCCCAGAGTTGGGATTGCCGACTACATAGTCGATGTAGTTTTCATCCAATGGCCATGCATTGAGCAGCCCTTCTGGACCATCCACATCATCAATTGGACCTTCGCTAAATCTGAATGCTTCTGTCTGCCCATAGGTCTCTCGTGCGGCAAGCCAAGCAGCCTTGGCGGTCTGATGGCTGAGAGCGCTCGGACTGGCGACCATCGCAGTGATCGCGCTTTGCAAACCGACGACATGATTGTAAGCATCCTCGTAGGTTGCAGCGACCAAGGTACTGTATTGCCGAACCACGGATTCCTTCAACTCGGCATGAGGATCCTTGTTTTTGTCTTTGCAGCCCGCGATCCCAAGCAATAGGATCAAAAGGCATGGGAGATATTTTTTGCGCATTGTGAAATTTGACATTTGGAAGCCACTATTTAGAATCATTCTAGATAAGCCAAAGCTAGGACTCGGGCAGTATCCAACCAATACCTAGCATGCGGTAAATTTGCCAGACTTTTATCACCAATTTTAGGTAGGCTGATTTCTCCCCAACAGGTTTTACCCCAAGCAGGAAAGATATCCCAATTATTGGTTGTCAATATATTGCATTCTAACTCGTGGCATTGCGACCAATTGCCTACGTCCATTTGTGTCGCAGTTGCAGATACCGATATCACCAAGGGGCGGGCTCTTCGATACAATTTCCAGCGTTGTCGAGACCTTGCCTATAGGTCTTCAGGAAGGAAATTTCAATAGCCTCCGACATCATGCTTGTCCTTTTGGCTCCTCCTTCCGGGGACAGGCCCCTAGCTGCGTTGCCAAAATCTGGCGCATAAAAGTTGGAACCCAATTGGAAAATTATTGCTTTGCCTCCACCAAAAGCTGGCCATTTCCGCTCAAAACTTATCAAACATTGCAAAAAAAGCTTCCCTGCGGGCCCGGGCAATGGTGATTTGGGTGCCATTGTTCATGATCACATATCCGCCATCTTCGCGAATGAAGCGCTGTATCTCATTGAGATTCACAAGGTAGCTGTTGTGAATGCGAAAAAAATCACTGGGCGGCAGGGTCTCTTCAAATTCCTTGAGGGTCTTGGCCAGCAGGTGCTTGCCGCCTTTGGTGAGAAAGACCCAAGTGTAGTTGTTTTCACTCTGGCAATACATGATGTCGCTTGTATGGACAAAAAGCAAGCCGTCGTGGGTGGTGAGGGCGATGCGCTGCTGCCGAGGTTCAGGGCGGCGCAGGGTATCTAGCAGAATTTCTATTTGCTCTTGGCGAGGCGGTTTTTGCACCTGCTCGATGCGGCGCACAGTCTCTTTGAGATCATCAGGATCGATGGGTTTGAGCAAATAATTGAGTGCACTGTATTGGAATGCCTTGATGGCAAACTGACTGTAGGCAGTGGTAAAGACTACGTGAAAATCGATCGGTCCGAGCTTGTCCAGCAGGTCGAACCCGTTCATCTTGGGCATCTCGATGTCCAAGAATACGACTTGTGGCTTGTGCATGCGTATTGCTTCCAAGCCGAGTTCGGCGCTTTCGCAAGTCGCCAGCAGTTCCAGTTGTGGGCAATGACGCTTGACCATGAGCTGCAGGGCTTGAATGCTGTTTTTTTCGTCGTCGATGATGATGCAACTGAACATATTGGTGATTGCGTTTTTTTTCAGAGTTCCATTTCAAGGCGCACGAGGGTGCCGGCAGCCTGCCCATCGGGCCCGACTTTGTCGCTAATGTGAAGGGAAAATTTCTTTTCTTCCTGCTCGTTCATCAATTGCAGGCGCTCCTGTGTGAGTTTCATACCCAGGCTTTGCTTCTTGATGATGCTAGTGGCTTTGTATTGCGCAGAAGCCTCCCGGCCGATGCCATCGTCTTCGATCACGCACACGAGTGTGCGCTCGGTCTGCGTCACACGCACCCAGAGCGATCCGGCGCCCTCGCGGTGCAAGAGGCCATGCCAGATGGCGTTTTCGACAAAAGGCTGCAAGATGAGCGGTGGTACCAAGATATGGTGGGTCGCGACTTCTCCATCGACCTCGATCGCCCATTGGAACTTGGCGTCAAAACGCAACGACTCCATTTCAATATAGAGCTTGAGCGCATCCAACTCACTTTGCAAGGAAATGAACTTGTCATTGGAGTTTTCCAAGATCAATCTGATCAACCTTGAAAATTTGATCAAGTAGGTCGATGCAGTATCTGTATGGTTGTCGAGTATGAAACTATTGATCGAGTTCAGGCAATTGAAGACAAAATGCGGATTCATCTGCGCACGCAGGGCCTGCTGTCGCGTTTCGGAGACCTGGACTTGTAGCGCCTTCAGACGTTGCTCTTTGTCCAAGATTTCGGTTGCCTTCAAGGCATTGGCGATCTTGTTGGCGCTGATGTTGGCGATGGTCTTGAGCAGGTCGAGGTGGTCGCGGTTGAAGAAATTGCGCCGAGGGTGCTCGGAATCGATCACACCGATCACCTTCCCATTTTGCAGGATAGGAATCGCCACCTCTGAGCATCGATGGGAGTCATCGGGGATGTAATCGCGCTCTTTGCGGGTATCGGTGATGATCACCGTCTCCCCCGTCATGGCAGCTCGACCGACGATGCCCTCGCCCATGGGGATACGCAGCGGATTCAAGATCTCCTGCTCCGTCGGGTTTTTGTAGCCGTAAGCGGCCATTTGCACAAGCTGCGCGCCCGACTCGTCGAGTAGGTAGATCACACAATCGACAAGATTGGTACGGTTGATCACATTGTGGGTGATGTCCCACAAGATATCGTTCACCTGATTGTTGCCATAGAGAGAATTGGCGAAATAGCTGATCGCACGCTCATACTCGCGCCTGATGTTGCGACGCTTCCAACTCCTGAACCAAAGGACCAAGATCACAATTACCAAGACGATCAAGGCGAGCTTGAAGGCCAGCGTGCGGTAAAAAATGTGCGCGATATGGAGCTGCACAGGATGTTGTGCTGCATACCAATGCCCCTGA
Source organism: Bacteroidota bacterium (assembly GCA_031415375.1). GTDB lineage: Bacteria > Bacteroidota > Bacteroidia > J057 > JADKCL01 > JADKCL01. The sequence goes on along the minus strand of JANORP010000106.1, from coordinate 1,183 downwards.
GCGTCTTGGACGCGCACGGCAAATGTGTAATGGCCACCCGGCACATTGGTATAATAGGCTGTGCGACGGTCGCCGCAATCTATCCATGCTGCATCCAAGCCTTCCAATCGATATTGCCATTTGCGATCGCTCGTCTTGAGCAGGTCTAGGCTCCCAAAGTCGAGGGAAAAGTAGTTTTGCCAATACGCCAATTCCACGACTTCGATGTCTTCTAAAAACGAGATCACCGTATCGGCAGTCGAAAAATTGCTGATCAAAATGGGGTTTGCGAGCAAGGATTCTTTGCGCACCTTGGGATCAAACAAGATGAGCCCATTGTTGGTCTCTGAGAGGATGTGCCCATTGGGCAACAAGGCAAGATGGTTTGTCCAGCGTCGGTCTGCACGGCTATAATCGATGCTGAAATTGCTGACCGTGCCATCATTGAGGTCCATGGTCGTGAAGTCGTTGAAATTTGTGAGCCAGAGCCGCTGGTCCCGATCGACGATCATGCTGCCGTAGGAGAAATGATGGAGCTGGGTTTTGGGGAAGTCGGTATCAAGTTCTTTGGTCTCGGGCTTGTAGCGCATGAGTCCCTTGGCGCTGTTGGAAATCCAAAAATCACCTTGCTGATCTACAGCGATGGTCGCGCCAAAGCCGATCGCAGCAAGGATCTGCGGTGGCATGTATTCAAATCGGTCGCCTGCACGGTCAAAGCGAAGCAGGCCGTCTTCGCTGCAATTGAACCACATCTCCCCTTCTCGATCCTCGATGATAGCAGGGACAAATCGGTTGGAAAAGCTATGTGCATCGTCTTTTTCATGCTGAAAAAGTCGGTAGGTATGCGCACCGATATCGTAGCAAATTACCCCGACGCCTGAAATGGAAAACCATAGTTCACCGCGCCGATTGAGGCACATATACAAGACATGGCGCCCCGGCAGCCTCAGTGAATCTGGGAAATGGGGCAAGGGTGCAAAACGCTCCGTGCGCAGATCGTAGGTATAGACGCCGTCGCTCGTCCCAAAATACAATGTGTCATCTGTAGCCTCCATGGCCCAAATCCGCTTACGCTCAAGGTTTTTGGGGTCGGGATCGCCAAACACATTCAATCGCCGAAACTGCGCCGTTTGCAAGTCATATTGCAGCAAACAATCGTTGGAAGGGCTGAGCCAAAGCCGCCCCTGATGATCGGCGTTGAGGA
>JANORP010000105.1:0-35379 GCA_031415375.1 Bacteroidota bacterium | reverse complement strand
GGCGGCTAGTGCCCTATCCGCATGCGATTTACGGGAAAAATGGATGCGGTCGAAATCAATCTTCGAGGTTGAGCACATCCAAGCATTCCATCAGGGCCTGGGCGAGGTCATTGTGGCACTCATGCCCTACAGCACACATGGCCAGGATTTGCATGAAGCTTCTACCTTTATACTTTTGGTTTCTCGTGTAATCTCTAGCTCCTGGATGGATCAGATTGCCCAGATAATGCTTCAAATCTCCGTTGGATTTTTGTTTTATATATGTCGCAAGCTCTGCTAGCCCCACGCCAATCAAGGTCAAAGGAGATGCTCCCATTGCCGACCCTCGCTTGAAATCGGCATTGAGGTTCACATCATAGACACGAATAAGCGTTCTCAACATTTCATATCGGGAGGCTTCGATGGAAATTCCTTTCCCATCACCATAAGTGCGCTCTTGAACTTCCTCCTCGGCAGCCGCTGCGCTAGCGGAGGCGATGCTTGCGGCTGCTGCTTTGGGGGCACTGATGGTTGCGCTTGCGGTGGCAGATGCCTTGCTTGCGGGCACTCCTGCCGAGCCATGTGCTGCGGTTTTCATCAAAACCTCCATCCTGCGATCGACCTCGGCCTTGGCTGCAGCCAAGTCATCAAAGTGCAAAACGATTTGTCGATGGGTGGGTTGCCAAGCGAGCCAAGGGATCACGCCGCTGTAGCGTGTTTCATAATGCCGATAGAGCTCGAAGGCATCTTCTCGCTCCAGTTTCAATTGCACAATGGGTGCTGTTTGGATGCTGCGCGTCGCAAACGCTGCGCGTTGTACATGGTTTCCGAGCAGGGAATTGTGCTGCATATTTTGCTGCACGGGGTGATTGGAAACGACTCCCTCGTTGGTTGCTCGGAGTTGTGCCGCTTGGGCACCCATTAGATCGGCTTCTTTTTCAAGGTGTTGGTTGTCGTTGATCACAATGCTTTTCATTTGCAGGGTAGGTTTCACGCGGCCTTGTGCCTGCTGCACGATATGCCAAGCCTCATGGGGCAGATGTTGCTCTTGGCCCGGGCCCAAGTGGATTTCCCTACCTTGGGCATAAGCATGGGCTTGTAACTGAGCGGGTTTTGCGGAGTTTCTGTGCACTCTCACATCAGACATGTCGATGCCCGAGAGGGATTCGATGCCTTGCCTCAGCTGCGTAGGCAATCCGTGGAGGTTTTCTTTTTTTTGTACAATGCCCAAGGGCTCTTGGCCAATGTTGAGAAGGCCCTTCAATTGGGTCGTATTGCTTGTTTTGGGGTTGGCGAGTGCTTGATAGGCTTTGAGTTGCCTCACTTGCAAACCATTGTTGGCGATGTCGGCAAGCGGCGTTTGCAGGGAAGATCCCAGCCAATTTTCATGGTTCAAGACTTGTGTTTGATGCTGATCCGCCTTGTGAACCTGCGTTTTCATAGTGGTGTTTTGAGCTGATGCTGAGTGCAGTGTCTCTTGGAGTCGTTCCAAAAGTACCGCATTGCAAGAATAGCTATTTGCACCCTCATTTTGCACAAACATGCGGCAACATGACATCGAATGTTGTGTTGCCGCATGCTTAGGGAGGGAGCTGCGCCGCGACTGTCGAGAGTGATGTATGAAGGGCAGAATCTGAGGTTGCGCGCACGCTTGGATATTAGGCTTTCTCAGCTTCGACCTTCCGCAAGCTGTACCGCATCTCCTTCGCGATTTTGAGATCGGCAGCGGTACTGTATTCCCGCTTCAAATCGATCGCTTCCTCGGTCCCGATGGCATACAAGAGCCAACTGAACCATTTGGCGATGACACCTGATTCTGAGCAGGTTTATTCCAGATAATCAAAATTGCTGGCCAATGCTTGACGCACAAAAGGAATCGATTGGGGGCTGGGAATGTGGTCTTGCAGCGTTTTCACAATCATTTGATGGCTGCGATGGCCGGGTTGGATCATCAAGGCGTTGAGCATGTCGAGAAATGCCTCAGGGGCCTCCGCTTGCCTGATCAGCCATAGGGCACTGTCCAGATCATCTGCGTCAGCTGCTTGGATTGCTTGCTCGATCGTCTGGAAAATGAAGGCATTGGCTACGCGCAGCTCGCGGTCAGCGCAACGCAAAAATTCAAGGATTGAAATTTTGTTTTCGTAGAGGTTTTGGAGGAAGTTTTGATTTTCCACACGCATTTTCATCCATCAAATTCACCCCAACAAGCCCAGCAAATCTTCCCTTGAAAGGGACTTCAGGATTTCGCTGTCGCTTTTGATAAGTTCGCTGCCGAGACGCTCTTTTTTAGCTTGGAGCAACATGATTTTTTCCTCGATCGTGCCAGGGCAGATCAGTTTGATCGCCACCACTTTTTTCTGTTGGCCGATGCGGTAGCAGCGGTCGATCGCTTGGTTTTCCACTGCGGGATTCCACCAGGGATCGACCAAATAGACATAGTCTGCCTCGGTGAGATTGAGGCCGGTGCCACCGGCTTTGAGGCTGATCAAAAAGACGCGCACATCGTCATTGGTTTGGAAATCATGGACTTGGGAGGCGCGATTTTTGGTTTGACCTGTGAGGTAGGCAAATGCAATATGCCGCGTTTCCAGTTCTGTTTTGATCAGGTCCAACATGGTCACAAACTGCGAAAACACCAAAATCTTATGCTGCGGCGACTTGCTCGTGATTTGATCCATCAAAACATCGATTTTGGAGGAAACTTCGCCTTCAAATCCGCCTTCTTTCAGGATATTGGGCGAGTTGCAAATCTGCCTTAGCTTGGTAAGGCCCTTCAAAAAATACATCGGCTGCTTGTCTGGATGTTTGTTGTTGCCTTTTTTGGGTGCATTGATCATTTCCCTGACCTCTTGTGCAGCAGCTTCATACAATTGGCGCTGCTCGGGCCCCATCTCGCAATAGAGCACCATCTCGGTTTTTTCGGGGAGCTCTTTGGCGACTTGTTTTTTGGTGCGGCGCAGGATGAATGGGTGAATGATTTTCTTTAATTTATCTGCCCGACCACCGTCCTCAAATCGGTCTATGGGGTCGGAATAGATATTCTTGAAGTGGACTTTGTTGCCCAGCAAGCCAGGGCAAGCAAATGACAACTGCCCATAAATATCGTAGGTATTGTTTTCAAAGGGTGTGCCCGTGAGCGCAATCTTGTTGCGCGATTGCAGGAGCCGCACGAGCTTATAGCGCTGTGATTCAGGGTTTTTGATGGCTTGCGACTCGTCGAGGATGATGTAGTTGAAGCGGTAGCCACGCAGCAACTCGATGTCGGATTGCAGCATGCCGTAGGTCGTGAGAATGATCTCATAGCCGTCCATGGCCTTGTGGTCTTGCAGGCGTGTCGCACCATAATTGGTATAGAGCTGTATCGAGGGCGCAAATTTGGCGACCTCGGCCTGCCAATTGAAGAGGAGGGAAGTGGGCACCACGACCAAGTTGGTATTGTGGCTGCGTTTGCTGCGTTGTGAGAGGATGAGCGCAATGATTTGGATGGTCTTGCCAAGGCCCATGTCGTCGGCGAGACAGGCTCCAAAATTGAAATCATCCAAGCAATTGAGCCAATTCAAGCCTTCTTTTTGGTAGTCGCGCAAGGTTCCTTGCAGCGCACTCGGCACAGGAATCGCCTGGATGCCTTTGAAATTGGAAAAGCGATCGACGTAGGCCGCCAACTCTGAGCGTGTTTCCTGCGCGATCACTGCTTGGTCAAAGAGCTCGTTGATTTCGAGGAATTTGCTTTTGGGTGCGACAATGAGGTCATCGACGATCTCGCCCGCATTAAAATATTGCGCAAAGCGATCGATCCATTCGGCAGGCAAGATACCCATCGTGCCATCGTCCAATTGCACATATTTGCTTTTGTTCTTCAGGGATTTTTGGATGGCTACGAGGGAGGCGGTTTGGTTGCCATATTGTAGCTTGACCTTGGCATTGAACCAATCCATGTCGCTGCTCACCTTGACCGTCACCGTGCCTCTGTGCAGATTGAGTTTGTTTTTGCTCAGCGCATTAAAACCCAATATTTGAATGTCGGCATCGCGCCATTGCGCAAACGTTTCCAGAAACCAGTCCTCGTCCAGAAACTTGGACCTGTGCAGCGACAGGTCTTCATTGTCTTTGAGTTGCTCCTCAAAATCAGGGTGTTGCCGCACGAGCATGGCGATAAACCGCAGCTCTAGATCGGGGTCGCGATCGACCTTGAAGGTGTTTCCATTGGCGTCGGTTTCATAAATCTGACGCTTGGAAAATACGGGCACCTCCACATTTCCATAGCGTATGACGGGCATGATGTGGATGTAATTGCGACCGTCGGAGAGGTAAATCATTTTCTCGACCGAAAGGTCAAAGCCATGCGTAACAAGCTGCTGCTTGGTCGCGGGTTTGATATAGGCATATTTGATGCTGATGTCCAGCTCCAAATTGTCGAGGATTTCCTTGCGGAACGCATCAAACTTGGACGGGTGGATCAATATTTTCTGATGGTGTTTTTTAAAAAACGAAATGACCCGCAATGTATTCGGGTCGCGTACCAACTGGAGAATATTTTTAAATTGGATGAAATATTCAAATTTCACCTCCAGTGTCTTCAAAGGATGCGACTTGTCATACGCCAATAATTCCCCAGAAACCTCGTAAAAAGGCGCCTTTTGATCGACAGTGAGCCGCACCTCCATGGGACTCATGCGCAGCAGCACGGGCGTGAGAGTCGTGGCTTTGAGGCTTTCGCCAGGCGCAGCATTGTGGTAATAGGCCTCAATTTTCAGCGGATTGCGCACGATGACTTCCAACAGCTCGATAAGAGAATCTGCATTGCGTGCACCTTCAGTGTGTTGAAGTTTAGAAATCGCGATATAAAATTTCGCGGCATCGATATCGTCCGCATTCCAAATGAGAAAATGTGGATCGACCAATTTGAAAGGTGCTTTGACTTTGCCATTGCTCCCCAATTGTGCTTCATACAGCTCGATATGGAACTGATCGTGATAATATTTGTGGGGCCGCAAAATCAAAATGAGACGGGCATCGACCAAGTCAAGGGTAGGCTGCGGCAATGTGGGCTTGGAAAACAATTGTGCTTGGATTTGGGTCTTGGCCTGCTCGTTGTAGGGCAGCATTTCGGCGAGTTTGGACTTGACGACGACAGCCCCACGCACATATTCCAGCGCAAAATACTCGTCCAGATTGGGTTCATTCTCCATGCCATAATCCACCGCAAACTGCTTGAGCTTCGCCAGCCGAGTCGTAGGATCAAAAAACATGCGCAGCGATGCACGTCCCATGATGGTGTGGAGCACTTGTGACTGGTGGATGCAGAGATTGGCTTTGCGCGCCGTGCAGGGACAGGAGAGGACCAATGTATTTTCCGACTGCGTGACTGTGACATCTGGGAAGGTCGAGAGGGGAGAGGCATTTCCAAACAATCCTGCATCCACCTCCAAGCTCAGCGGTTGGATGTCCAAGACGATCATCTTGTCGGCATCAAACGCCGACGTGCTATGTCGCAAGAGATCAGGAAATGTGAGCCCCGCAAGGCGCGTATTTTCAAAGATATAGTCGTGTGGGTGGTCTCTCATCATGCCGCAGCAGCCTCAAATTTCCCCCAGTCCCATCAACCGTCGGCGTGCCACCACCGTCGCTGGCCCAAACCACGCGCGTTTCCAAGACCCAGCGGCAACCGCTTGCGCGAGGCGAAACCGCTTGTGGACATAGCGATGCAAGCGCTTGTAAAACTCTGGAGAATAGGTATTCTTGAACATCAAGGCCAGCTCGTCTGAGTCCGTCCAATTGGATTTCTCGGTCAATTGCGACTTCACTTTTTCGTAAAATCCCGTGCCAGGCAGGGGATAGGAGACGCTCGCGCCGATGTCGTCGGGCATGCTCTGCAAGAGCATCTCGATCGTCGCCTGTATGTCTTCCCATGTCTCGCCGAGGTAACCAAACTGCAGGAAAAAAGCAGCCCGAATGCCATGCTGCCGCAACATGGCACGCGCAGCTTTGATCTCGGCCACTGTGATGCCCTTGTCCATGGCATCGAGCACTTTTTGGGAGCCACTCTCGGCACCGATCCAGACCTCGTCGCAGCCCGCCTCGGCGAGGGCGGCTACTGTGTCGCTTTGCAGCAACAGGTCGGCACGGCTTTGGATCTTGAAGCTTATCTTGAGGCCGCGTTGTTTCACTTCCTTGCTGAATTCCTGCACCCAGCCGGGTTTCAGCCCAAAAATATCGTCGGCAAACCAGACATGTTGCGCTCCAAAATGCTGCACGAGCCACTCCAGTTCTTGCGCTTTCGCAGCCGGACTATGGCTGTTGTAGCGATTGCCATATATCGGCTTTGCGCACCAATTGCATTTGTAGGGGCAGCCCCGCGTGGTGGCCATGTTGATGCTGAAATAGCCATGCTTTTTCCAAGCCTGTTGATAGGGCGCGATGTCGATGAGGTCCCAAGCAGGCGCTGGCAGGCTGTCCAGGTCCTTGATCACGGCCCTTTTGGCGGTGACGACCGTCTTGCCGTCTGCTCCGCGATAAGCCAAGCCTTGAATGTCGCCAAAGTGCAAGGCACCAGCTTCCATTTGCTGTGCAAATTGCAGGAGACCAGCCTCGCCTTCGCCTAGGATCACAGCGTCGGCTCCGTGGGCGAGGTATTTTTCGTAGTGGTCGGTACTGTCGCTGCTGCATACCACCACTTTGGCGCCCGTGGCCTTGGCCATTGCGCTCATCTCAAAGGCGGCCTCGCGCATGTTGGTGAGGCACATTTTGGTGAGGTAATTGAAGCCATCGTCGTAGATCACCAGCAAGTCGGGCTTGTGCTGCGCGAGCGCAGGCGCGATGGCCGCCGCCGACACCGCAAACATCACGTCGTGCAAGGCCACCTCCCAATTGGCTTCACGCAAGACTGCAGCGGCATAGATCGTGCCCAGCGGCGGGTAGGGCGTCTGCTGCTTCCATTGCTTGGGGTCAAAACGTAAGAAATAGCTGTGTGTGAAAAGGGCTTTCATGCGGGGGATGCTGCGTCGAAGGGCAGCTTGCCCCCCATTTTGTATTCCAATTCCTGTTGTTTTACCTGGAGCTTGCCGATCACGCGATCCTGAAAGGCACTTGGGTGATGCTTGCTCACATACTTGCGGCTGCGCATGGCCACCTCAAAACGCTCCTGTTCCAAGTGCGTGAACTTTTGTTGCCACTTGCGCATCGTGACCCGCATGAAGGTGGCATCGAGCCATTCCCCTATGCGGCCATTCAGTAGCCACTCTGCACTGCGCTTGAAAATGCCCCGCTCCATCGGTGCACAATCCTCGATGCAACGTAGCCCATGGTTGGGATAATAATTGTCGGCCCACACATTGGCTGCACGAAACGCTTGGTACAGCTCGGGGTTGTGGGTTGGAAGTAGGTAAGCGACCTCTGTAGCAGTAAAAATATTTTGATCCTCGATTTCCAAATGATCGGTGTCAATAAAGTAATTGAGGCAAAAATCTTTGTGCGAATTGAATAGCACGATTTTTTTGAAAGCGATGAGCAATGTACGTGCGACCCATAGGCGGCCAGGCTTGGTGACGATGAAAAAGTCGATGTCGCTGCTAGGCTCCATATAATTTTTGGAGAGCGAGCCAGAGACCATCACCGCGTGTACAAAGGGAAATGCGGCGATGAGTCGGCTGCGTTGCATGGCCCTTTGCATGCGCTTGCCAGCCAGGGTGTTGCCGCGGATCCGTCGGTCGGTATAACTAGGGGTGGCGGGAATCTGGTAAAATTCCCCGTGGCGATGGATCACTTCGCGTTGCATCAGCTGCCGCAGCGCATCAGTGATTGCATCGGCATTCGTTTCACGAAGGGGATGTAGCTTGGCAAGTTCCATCGCAGTGAGCGGATACTGGAAAATGTCAAAGTAGAGTAGGCTCTTCAAGACACCAGCCTCTACCAGAGACAGTTGCAAGGGCAATGGGGCAACTGGCGATTCTTCTTTCATTCCTATACGCGGGCGCAGGCTGTCTGCCTTACCCTGACTCCTTGATTACATGTTGATTCTCTATGGCAAGATAAAGCAGATTTTGCAGAATTCACTGCTTTTGCACGATTCATTGGAATGGAAATTTCAAAAATGCCCAGCCATTCCTCCCCGATATTCGCCAAAAAAACGAAAAAGGCACAGTATCCCGCCTCAAGTCAGCGAAGCTAAAAACCCGTCCAAAGGCAAAAAACAAGCAAATTCCCAATCAATACCCAAAATTCACCCCGCAGCACGATCCTCAAAATTCTGAGAATTCTGCTCCAGCTCCAGAATTCACCCCGCAGCACGATTCTGAAAATTCGGTAAATTCTGCTCCAGGGCAGCCAACATTCCCATCATCCCCCAAAACAGCACCGCCGCTTTGTCGATGTCCAAGAAATCATTGACAAACCCATGGAAATAGTAGGTGCTCAGTCCCAAGAGGATCGCGACGGCGAGCCCGCGCTTGAGCGGATCCGGGTGGTGGTAGGCGATGCGCATGCCCACGTGTAGGCTCATGAGGAAAAGACCGCCGAGGAATAGGAGGCCGGGGATACCTTGCTCAGAAAGCACGCCGAGGTATTCAGAGTGGGCGTCGCCACGATCGCCGGCCCAAGTGCTGATGCGCGTCATCTGGCTCAAAACCTGGTAGCTGCCATATTCACGCTCGTATGTGCCTGGGCCAAAGCCCATGAGGGGGCGGTCCTCAAACATGGCAACCGCGCAGGCCCATCGGTTCACGCGCTCCTTGTTGCTGTCGTCGGTGCTCACATTGGTGACCGAGGCAGCTGTTGTAAGCACGTCTTCGCCAGAGACATTTTCATTGTCTTGCATGCGGCTCACGATCGCATCGCGGGTGAGCCAGGCTGTGCCTGCGACCAGCAACAAGGCCATCAACAAGTAGCGAAACCGAATGCGGAAGCGTAGAATGAGGTAAAAACCACCGATCACGACAATGCTGATCCACGCTGCGCGTGAGAAGCTCAGGATCAGGGTCACCACCACCAAGGCCATCAGCAATCCATAGAACACACGTCTGCGGCGAGGGCTGCCCATAGCCTTCTCCTGGAGCACGAGCCAGCCTGCCCATGGCAATACCATGGCGAGGCAGGCCCCCAAAAGCGTGTGGTCATCGTAAAACGGATCGGCCATGATCGGGGACGATTTGCGGCTCAAACCGTACTGCGACAGGTGAATGATCGCGTAAAGCATCAGGGGTATAAGACCCCAGAGATGGGCCTTGAAAAATTGTACGATACGCCCCACATTCAAAAACAAGGTGCCAAAGCCAATGTAAAACACCAAAATGTACACGATGCGTGCAGCCATGAACTTGGAGGAGATGTCCCCGTGCGTGCTATTGAGGGAACTCACAAAGGCCCATAGCATTTGCAGGACGATCACGATCCCAATCGGATGCAGCAAAAACGGGATGGGATTGATCTTTTTTTGGAGCATGAGCAATACAATCCCGCCCGCAGCGATCAGCAGCATGGGCTCATCGGGGATGCTCAATCCCAGGCCCCCACCGACATCGGTAATTCCCACGCTCAAGGGCACCAAGCAGACCATCGCAAACAGAAAGCCCTCGAAATTGCGCACGGCGAGCAGTAGCCCCAGCAAAGCCAAGGGGATCATCATCAAGATGGTAGGGGAATGCGGGTAGTGACGCTGGTAGAGGAAAATGCTCAGGAACAACCAAGCCGCAAGCCCTATGGCGGGCCACCAAGGTTGCAGGTTATGCCAGAGTCGATTCAAGCAGCAGCGCCCCCCATTCGCCGATCGAGGTAGGCAAATAGCAAGAGCCCGAAACAAAAGCTGCTGATGCCACCAATGGCCAGGTTCACCAGCTTATGTGGGTAGATGGGTTTGTAGCTGGGCTTTCCTTCGCTCACCACGATCGCCGCTGGCACAGGATCGAGGTAGTTGCCGAGTGCACGTTGATATTTGGCATTCAGTTCCTGTGTCTGCAATTGATCCCAGCGATAACTTTCCTCCATACGGTTCAGCTTGCGCGACTCCAAATTGGGGTCGGCCATCATCTGATATTCTTGCAAACTCTCATTGGCATTTAGAAGTAACTCCGTTTCTGAGGCTAGCTGTTCTTCTAGGGCCAAGTAGCGACGGTTGATGCTGTTGAGTTGCACGAGTTCATTGGAGAAACTCTTGACCCGCTGCTGTGCGCCATTGCGCAGGGAGCGGTGCTTTTGAAGAAGGCTGTCTTTGGTCGCGGTTGATTTTTCGAGCTCTTCCAAGATCCCGTTTTCCTGCAAAAAATTGGCGCGGGCCTCAGCAAGGTGCTCATTGAGTACATTGATCTGATCTCCAAAGTTATAGATGTTGTAGGCCTGACGCAGGCGGTCGAGGCTGTCGCGCAGCCCGGTGATCCTGCGTTGATGGGCGGTCACTTCGTCGTGCATCCTGCTTTCGGCAGCCACCACCGTGAGCTTGGCCACCCCCAAAATGCTATCGTCCATGGAGCGCACCCTGCCCAATCGGCGTTCGTATTCCTTTTCCACGACCTCAAGCGAAGCCCGTGCAGCATTTTTCACGATGTCGGCATTGATGACATTGACGAGGCGCGCAGCTTCATTGGCGATCGATGCGCAGAGTCTGGGATCCTCGTCGATCACGGAAATCGTCACCGAAACATATTTGTTTTTGTGAAATTGGATGCGGTCACGGCTCATTTGCAGCAACTCGTCATACCATTCAACCTTGGATTTATCGATGCCATAGTGGCCCGCAAGGTCAAAGCGTGCTTGCAAACTGTCGAGCATCGTGTTGGAACTGAGCAGTTGCATGAGCCGCTCTGCTTGCACCTCATGTCCAAATGAGAAGTCTTCCAGTTGTTTCTCGCGGGAATTGGAATTGCTGGGATACAATACCACAGCTGATTCATACAAGGGCGTCACAACCTTGCTAAAGATGTATGCCGAGATCAGGCCTGCAACGCAAAATGCAAGCAGGAAGAAGATTCTACGCCGGATTACATCTACAATCGACAAAAGTTCAATGGGCGAACTGAGAGTGTTATTTTCGGTCATTCCTATACTTTAAAAAAGGGTCGGCCCGCAGCGCGAGGCCATCTTAGGGGCCGACCCATTTCTATCAATCTTCGCTGTGCGTCAGCGCAAAATGGTCACATTGCCACGTTGTGTTTCGACAATCTCGCTGTCGGTGTACTTGTAGTCCATCGTCCAGTAATACACGCCTTCGGGGAGTGGATTGTTGTTGTACTCACCATTCCACCTAAAGTTTTTATCGACGCTCGTAAAGAGGTGCTTGCCCCAGCGGTCATAGATTTTCACTTCGAGTTTCTCCAGGTTGATGTAAGTGACATTGAAGACATCGTTCAAGCCATCTGCATTGGGGGAGAATACGTTGGGGATGAAGATGCGGCCCGGGCAGTCGTCGCCGACATTGGCGACATCGTTGAGGGTGCAGGTTGCGAATGTGGCAGTGACCGTATAGTTGCCGGGCGCGTTGACTTGGATCGTCTGCGTATTGGCACCTGTACTCCATAGATATGTGTCAAAGCCAGCACCAGCGTCGATCGTCAAGACTTCGCCAGGGCAGATGTTCACATTGGCACCCAGTTCCAGCGCAGGTGGTGTGTCGATGCTCACCACCGTCGAGTCAAAGAAGCGGCAGCCGTTGAGGTCGGTCACGGTCACGAAATAGGTGCCGGGCGTGGTGACCAGCAGATATTGATCCACACTCCCTGTAGCCCATTGGTAATCGCCCCACTGTGAGCCTGCGTCGAGCAGGTAGGGACTGCCTGCACAGGTGCGACCCGTGCTCGGCATGAAGTCGAGGTCCCTGAGTCCCGCAGCAGTCACGATCACCGAGTCCTCGGAGACGCAGCCCCAGGCATCGGTCGCCGTCACATTGTAGGTGCCCGGCTGCGTGATCGTGAGAAACTGATTTACATTGCCCGTGGACCAGCTGTAGCTCACATACACAGGCGCCGCCAAGACCAGCAATTCACCACGGTCACAGATCACAGCGGTAGGGTCGCCGATATCGACGGGTGAGGCTTGGCTGCGGATCACATTGATGCTGCCCGAGGCGCTGCATCCCTGCGAATTGGTCACGGTCACCGAATAGACGCCTTGCGCGCCCGTGATCACGGTCTGTGTCGTGGAGCCTTGGCTCCAGATATAGGAGCTGAATCCTGCGCCAGCATCCAAGGTCACCACCTGGTATTGGCAGACGGTGTCGATCGCGGGCAGATTGAGCACTGGCAATGGATTGAAGGTCACCGTGATCGAGGCACTGGCTTCACAGCCATTGGCATTGGTGGCGGTCACGCTGTAGGTGCCCGTGCCATTGACCAAGATGCCTTGTGTCGTGGCACCATTGCTCCAGGCATAGCTCGCAAATCCACCGGTCGCCACCAATTGGTTGGAGGTGCCGAGGCAGCCGAGGTTGCTGCCAGAGACCACCGCCACGGCAGCGGGGTAATTGGTGATCGTCGTCGTGGATGTCGATGTGCAGCCATTGGGGTTGGTGACCGTGACCGTATAGACGCCGGGCGTCGTGACCGAGATCGATTGGCTGTTGGCACCCGTGCTCCAATCATAGCTGTTGAAGCCAGCGCCTGGATCGAGCGTTGTAAATTCACCGATGCACAGCGGCACTGTCACTGGCAAGGCAGGCGTAGCGACGGGCAATACATTGACCACAATCGAGTCGGTCGAGGCACAAAGTGTGCCTGGATTCGTCACGGTCACAAAATATGTGCCCGCAGCTGTGACACCGATGATCTGTTGGGTCTGCCCAGTGCTCCAAGTATAACTAAAGCCTTGTGGAGCACTTAGCAGCGTATTTTGGCCTTGGCAGATGGTCACGTTGGGACCCAATTCCACCACGGGGAGCGGGGCAGCGTTCACTTGTATCGAGTCGGCCCATTCGCAGCCATAGATATCGGTGGCGGTGACATGGTAGATGCCGCTGGCGTTGACCGTATTGGTCTGCGTGGTCGCGCCATTGCTCCAATAATAGGCGGTGATATTGGGGCCTGTGCCCGCATCGAGCGTGATATTGGTGCCAGCGCAGAAGAAGTTGGCGGGGGCAGTGACCCCAAAGCCGAGGGGCACGGTGCTTTCGACCACATTGGTCGAGGCATTGCCCACACAGCCATTGCCGTCGGTGACCGTCACTGAATATGGGCCTACCACACTCGTGATAATCAACTGATTGATCGACCCTGTGCTCCAGAGATAGGTCGGCCATCCAGCGCCGGGATTGAGCACCGCATCGGTGCCTGGGCACTTCGTCACGATGCCCGGCAGGATCGGAATCGGCAGTGTATCCACATTCACGACGATGGTGTCGCGGTTGGTGCAGTTGTTGGCATCGAGCACCGTCACCGAAAAGGTGCCTGAGGAGGACGTCGAGATGCCTTGGCTGATCGCGCCTGTGCTCCAATTGTAGAAAGGAAACACGTTGGCGACGTTGATCGGCAAGGATTGTCCAAGGCAGATCGAGGTGTCGGGGCCCAAGCTCACGGCGGGCAAGGCATGGTTGAAAAGCTGCATCGTGTCGCGGCCTTGGCAGCCAAACAAGTCGGAGACCACAGCGAGGTATTGCCCTGGCGCGGTCACGTTTACGGTCTGGGAAAATGCACCTGTGTTCCAGAAGTAGTTGCCAAATCCGCTGCCCGCATCCAAGCCGACACTCGTTCCAGGGCAGACTGTCACGTCGGGGCCTAAGTTCACAATCGGCCCGGGATTGACCGTCACCACCATCGAGTCGATGCTCACGCAATTGAGCGCGTCGGTGACCGTGAGGGTATATGTGCGTGTGCTCGGCGGATTCACGGTGGTTCCTGGCGTATTCGTCGAGGTGATAAACACGTTGGGTGTCCAGAGGTAATTGTAGGGGCCGAGGCCACCCGACGCACCCGTCTGTGGGAGTTGCGCCCCGATATTTACACCCAAACCTTGGCACACAGCCGCATTGGGCCCAGCATTTGCCTGCACCAGCAAGCTAGGATTTTCAGAGACCTGCAAGGTAAAGGTGCCCACGGCATTTGCGCGGCCCTCGACCACGATATAATAGATACCAGGTGTGCAGATGGGGGTGGAAATCTGTGACCCATTGCCGCAGAAGCCAGAGTTGGAATTGATCTGGGTGCAGGTACTGTTGAGGATGATGACATCGCTCGGCAAGGTACCTGTCCCACAAGTGTTCACGACCAAGCCGATGGGCTGCGTCACATTGATTTGGTAAGTGACATCGTTGCCACCCGGCGCGTAGGGAAAGCTATTGTTGTAGCATTCGTTGCTGTTGAAGTGGTTGATCGTTGTAAAGCCAGGCGAGAGTGCGCCCAGCGTGATGGCATTCAGGCATCCGTCGCCACGCGTGTAGCGCCAGAAGGTTTCCACCCCCGGGTGATAGACGTCATTGGCGCATGTGCCATTGAGGTAACCATGGCTATACCATTGGCAAGGTGGGCCTAGGCGATAGTTTACAGTCGCATAAGGGGTTGTGGATCCGCTATTGCAACGCAGGTCGTCATCGTCAATCACACCCAAACAAAAACCGAACGGAGCGAGACCACAACAGAATCCAACATCATAGGTACACCTTGTACCAACGCAACCTACACCTATCCAGTTGTCGGGGCTTTCATCCTCCCAATTGTCCAATCGGATTTCCAAGGGACTACCGTTGGCTGAGGTGGGATAGGTAAAATTGTAAAATATGGTGTTCCAGTCTGTCAAAGGGAGTGTGAAGTCCTCAAGCAAGCCGTTTGCGGAGCAACCCAGGCCTGGTCCACCGCCTAACCATGAAACACCATTACCGACAGGCTCCCGTCCCCAAATATGATAACTCAAATCATCTGGTTGCCCTCCAACGAAGAAAGCAAGGTCAGTTTCGCTAAACGAAAGGTTAAATTGGCGTAGCCTTGCCTGTACTTGGATCGGACCGTCATTGAAGACTTGGCCAAGCACATCAGTTCCTGAACAACAGGCCAGCACAGTTAAAATTACAAGGACAAGCTTAGTCGAATAAGCGTAGTTTCTAATCATACCGCAACGATAACAATGCAATTCGATATAAATATAGTCAACCAATGTGCGCTCTCCAAAAAAGGGAGTGCTAATTTTTCACCTTAAACATACGTATCTCCGTGGGAATGCCTTCAAAATAAGCCGATATCACAAGCCTTTTTGCGTTCAAGGTGTCCACATGGTAATGCTCCTCAGTCTCAACGTCTATGCCAATATAGGTGAGGGTATCATTGTGCAGGCGATAGCGATTCGTGATGCTATCTTGAAAACTGTTGGAAGTAGAGCGGGCAAAAACAGTCCCGTCGGGCCGAAAAGTGTATTCACTCCCTTTGAATTTTGGGCCCCCCATAATAATACCGCCTTTGTTGGCATAGAAAACTTTCCAAGTTCCCAGAAGGAAATTTGGTTTTTCAGGCTCCTTGCACCCCACAAGCCCCATCATCAAACCCAAGGCCACCAAGCATATTCCCCAAAAGGTCTTTTTTCTCATCTTTTATCGCTTCCGTTTTGAAAGAAACCGCAAAACAAGGCCCAAAATAGCAACAATTTCCTAGCTAGGCGATGGAAATTATCAACGTAGCCTATGCACATCCACGGAAAGCATTTACAACGACTGCCCAATTCCCCTAGACCAAGAAACCCGCCAAGACGGTCTCCAAAGCGAGACTGTCCTAGCGGGTTACGAAACACGGTGCCTTGATCAAGCTGGCGTCCACCTTCCTCTTGCTTCCCCAACCGCAGATCGATAGTGGCCAGAAGGTTCTTAAGACCTGGCAGGTCGCTGCACCATTCAGACCGTGATCGTTTTCTGTCCTATGCTCACCAATCCCGAAGAATTTACGGCCTGCACGCGAAACAGATGGTACAGGGTATCCCCGTCGGGGTCTTCCTTGAGCAAGGTGCCACTGCCAAAACTCGTCGCTGATAACAAGACCTCAATCTCCGCAGTACCGTTCTGCGTGGTCAGGATCTTCACCCACGTGCCCCTTGCATCCATTTTGTACAAATGGTAGGTTCCTTTATAGACATCGGTATTCCACGAGAGCTTGACATCATGGTATTGGAGGGGATGGGTGGGCGTCAATGGCGACGATGACCATTGCAGCACTGGCTGTGGGGGATGGGTATTGTCCACCACATTCGTGAGTGCGAGGTTGGATGGTTTTGAAGGGATCAGCTCCAGATCGCCTTGTTCATTCACGATCTCACGAAAAGCGACGACCCGGTAATACAGCGGT
This sequence comes from Bacteroidota bacterium, assembly GCA_031415375.1. Classification (GTDB taxonomy): domain Bacteria; phylum Bacteroidota; class Bacteroidia; order J057; family JADKCL01; genus JADKCL01. The sequence goes on along the minus strand of JANORP010000105.1, from coordinate 19,162 downwards.
TCCGTAAACGGTACATAGCCAAGGTCGCTGAAATCATCAACAATCGCCTCTCCCAAGGAGACCTCTTTTACGGCTTGCATCGTGCGCACACTCAAGGCATCGGTCGCGTCAAAGGTGCGAAACAGCTTGTACTTTACCACGCCTTCGGAAGGGAGGTAGCCACTTACGCTGAGCGATACCCCAAATTTTGTGTTGGCAAAAGGATCTTGCAGCGATGCGGTCACCTTACGAATCGCAGGTGCTTCTGGCGCAGCGGCATTCATGAGATAGACCGGCCCAGCGATGGGGCTACGCCCGCTCACTTGCAGGGTATTTGAAAGCTCGACCGCGAAATAGAAATAAATGTTCTTGGAAGCGCCATCCAAGGTATAGTCACTAAACCTTACGAGTTTGGTATTCAAGACATTCCCATAGCCAGGATCGCCTCCGAGCAGCAATACCCCCGCGCCATCCCGTTCATAGCGCACACTCATTGGCCAGGGATCATAGTCGGGGTCGGTGCCAAAGACCAACCGATCGCCATTGGCATTCCGAATCTTTGGTTTCCGACCCGAAGTTTCAATTGTCGTTTGCGTGAGTTGATCAAAGACCAAGGGCAGTTCGCTCAGCGGCAGAAATGCCCCGTTGATGGCATCGCGCACGATGTCGCGCATCGTGCTCCCCGTTGTACCCACGAGCGCGGTACTCCCGGGAGGAACCGTGCCGCCTACAAACGGTTTCTCGATCACCAATGGATTGGGGTTGGGGATCACGTAACCGTCATTGTCTGGGATCGGAAACCGAAACCCATTGAGCACATGTTCGATGAAGAGGTCATCGCCATCCGTATTCACATGCACCAAATCAGACCAGCGGTTGGCATCAAACCTTGCATCATACTCTCCCATGCCATCGAGTTGTGCGTAGATCGCCGCCACCGTCTCAGGCTTGTACAAGGTATCCAAAATCTTGCGCTCGTTGGCGCGGTAGAAGATCAAGGAAAAAGGATGCTCCACTTCCACATCAAAAGTATATGTGGCCTTTCCATAGAAATTGGGGCGCGTTGCAAACATGCCCCCCATGGGCATTCCTGGTGCCACTGGCGCGCGCAATTCACGCGCTAGCACGACGGATGCAGGTGCCATCGCAGACACATAACCTGCCAGGCTACTGTCTTTGGAGCGCGCCGACATATACGTTTCTTTGGAGCCTGCATTGAAGGCTGGCATGATCGTCGCCTCTTCAAAATTGTTGCCACCCACTGTATCTGCATAGAAATAGACCCGATAGGAGGGATGGAAATTCACTGGGATACCTGGGTAAGCGCCAGCCAAGTTGGGAATGATCGGATCGGTCAAGTGATCGGGATCATAGGCCACGAGTTGCAACCCCGGACCCGAATCGTTGATAAAGATGACTTTCAAGACCTTCTTTTCGCTCGTAGTACCGATCGGCACCCTCACGCTCCCCAAATAAAACTCAGTATCTGGGTCGGCGATGGCAGGAAGATGAATTCCAGAGGTGTAGGTGATGAAATAATAACCCGTGATCGTACCTGGCGCTGAATTTGGATTCGGATCGGGGATATGTGTGATCGTTGCCGTTGCATACAATCCACCAAAGGTCTTGACCTGCGTCGTCCCATCATCGTATGTGACGGTTTCGGTATGCAGGGGCAGAAACGGCACAATATCCACCTCTTTGACCAATTGGCTATCCCAAGAGCTTGCCGAGTTCAGATTTTCCACCACAAAAAAGACCTCGCCTTCCTCGGGACTGTCATAGGTTTCGAGGGTCGAATACACTTGATTGTTGTTGGGATCAATGGTTTGGGTATCCCTGAGCTGCTCCAGCTCAAAAATGGGATCGTCACCGAGACCTTGCGAGATCACATTGGCGATCACAAAGGGTTTCCCATTGGCCACAAATGTGCCCCCGATAAAGCGGCCCACATCGGTCGGCAGGATATTGGGCTGGACAGTGACTGCTGGCGAACTGCTCGCAATCACGTACCGCATCGTCTGCACGGTTGCGATATGGGTGTTGGCATCGATGGTGATCGCTCCATAGCCCGACTTGATCTTGCCACGCACGATCAGTGGCGAGTGTTCCTTGTGGAAAAATTCGACCTTGTCGGCGACTTGATAGGCCACATTGTGGATATGATTCCAGTCAAACGTGGCACGTACCAAGGTCTTGTCTTGTGCGGGGAGTATGCTCGCTAGGCGAGCTTGCTCATCTTGGGTGGTAAACAAGCGTGGCGCCTCAGGCTGTATGAGCTGCACCGCAAAATTGAGCGGCGGCAGCAAGGAATTGAGCTTTGGGAAAAGGGTAGCATCGGTGCTAGCCTCATTGCTCGGCAGCGATGGCCGCGAAAACCAGTTGATGCTGTAGAGCGCATAGTGGTGGATGCCCTCATTGTGCTCCACATGGGTAAACACCGGATTTTTGCCCGTTTCAAAGATGAGGGTTGTCTCTGGCATTCCCGATGGGTCTGTCTTGCTCGCCTCGTGCAAGAGTTCGGGCTTTACATAATTGCCCACACTGGCCAAATCATCCCGGTACTCCACGCCATAGGCGACAGGGAGCGACTCGGCATACAGATTGAAAGGGTTGGTGCTGGCAAAGAAGTTCTCGAAGGGGAGTTCATAGCGATGCTTTTGGCGATGCAGGTTCACAAAACGCATATTGCCATAGGGTGCATAGCCATTGGGATCCGTGAGCATATTGGGGGTGCCGGTCATGACATCCATTTCCAGCCCATAGGTGGGTGGATTTTCGAGCACAGGTACGGGTGGCCGCTTGGCGTCGCCGATGCTCACGGGTGGAGTCATATAATAGTGGCGCACAAAGCCCGGCCCAGACCCTTCGCTCAGTTCGGCTTCGGTCACATATTCCATGAGATAGACATACCTGTCGGAGGGGTGGGCAACTTGGCGGCCGTGGATATGGCCCATGCCCAGCATGCGGGCGACATGGTAGTCGCCGCTCACGAGGTTGAGCATGTCCAAGTAACTCACTTCGAGCACGCCAGCGCTCGGCGGATTGGTCGTGGTCGCCACACCCGTTTCCGCGAGGCTGCCAATCGCGCGCAGATCCGTTTGGCTCAGCGTGAGATAATCGACGACTGCAGTCTTCAAGCCATCATTGTTCCATCTGTCCTGATAGTTCTGCAACTTCACCTTGAATTCGCCAAGGTTGGAGGCGTCATTGTATTTTGGCCATTGACCATCGATCTGCCAGTTGGGCGTATCCTGCAACTGTTTGAAGACATTGGTATCCCCGTCAGCGATGCCATCGTCGAGGCAAAAGTCTCCCACCTTGGTCCAGGTGCAATCATTGTAGGCACCCGCAATATAGTCTTGGCAGGTCTCAAACATGATCTCCTTGGGGTAGCCGCCACTATATTGAAATCGCCAGTACTCGACATCCTCGGCCACGACATCCCCCATGCCTAAAATGCTCGTATGCGTGCCCCTCACAGCGATAAATCTAGAGGTGGTATCTGTGACATCGGGCAGAGAAATCGCCTCATATTGCACCAATATAGGTCCAGCTGTGGTGAAAATATTAGGCCTGAAACTAAATGAAGGCTTATTTTTAGCACCGACCTCTAGGATTCCTGTGTATTGTGCAATCAATCCGATCGAATTCGAGGCTGGGTTGTAGGTGACCCGGAGTGCATCATATTGCGCGACATCGACAAACCGCACAAATATATCAGTTGTGGCTCCAGGCACACCTGCCGTCACCAAGCTGTTGTACCACCATTCACGAGTCGCCCCACTTTCAACCAAGGCATTGGGAGCAGCAGAAAAACTCATGAGCACTTGGTAGCGATTCAGGTAAGGCGTCTTGTACACACGCACAAAATCATCTGAGCGGTTGAACCCGATGGTTGTCGGATATTGTCCAGCAGAATCAGCCAGATTCCCTTTCGGCAAGTGTTGTTGCCCCAACAATTTTCGAAAAGCCCAGCGCAGATGATATCCGATCACCGACCCATCTGAGCCATCAGACCCCGACGACTGCAAATACACATGCGGAGACTGGAAAAGCGCATGGGAATCATAGTTGAGTTGGTTGCAGAGGCAGTCGGTGATGACGGTTGGTACGTCCATTGTGGTCGTAAAGGCGCTAGTGATATCGACGAGCGTGTAGGCATAAATGGCAGCGGTCAATCCAAAACTCGTCAAAACAAAGCTCAGTGGACTTGTCACAGGTTGTGGCAGCAGCTGTGTCATACAGGAGGAAAGCTCCACATCAGTTCTTGCAAAAAGTCCTTGCCAGTCATTGACGTTCGGCATATTTGTTCCCGCAAACACAAATTCATTGGTGGGCGATGAAATCCAATCCATATCCGTCGGTCCACCTCCCCAAGGCAAGACAAAGTACTTCACCCACAGTACATCCAAATTCGCATTGAGTTTGATGACTGAGTGTGTATGTGGGTGGTATTGTAGGATGTAATAGTTATTGTTCACAAAAAGAATCTTCTGACCAGGTGGGTCAAGATTCCAAGTGGTTGCATCAATTTTTTTGCCAATCGCGGTATTGGTATTTAAGTTGATTTCCAGCAAGGCTGTATGTTGAATGCCAAATGCCCAAGTGGGTTTATAGGCTGCTGCAACTAAAAACACCCCTGCCCCTGTTCTGTAAACCGCGTGAGCACCATCGACATAAGGATCTGTAAACGAAACTGCGGAAATTGTAGTAAAAGCATGATCGAAATTGATGATGACATATTGTCGCGTCACCGTATCGTCCGTAAAGTGCGCCATGATCACGCATTGATTCCCATCGACCGTGATGGATGTCCCACGTAGGCTCGTCCCACCCAGTGCACTCGCCTCGATCGTTCCCGAACTTAATACAGCTCCACTTCCATCGATTGCAACGAGATAGATCACACCAATCCCACTCCACATTGCGATATATTGATTTGAGCCCAAGCTCACGATTTTGGGACATTCTTCAAATGCGATCTCGCTTGTGGAGTAAGTCTTCGCCCAAACGAGGTCTCCATTTGAATCAACGCGCATCACCAGCTTTTTTCCATTGCTTGGTGTTCCTGTGATTCCGCATAAAACGCTATCCCCATTGGGAGCAAGGACCGCATCATAAAATGAATATTGGTCTCCGTTCAGTGTATGTTTTTTGCTAAATACAATATCTCCACTGGCATCAAATTTCGTCACAAGTCCGAGACCAGGCAGATAGGAGGATCTAAACGGTACTGCCCCAAAAGCCAAGTAGTTACCACCGCCGGCAGGTAAGATTTTTTGGAATCCAAACAGTACGCTATGATCGTAATATTTAATAAACTTAGACATGGTTGTTACTGATTTAGAGTGGTAAAATGTCAAATGTCACGATTTCGGAATCTACGGCTGTATAGGCTTGGCCATCCCAGAGCTTATACACCCATTTTAGCTCTACATTGGAATTCAGAGGGATCGAAAGGCTGCCATTGTCATTGGTGATCAAGACATTTGCATTGTCTTTCGAGAAAATGCAACGATAGTCGGTATTGGGGCCGCCTGCGATCGAGACATAGACCGTGTCGGCAAGTGCTGCCGGTGGCATCTTGGGATCGTTGAAGGGTTCAGGGCTGCGCACCAAAAGTCCTAGCACATTGCCCGTGTTGGAGTCCCTGATAAGGTTAAACTCTGTGGTCTCAGCAGGGGCCAGGGCCTCCATTTTCAAGGCACCCTCGAGCAAGCGATTGTAGGGATCAGCAAATGTCTGTACCAAGGGATGATCAATAGCCATTGTCCCTGTGAGTATTGCTGTGGCCACCGCAATTTGGCTTCCTGCGTCAAAGACCTTCACCACATCAAAGATCGCCGCCTTCAATACCGTGTTTCCTTGATCGGTGAGCAGCTTGTAGCTGTTGATATGTGCCTTGAAGTCGCTGTAGCGCGAGGTTTGGAAACCATAGCGATGCACTTCGCGCACCACAAAATCCAGGTCTGAGTCGCGTTTGTACCTTGCGTTGAACACTGCTGTGTACAGTTTCAGGGGCTCCAGGCTGGGCAATGCAAACTGCGAATGAATGCCGATCGGTGTGATCGTCGTGACGGTGGAGCAGGGGCCTCCATTTTGAATCATATTGTTGAGCAGCGTCACCTCCTGGCTCACGATCGGCACCTGGTCATTTTGCCAGGCTGCGCCCACGGGTGCGATGGCCGATAGGGCCGGGTTGGGTGCCGGGTCTTTTACCAGCACCTCGATGCTCGAATATACCTTTTCCTTGCCGCCGTAGGCATCCCAATCGCCATACATGGCATAGACATAAGCCTGCAGATAGTAGAGATTCAGCTTGGGATCCACAAAATACAGGGGCTTGGCATTGATCAATTGGCCATCTGCATTGGGGAAACATTTGGGGAAATCCAAGTAGTGCCGCAGGTGCGATAGCTTGAATTCATCTTCGCGATCGGCACTCAGCAAGGTATTGTAGTCGTCTCGCAGCACCTGCGTGTTTGTGGCATCGTAGTATTGGTGGAAATGTCCCATCGGTCCAGCTGTCTTGAAGCCGAGGATATGGGTGCGTTGGTAGGGCGCTACAAGATTGTTGGCGCCGTTTTCAGACTGCAAGGTATCTGTGGTCTCGATCCGGATCGCATAATGCGTGTCGGGGCGCCATATCGGGTGGATCGACCCTGAAAATCCTGCAATCATAGAGTTGTTTTCTGCCTGCACTTGGCTGGCAGTTGGAAGCGTAGCGTTATAGACGGCAGCCGTCCATTCTTGGTAACAGACCAGATAGACATAAGCGGCACAGTCCAAAGGGTCGCTTATTCCATCTCCATTGGGATCAAGGCCGAGTCCCATCACGGCGGATGAGCCTCCTGGGTCTCCCTTGCCGCCGGCACCACCTTTAGGGTCTTTTTTCCCTCCGCCCAGTTTCCCACATCCGATCGGCGATACCACCACCTTATCGACGGGAAGACTGAGGTCGTGGTAGGCAATGATCCCGCCATCACCCAAATTGAAAGTCGTTTCTGAAACGAGGACATCACTGTAAATCGGGAGTCCACTGCCATCGGTGCCCGTTTGCGACTTGGCATAAAAAGACACGACCGCTGTGTCGCATAGTGCCAGCAAGGTGATCTCCACGAGTCCAGTACTTGGGAAAAAGAAGATCTCCAATTGGGAGCCTTCGGCTATCCGCAATCCCTGTTGGAAACCTCCAAAGGCGACGGGCGATATATACCCGGTAGCGCCTACGATTCTGAACACGAGTTCTCCAAAGGCGATCAGTTGATTGCTCAATACGATCGGGCGACCTGTGCCGTCGATCCCCATGTCGTCGCGAAAAAATGACGCAAATTCCAAACAGATATTGTTTTCGGCAGCGGGAGTGCAAAAGATCGTTTGTGTCGTGATTCCCAAATCCTCGGGGATGATATCTCCTGACCCTTGCGAGACAAACGACAAGGGACTCTGCGCCATGATCCGCAACTTGTTGTGCAGGTTGGGTTGCTGATATTGCCAATAACCATCCTTGAGATCGTTCAGATTGGTGGTGACAAAGGGCGATACCTGCAGCGGTGTCGCTGCTTGGTACATGTCATAATCCTCCCAAGACGACGACAATGGGTCCCAATACTTGATCTGCACGCTGTCCAAGCTATACGCGTGTCGCACGCGGTCATGTCGCCCGCGCTGCGGTGCTACAAAATCGATATAATTGGATCCCATTGTATTGCCCCCAAAACTGTCACGCACGACTTGGGCAGGCAGCACGCCTTTCAGGAACTCGATATCGATATAGCTGTCCATCGGGATCACATAATCTTCCAGTGTATTTGGATTTGGCCAGGCATTTCCTGCCGTTGTGAGCACAGGGAAATTTTCCCGCGTCACGACCGTCGAAGCCTTGCCGACCTGGGTCAGGTCTGGATTGAGCAGTGCGATTTCAGAGGTGTCCAGATCATTGTCATACACCCACGAGAAACTGAAGTGGGCGCAACGCTCCTTGCGCAAGATCATCACGCAGACTTCCAAGTCCCCGGTCACCGTGAAAGGCTTCGGAGCCTCGGCAGCGAGGCTTGTGCGTGCGCTCAGACTGAAGCCAAGCCCAAAGGCGCTCAAGGCTACACTTCCCCCGAGTTGGATCGCCCCCCCAATTTGTTTGGGTTTGAAACTCAGCTTACCTTGGATATCTAAATATGCGCTCAAATCGGCCTTGAGCGGCCCAAACTCCTTGTGTACCTCAAAGGAGGATCCAGCGCCTGCCCTGATCCCACTTGAGGAGATCATCATGTAGAAATAGGAATTGAAGAGGTTCAGCAACCGGGCTTGGATACGGCGGTTTTCGGGTGTTTCACGCCCGATATTCACATACCAGCTGCTAGCGTTGCCAAAGAAGAAACCCATCTCGATCACCCCGTCGATCGTTGCGATCTTGCCAGGATTGGCACCATCGTCAGGTATCTTGTAGCTCGCCCCGAGGCCCGCCTCCACAGATGTGCTCGTGATGGCGATGAGCGCAAAAAAGGGCGGATCAGGCGTGTCGTCCAACCCGATGCGTTGCTTCAAGATTGCAGCTTGCCCTTGCATCAAGAATACGTTCGGCAATGACAGCAAGAAAAACAGCTTGCTCGAGAAAGTCTTGCCAGCATCGTATGCTGTCGCCAGTGAGATGCCCGCGCCGAGCGAGAAGCCATCCTCTTGGCTAAACTTTTCTACTTGGATGCCTTCCTTGTAGCCATCTGCCACGCGGGCCTTGTAGTATTGCCACCATTCGGTGTCTTCACCGACACCTGCAGCCGCCTTGGAAGCCACATACCGTTGCCCCACCAAAGCCCGAAAACCATAGATCCCGAGGCCAGTTGCCCCCAACAAGATCGGCGTACTCATCTCCAGTCCGATGTCCACCACAAATGCAGGTACATTGGGATTCAGGCGCATCGCTGCACTGCCTCCCATTTTTAGCTTGGGCAATGTGAAATCGATTCCACCAGCATACTCCGTTCCTTCGCCACCATTTTCTGGGTTTTTCATCGACAAGTAGCCCTTCAGCAACAGTGCTGCATGCTCAGGCTTGGCATCGCCAGGGATCACGATGTCGATCGCTATACTTTGGATCCGCATGAAGAAATGGCGTTCCTTTCCATTCTGCGGATCATCGTCAGTGGTATAATAAAAAGCGACACCATTCCCCGAGACGTCCACGCCGCCAGGGCCTGTGTCGATGCCGCCATCAAACGTGAAATATTTGTATTGGCGCAGTTCAGGTTGGCTCGACAACGTGTTGGGATGCATTTGTTCATGCGAACCTAGGCCGATTGCAGACACCGACAACGTGACAGGGCCTACCTTGAGCGTCACAGCACGTGGCAGCGTGAGCTTGCCGCCTTTTAATTCGATTTGTCCGTCGTCCCAGATGACCAGCTTCTGGATTTCGATTTGATCTGGCAAAAACTGCCCGATCGTGCCACCCATGTCTTTGAAGTCGAGCGCACCCGCGACTTCGAGGTAAAACCTGCCGCCTACGCGACCCACACTTGCAGATCGAATGATAAAATCAAAAATGCCCGCAATCCCGATCCGTATCCCATCTGCCTCCGAAGCCGTCACGGAAAAATCACCATGTTGCCCAATATGAGCCTTTACCCTGATCTCGGCATCATTGATGCCACCCGCATCCTTGAAGCCAGGGATCTTCATGAGCCCAGTGATTTCTGACTCCACGATGGTGTTTTGGTGGAGTTTTAAGCGAAAAGCATCCAGGCGCACGCTAAATCCGCTACCAAACTTGGCTTCGATCAGTGGGGTCGGATTGTTTCCTGATTTCGCTTCCAGACCGATGGTGCCAGAGATGCCACCTGTGCCGGCCAGCAGATTGCGCATGTTGATTCGGCCTGTCGAGGCATTGTCGTCATGCTGCCAAAATGCAGGAAAATCGATCGTCGCATCTTGGATATACACCCCACGAAAATCCGCAGGGCGCCCATCCGCATCCGCCTCGGGGATATTCACCTTTTCACTGAAATCCAGTTTCAGGCCATTGATATCCAAGATAAAACCAGTGTTCAGGATTTCGGAACGGGTAAATGAAAAGGTGAGTTCCTTGTCAAAAATGAAACCCTTTTCTGAATCCACGCCAAAGGCACCTGCAGCGACCCTGATCATCGCATTGCCGGGCAATTGGGCATTGTTGTTGTCCACGGGGATGAAGACACTGCGCGGTAACTCAATGCCCAAGGAAACATCGTTCAACGTGGCCAGAAACTTTGGAATGATGAGCCGCTTCAGACCTGCTTCGTCCAGTGGCCCCACCCACTTGGTAATCAGAAATTTCAGCTTTTCAAACGCATTGTCCAGATAGTCGTCGATGATCAGTTGCAGGAGGTCGTGGTTGGCCGAGATCTGCTGCACCACATCGGGCAAGTCCAGAAACGAAGTGATTTGTGGTGTGTATTTGAGGTTGTAGGCATCCACAAAATCCTGTAGCGGATCCTGTCCTTGCTGCGGATTGAGCAAGTCCCCCACAAATACATTGATGACCTCCTCCGTCATTTCTTCTGGTGCGATGCCAAAGATATTGCTCAGCAAATCGATGAACCCGCGCACATCAAATGAAAACGTCGAGAGCTTTGCACCGTTGATAAATCGCAAGATTTCCCAATGGTATTCAAAGGTCACATTAAAACTGGATCCTGATTGATTGCCTTGCACATCTGGCGGATTGAGGATCAGGGCGATCTCAGTCCCGGGAATTTCCAGCAAGACGATCTTGCGCATCAAGATCACATCCAGATTGTAAAATGCAGTCTCCCCTCTGTCGCTACGACTCGCAGTGAGATTGTCGTAAAAGAGCTTGTCGAGCACTGTCCCCAACGGTGCCTGCAAAAAGCCAAGGCTATCTGGCAGATCATCCACAGGGATCAAGTCGCGCAACGTGGGTAAGTAAGTTGGATTCAACATGGTATCTGGAGTTTAAGCGATGTTCATTGAAAAGTAAGAGGTACACAAATTGTCTGTCTTCGGCGATGCAACCCTGCCATTCCCATAGGGGATACAAGGCAGGCGATTGCCAATGCGCGCAAGGGGGCTTGGACGTTTCATGAGGTCAGGATTGCGGCGACTTCCAAATAATTGTTCTTTAGACTGCCCGGCTCTACCAAAAAGGTCTTGGTTTTATAGTCATACAACGTTGCCGAGTCGCTGCCATCCAAACCGACTGCAAATTCACAGCCACGTTGGAAGAGCATGTCGCGATAGACATCCAGCGAGAGTCCCCCATCATCAGGGTTTTTGGGTTGTACAATCACAACGGCAATATCCCTCCCTGGGAAAAACCCCAAAATTGTTTTGCCTTCTCGCGCTTCGATTTGTGCAGCATATTGCAGATTGCTTCGCACGATCAGGTAGTCTTCAAAATCGTTGCCGGGTGGGCCATTGAGTGGCGGGTTGGACCCATTGGGAAGATCGGAATTGTATTGATTTTGTTCGCCATACCGCCATACTTTCCCGCTCGGCTGTTTCATGATCACGGGGGTGAGCCCCCCCATGCCGTCCCCGCCCGTGGCGTCTCCCTGCCCAAAGGAAAAACCTCTTCCCGTGATGTATTGCACATGGAATCCGTCTGGTGAGGGCCGGCCTCCTCCCACATTGGCGCCACCGGCAAAGACATGGCCCACCGGCGCTACATCTGCGGGGTCAGCTGGACTCTGCGATGCCAAACCAAGGTTTATATAGCTGATGCCGCAAAAGCTGCCATTGAATCCCACACGGTTTCCAGGAACGGAGTTTGACTGGATGGTTTCCATGAAGTCAGTGCCACTTCCACGCAAGATGACCTTCATTTTTTTCCCGCCGATCGAGAAGTAGTTGACTGCCGCGATCCTGGCGCTACCTAGGCTGCCGATGGCAGACTCATCATTGGGAAACATGGAAAACAAGCGGAGGAGCGTCGCATCAAAGGCAAGGTCATCTCGGTCTCCGATGACCGTCTTGTCGCTCTGCACCGTCGTGGGGTTCAGTCCGGTGTTCGCGACAGCTGCGTGGGCCAACGTGTAGTATTTACCAAGCTGACTGGCGATAAACCGTTCTTCGTCTTGGGTGGATATATTTTTAGTCAGTGCCATATAGTGTCGTTTTAGGCGTGAAAGGGCAATAGCGGAGTGATAGATGCTGCATAGGCAGCAGTGAAATAGTTTCGTTGATCCAAGCTATACAGGATGAGATTTGTATTCACGATATCCAAATCATAGCCAAAACTGCCAGTATTGTAGATGATGCCTTGTACCCAAAGCTCCATCTTGAAATAGGGTTGCCCTACCGAATCTGCCAGCATTTCATGGTTGCGTGCCACAAAATAGGTAGTGCTACCTGGCAAAAAAACAGCTGAGGCGTTGGCAATTGCTGCCAGTTCGGCGTTGGCATAGGCCACCATCATCAGGTCGTCGGCCGAGCGGTCCAGCAGGTTCACGGAGTAGTTGTCGGCCGCTGACAAGATGCGTAGGCAAGTTACGGAGAGAGGAAGCGCCATGATCGTAGTCTCTGAAACGCGGATGAGTCCTTGCTCCGAGAGAAGGCGCAAAAATGTATCCGCTTTTGCCTGACCCTTGTTCTTGTCTATGCTCAAGTGTTTGATCACGTCACTCGTACCTCCTTGTAGCTCGGCTGGACCCTGCACGAATGCAAAGGCGATTTCCCCTGCGTCGTCTTTGATGCGACCTGTTCTGAGTGTGAAATCAAAACCCGTTTGCAACGAAGTCCAGCCATTGTACCGCAAGTCATCACGGGTATCCCAGCTCGTGCTTCCTGCCACATGCGTAGGCAGGGCGATATCTGCAGGCGACAACAAGAGGTCCATCAGATCATTTTTCAATGGTCGTGCGTAGGGGAAGCCAGGAGGCATCACCTGCGGTTGGGCATACCGACGGCAAAAGGCCAGTTTTAAGGCGGTCGGCATCGGGACGGGGGATGGGCTTGCATAGTGGTTGAGGATACCCAGATCGATCATCGAAGTATAGCCTCCGCTCAAGGTCGGTATTTTGAACCGCTTTACCTGCGTTGGGAAGCTTTCAAAGGGAGAGCAGCCACTGTAGTACAGCATGGGAGCCCCATTGTCACCCTCTGGAAGTGCAATTTGAAGATGCAAGAGCGTACTGAAGGCTTCGGGAAGAAAGTCGCTCGTGGTAAGGGTCAGCAATGGCCAGCCCATTGTATGGTAGGCTAACTGTTGCACGGTATTCGTTGGATCTAGGAAATTGATCTGCGCTAGCCTTTGGGGGGTCAGATCACTATAGCTCCCAAAAAAGTTCAGCGAATGCCCCACCTCATTTCGGATATCGACATAGATATTGCCCTTCGTCGCAAAATAGTCCACCATATTGTCGTACACCATGGCTACATCCAGCATCAAAAGATCGCCGCTGTTTTTCTTAACATGGTAGAATTTTTGATCACCGACCACAAACGCACCCATCATTCCATAAAAAGCTGCAGGGTCAAGATAGCTCAGCACTTTTTCACGTTGCAGCTTGTAGGCGATGTCGTCCTCTGCAGTTGGATATTGTGGGCGATTTGAATTGGAGTAGTCGATCGTGACCTGATTGACGAGGGTCCGCACATCGCCCAGCACAGGTTCGTGGTAGGGGCCATCGACGATGATCTCTAGCCCATACGAAGTGCCACCACCCATGTCAAAATCACCAATATGCCACCCTGCTGTAATGGGCTGACAGGCAAGCTGAAGAAACATCGCGCTCAGTGGCGTGTTCGCAGATTGTTGATTGCTCAGGTCAATGCCAAAATCATCTGCAAGCAAGAGGTGATTGGTTGGGGGCACCGCCTCATTGTTGCTTGCGATGCGTACCTCCCACATCCGATTCAGCAACTGATTGTTGTTAGCCGGGACGTTGTTAAGCACACTGTCATTGGCATTCAAAAAGGAGTCCTGCCTTAAGCCCTTATAAACTAGGTATTTCACACGGCCATAGGACGTCTCTAGGGCTTGGGTGGGTTCCAGGATCAAGTTTAGCTGATTGGTTCCCGTCACTTTTTGTAAGAAGGCTTGCCCAGCACATACTGCATACGCCTTCATTTTGGCGGGTGCCCCAGTGGCGCCGGTAAACAAGCTTCCTGTATTAAAATCCTTGGTTGACTGTGGCCCAAAGGCCTTGGCCGCAAGTTGCGTAGGAAGCAAATCCATGTCTGTGAAGCTGTAAATGTCTTGTAGCTTGGGGGCGATGCCCGCCGCATTGCGGGGGGCATCTGCTTTGACATTGACCTCAAATGTGTCGATGTAATCACCCCCCAAATCTGGGATAGTTACGTCAAATGTAACTTTGGCATGCAAATGAGATACAAGCAGATTGCCAGGAAACGTTGTAAATTCTTGACGTTGCTGGCTTTGAGATCCCGATAGAATAGGGGGGAGAATTTGGAGCCAAGGATAGGTATTTGAAGTTACCCAGGTGGAGCTAACGTATGAGAAGGTTGCTATTTCAGGAGGTGTATTGTCACTGAAAGTCGCCTTGACTTGGATGATAATATTATTGATTTCCAATAGCTCTACATGAAATAGAGAAAGTTCAAACGGCTGTATGTTTATCGTACCAATGGTATCAACATTGATTTTTTCCAATACTTCCGAACTGCTACTATCCCTCAATACAGCCTCTAAGAAGAATATTTCTTTATACGATAGATTATTGTTGTTATACACTTGATCACCAGCGACACTGTCATCTCCATCAAAGGGTGCAATATGGGCTTTTATGAAAACGCGATTGAGTCGATCTTTTTTCGATGGAATGTACTTTCCTGGCCAAGGGAAGATTGCGATATGTTCCCATCCATTTTGAATAGAGGGCAGCAAATGCGGCTTCTCAAATCCATCATTAGGTGCAGATGGATTTTCAGCAAATGCGAACCCAGCTGATGATTCATATAATACAGAATCAAATTGGTTCAGTAAAGTTTTACCTGTATCATTTGGGGTAAGGTAGGTAGTCTGCTCTAAGAATAGAAAGGTGCCGGGTATAATTGGTCCATGCCATCGATCAGGGAACTTAAACTGAATCGGACCTTGGGCGGGATCATTGCTTTGTGTTACTGTAATAACTAATTCCATGCCTTGCAAGCTGGGCAATGATCCTCGATTACGAACTCTGACATAGACCCAAGCGTTTTGGTTCGGTCTTGGGAAGCAGTGTGGAGGCGGATTTGCATCAACTGTTTCAATTGCATGGTAGTCGTCCGTCGTTGGATTGGTGACTCTGACCCAGATATCGGGACTATCGATCAGCAATTGAGAGCCGTGAGGAGCTCCACTATCGCCAATAAAGTCTCGAATCCAAAGGTCGCGAGCATTGACATCCCAATTTGCGGCCATTTTGACTGCCGCTTCGAGGTCGATCCGACCTGCGCCATAAAAATTACTATGGAAAGGGCTTAATCCAATTTTAACAGGAGCGGATAGATTGAAATTTTTATTTAGAGGTCGATCAAGCGTCACGGTATTTCCGCTTACATGAAGCACGACGGCATATTGAAAGCTTATTGCGCCCCCGATACGGATTGAACACCCTTTGCTAAAGTTTGATGCATTGAGAACATCTATGGTTTGATTTCCAAGATAGGCTTGAGATGAGAGAGTGGTTGGTGCCGCATTTTCAAAAAAAATGTTCGCGAATCCTCGAAATAACTTATCACCATGTTCATCTTCCCATTTCCCCTCGCCTTGAGCAGATAAATCGACTTTGAATGCGGATGATTGAAGAATGTGGAATACTTCAATCCAATTCAATTGCATATTTGCAGACAATACTAGTGCTGCACCTCCTGCAACTATTGGCGTAGAAGCACTTGTTCCGGAAAATTCTGAATCATATTCTCCGCCTCCAACAGTCTCGATAAGAAGTCCGGACCAAGAATCATCTAGTCGAAAAAATTCAACCTGGTTTGTATCTGGAAATATTTTTGATATCGGGGCATACTCATTTTTATAAGGGCAATATACCTTTTGGCCTATATATAGGCCTTGGACGCTTGCTATATCAGGATCTCCTTGGACTTCGCGGACCAAAGGATAAAGAAAAGCCCCTTCCTTAGTTTTGGTCGGAGTTTTCAATTTTCGGAATAATGGGCCAGCAATAATTAGAGAATTTGCGGGATACAGTGATGAAAGGTCGTCGTCAAAGGTGATGAGATTGTTAACGACGCTCAATATCGTGGCGTATTCTCCAGTATTTAAGGACATTATAAAAACCTCCTGGCCATCCGCCAGCCCTCTAGCAGAAGGGTCAGTAATTGTGATCGAATTGGGAGCGACTTGCGTACTTTGCACTAAAGAGAACTGATAGGGTATTGTTGCATCAATTGGCGAATTTAGATTAAGCAAGCCTGACGGGTTTGTAAATTTCTTTTCAAGAGTTATTCTTCCTGTCGAAACATTAATGTTTTTTATCCTTCTTGTTTCAAAGCTTCCCGATGGGCCACTTCCCACCGAGACATATTGCCCTGAAAATAATCCCATTACTGGCAAAGACGTCGAATAAACGAGGTTGGTTATACGGGTGATTTCTATAGTGAAAACATCTGTGGAAAAATCTACAGTACCTGCATCGAGGGTTGTGGTCGTAAGTATTAGGTGGTCGCTTTTTGTTACTTCTGTGTCACCGCCAGGCGCACAAATACTTAGTTTTTTTCCGATCGTGCTGTACGATGCCACGGTTTCAGTTTCAAAATTGCCCGAGTCTGAGTCTGCGATGCCTGTTGCCCCAACGATTAGAAATCTTCGGCTATCGCTTAGCATTTGTGTGTCCATAACATCTTTGTCTCGTGAGTTGCCCGCGGCAGCTACAGATATTAGCCCCCTGCCTTTTCGGCCGAAAATGGTCAGCCAGTACCCATGATCTCTTAAATCCGACATTACTCCTATTAGACTTAAGCTAATGATGTCAGTTTGCTCTCCGGTAGGAATCCGATACTGAGCTGAAAGCGGTAGTTTTTTATACAGACTCACGAAATTGGCATTAGATTCTAATCCCAAATTGGCTGCCCAAAGTGCACCATTTTTGAGCGCAGTATCATAATTAGCAATTATGCCGACCAATCTGCAATTACCTGCAACACCAATAATGCCCCCGCCTGTGGGGTATTCAGTGTCGAAAATTGGCTTTGCCAGAACCAACCCAGCACATAGAACGCCATGGCTGCCTAAAATTTTGTCATTCGTATTGTCCATGTACTTGAGCTTGTTACCATCAGTCGGGTCTGGTGTTTTTGGTGTATCGAAATTAAAGGAGCCCACATACTTTTCCAAATTACCAGCAACCACCCCTGAAAAGGCTAGGTGCACAGCATTTTTGGAGCCGATAGTTTCAACACCGTTGTCTAATACGGCCACGATGATCTTTGAATGCCCAAAAGTCAAATCTCCCTCGGCTCCAAAAAGTATCGTTGATGGTGTAAGATTGTGCAAGAACCACCATGCTTCAGGAGCCTTGATTAGTCTTAAATACCACTGCAAAGGAAACAGTTGGTTGTCAGGAATTCCAGTATATGGCATAATTTTTTGATAATTTAGGTAGATGAGTAATTGTTTTTATTCTGAACTTTAAAATTCCCCTTACTTGAAGCTGTTGGTTCTTTCGCGGATTTTTTTTCAGGGGAATGACGGCTCTAGAAAGTAAAGATATTTCATTTTTCGCCGATGTAGTTTGCTGGTTCTACAAACGTAGGATAGTCAATTTCACAATCCAAGATCATAGGACAATCCAATAGAAAATTTAGCTGGTCTATCACACAAGCACCCATTCCAGTTTCGATGGCCACATACAGCTCATTGTACGATTCCTCTAACGCATCCTTCAAAGTTGTCGGATTACTAGAACCATATTCATTGACCACGAGGCCATATTGCGTCATTAAGCTATCCAATAATTTGAGTCGAGAAGCTTCTGGCATCGCATATTTGTATGAAAACGAAATCTTCAGACGGTTGGTGATTTTAGGATCTCGAGCAATAGAAGAACGATTTTTGTTTTTATTGTCTCTCTTTGATTGAATTTCCTTGCAGCGTATGTAGATGTAAGCTTCCTTAATTTCGCTTAGTACCATAGCAAGTGCTGGAGAGAAGAAAAGGCCTATCTTTTTCTTAAACCTTAATTCATAATCCATTGTTCCTTTTCGTTGAATGAAACCAGCTTTGGTGATCACTTCTTCAGCGTTTCTTGTATTTCTCGGATCAAAACTGATACCTACAATTCGGGGATTTATGTCATACCAATAAGTAACCCCACGCTCCTCATACAACAAATACCCGCCCTTCACCGAAACAATCCTCACCGTATCAGGTGTATGCAAAAACCACCGCACACCCGCCAAGCGATAGTTCCGTTTGTATGCCGTCACCGACCCAGCCCCATCCACCAAGTCTCCAAAGCGATAGACACCAGCCTTTTCGTCATAGCTTCCCACGACTTTAAGGCCATGCAAATCAGTATGGATCACCTCCATGCCCGCCACAGGCGCAGCATGCTCATCAACGACAACCAACACCAGCTTCGCGGCTTGCAATTGCGCAATCCCGAAGCAGCTGAGCAGCAAGCACAAGGTAATTGTTGCAGTTCGTAGCGCACCTTGACCACAATGCCATCCCTTTTCTACAGGCCACCGATAGCGGGCCAAAAGAGCCAACAGCACGCCCAAAAGTAGTAGAAAAGTCAAAGTCATCATGAGATACAAATTGTTATTTCAAACACGATCATTCCAAAAATCAATCGACGCACTTCACCGGTAAAACAGCAACGATTAAATTGCCATCTCGACGAAATTATTCCTCAGAAATCTAGGTAAACAAGCTCAGAATAGAAACATCCCTATAGCTAGAAAGCCACAAACCCTAGATGAAGAATACAAAAATTCGGCGTCCTCTTATTTGCTGGCAAAGGATGGCAACGATTGCCTTGCTCGATAACCAGTTATTTTCTGCTTCTGTTCCAAATATAAATTGACAATTTCAAAAATGCAAGTCCAGAACAGCGATTCAGCAAGTGCGCAAAACCCAGAGTAACCTGATTCGTGTGTTTGCGTTGGGGCATGGTCTTGCCTTCCCGAGCCTGGGGCCGGGTTGTTGATGTCGCAAGATTTCATTCTACATAGGCGATGGAGGGGGTTTTGGAAGGGTTGTAGGATGTGCCCGCAATGGGGGCGG
>JANORP010000104.1:0-63801 GCA_031415375.1 Bacteroidota bacterium | reverse complement strand
ACCGGCGATCTGGTGCAAACAGATGTGGCGATTTGTGGGGACACGATTGTTGGGGTGTTCGGTGCATACACAGGCTCGCGCGAGATTGACGTTACAGGGAAAATCCTGGTGCCGGGTTTTATCGACACCCATCTGCACATAGAATCCAGCCTTGTTACCCCGTTTGAATTTGACCGCTGTGTGCTGCCCCACGGGGTGACCACTGCAATCTGCGATCCACATGAAATTGCCAATGTATGCGGATTGACGGGCATTCATTATTTCCTTGAATCGTCATCGCGCACCTTAATGGATATCCGTGTGCAACTGTCGTCTTGCGTGCCGTCAACGCACATGGAAACCACGGGTGCGCGGCTGGAAGCCTGCGATTCGGGCCCGCTGCACCTCGCCGGCAGTGTCGACCTGGCAACGTTGCTGCTGGCGGGTCCGCAAGATCCGCTGCGCACCGGACCGTGGCCGCCGCGCGGGGCAGGACCGCACGACTGGCTGCAGAGCGCCGAGGACTTGGCCTGCCGACCGTGCCTCGCGCGACGCTGCACGCACGCCGCCGGTCCGGTGTGCATGAGCCGCCTGACACCCGCGTCGGTCGCGGCGCGACTGCTGCACGGTTGAGCCGGCGCCTGCCGCGGAACCAGCTGCGGCACCAGCCGCCGCCGGCGAAGTCGCAGCGGTGGAAGCGGGCGAGGCGTTGACCGAAGCGGCGACCACGGCCGATGCCGAAGCGGACGTTGCGAACGTCGGTGACGCGGCTACCGGCCAGCCAGATGGCGCCGACCTTCCAGATGGCGCCGATCTTCCAGATGGCGCCGACCTTTCAGGCAGCGCCGATCTCCCTGAGCACGCTGACCCTGACCAGGGCATCGATGCTGAGGCCGCCGAAGCTGCGGTAGCGGCCGAGGCGGAAGTCGCCGAGATCGAAGCGGATCTCGGGGCTCCCGACGAGGAAGGGCTGCCGCCGGTGCCAGAGCTGACCGACGCGGCCGAGGTGGCGCGCATCGTGTTCGTGCTGATGCTGACGGATCGCGAAGGCTTGTCGATCCTGCGGCTGGCGCAATCCTGCAACACGACCCAGAAGCTCGTCGAGGCAGCGCTGGTGCTGCTGCAACAACAGATGCAACAGCTCGGCCTGCCGGTCGATCTGGCGCGCACGGGCGATCTGGTGAAGTGGGTGTCCAGGAGCGACGCGTTCGTGCACCTGCAGCGGCTCCGCGGCGTCAAGAAGATGGAGAAGCTGTCGCCGGCAGCGCTCGAGACTCTGGCGGTCATCGCCTACCGGCAGCCCGTCATGCGCAGCGAGATCGAAGCGGTCCGCGGCGTGAAGGCTGGGCCGATGTTGCGCACGTTGCTGCAGCACAAGTTGGTGCGATGCACGGGGCGCGCTGATGTGCCCGGTCGGCCGCTGCAATACGGAACGACCCAACAGTTCCTCGAACGCTTTGGCCTCGCCACCTTGACGGATCTGCCGAGCGTCAAGGAATGGAAGAGCCTCGGCTGACCGAGGCACTGCCTCCTCTGCATGGCTTGAATTGCTGCGGCTGGTCCCTACAGTCCCGCCCCGCAACGTGAGTCCCGGTCGTCTAGTCCGGTCTAGGACACTAGATTTTCATTCTGGTAACAGGGGTTCAATTCCCCTACGGGATACTGACACAGGAAAGACCAAGAAGCTTAGGCTTCTTGGTCCTACGGGTCGGTATCACGTCGCCTTGGTAGGCACCACTATACAGTGTTCGAGACATAGGAGAATTTCAAACGCCCGGCAGGCTTCACAGCGTCGGGCGTTTTTTTGTGCCATACGCTTGCAAAATACAACAAGGCCACTTAATTTCCTTCTAAGAACAACATTTACAAAATTCACATACAATCATCCAAAACTGCATGGATTCACATTTCTCTCCTGAAGTACAAAAATTTATCGACCAATCACTCGATGACCCAGCCATTTTGAAGTGGCTCGCCAAGTTTGACCAAGAAGGCATCCCTGACTTTCTGGCCAGCTATCATCGCCAACGACAACAATGGCTCCATGTCGGTGCCCATGAGCGCAAAAAGAAGCACGAGTGGCTCACCATCGATATGGAACGTGCCGAGAAGGTGCTTTTCTTCATCCAGCAAAAAAAACTTTTCGATTTGCAATGCCTATGGCGTGCAGAGCAGGAGCAAGTCCCTGGCATACGTCATGCAGCCGATTTTTTGGACCTGGAGGAAAATATCCGCGCGATCGACATGCTGTCGCCGATCACGGCCGAAGAACTGCAAATCCTCAAGGGTTGGCTCACCGACTATCACCTCTCCCAACGACTCTATCCCTACGACGGGTGGCAATATTACAACCGCTACATCAGGCAAAACCAAGAGCGGGGACACGATGCAGTCCCTAGCCTGTACAAATACATGGATCTCCATACTAAAACCATATCCCTTTGGAAGATCCTACCTGATATACGCGGCCAAAAGGAAGAGAAATACATGCGTGCAGCAGTTCAAGAACGCATACGCAATTCCAAGTCGCAGTCACTTCTCAAGCCCGTGGAGCATCGGCCAATGCTTTATGGAAGCGAAGAGTATTACGGAGAATTTGCCAAAGCATTTGAAGACCACAACCTGAACGAGTGCCGCGAGGCATACGACCAAACAAGTTTCCACCATGAAGACCACGCTCTAACAGCTGCGATCGAAACGCTCGAAAATGCACTGGAACCCGTAGCCATGGAGCCACACGCAGATTGGCGCGCCGCCATCAAATACACGGCTTGGAAATATGAGCGCAAGCGACTCTTGCCCAGCCTCGACGTGGCCTTTGAAAACTATTGTTTCAGGCTTCAAATGGGGATCGGGCTCGCGCCCATGGAGTTGCATCGTGGTCCGCACCATTTTGCTTCTGACCAAGAGGTGTGGGCGCAGGAAATCCTTGATGGGCGCAAGGCACTCGGCGAACCACTAGATTTCGATTTCTAGTGCTTAACAGCGCTAGGGTCATACTTGAGATTCGCGAACATATACATCCAGATGACCCGCGATGCGCGTGCAGTAAAAGGGATTGTGAGGAACGTCACACCCAAGACGGCACCGACAATCCACCAAGCAGAGTCAGGGTTGATCACCAACCAGGTAAAAAGCCCCACAATGATGAGCTGCACGATGTTGAAGCCATAGTTTACATACATCGATCCAGTGTAAAATCCCGGCTCAGGCATGAAATTAGCCCCGCAGACAGGGCAATTGAAGTGGATCGTGAGCAGGTTGGTGCGGTTCCATGGACCGACGAAAAAGTCTCCTTCGCGGCATTGGGGACACCTCGCGGTCAGCACTGCATTGATGAGCGACCTTGGAGCTGGGCGATCGGTTGCGACTTGTATTTCTGGCGCTTGATTCATGGCACAAAGCTAATCAAGGCAGCGCTTTGGATGCAGGAAGCATGATAAATATCATGGAACTTTCATTTTCCCGAATCAATGTTTCCATGCCGACGCGGTTTTTCCTTATCTTGGCTCTACCTAACTTATTTTTCCATGAAACGATGGCTACCCTTTCTGTTGCTCTTTTTGCTGTCACAGACAGCAGCGCAGGCCCAAGACAAGATCAAGGACCTCCTGAAATTGGGCTGGGAGCAGTTTGAGGCAAAGGAGTTTGACGCTGCCTATGAGACATGTGAGCGGGCCCGATTCCTTAATCCAGATGCGGTGGATGTTTTTGTGCTAAGGGGCGTCTTGAATGCCTGCAAGTACAATACAAAATCGGCGATGGAGGACTTGAGCTATGCCATCAAGGAAGGGACAAAAGATTATCATGCTTTCCTTTACAGAGGACGTGTATTCCAGCTCACAGAGCAATATTCCTATGCAGAGGTTGATTTCCAAAAGGCAATCTCTATGAACGGCAAGGACTATCTTTGCTATTCGATGCGAGGGATGATGCGCATTCACGCAGGCAAGTACCAAGATGCCATCAAAGACCTCGACAAGGCGCTTGAGATATCACCCGACAATCCTTCCATCCTCGCCGCCAAGGCTGATGGTTATTTTCAACGAAAAGATTATCGTACGGCATTGCTGCTATTCCAGCGTGCAAAGGATCGCGGCATCGTGGATGTGCATTCGGTAGAAATCTACATGGGAATTTGCGCCTATTACCTAGAACAGTACCCCGTTGCTGAATCGCATTTCAACAATGCGCTAGCGGTCAATCCTCAATCCACATTGGCGCTGTTTAACCTTGGCACGATCAAGGAAGCACAACGAGAGCTGGATGCCGCACAGATCTATTTCGACCGCGCCATTGCAACCGACCGTTCCTATTCCGATGCTTATTCACACAAGGGGGAATGCTTTGCACTGACCCAGAACTACGATCAGTGCATTGTCTATCTCGACACGGCGATCGCCTTGGGAGGAGAAAATCTCAAATACAATTTGGTTGGCCGAGGCAATGCAAAGAGTCGGCTCCTACGGTATGAGCCTGCCATAGCAGACTACAACCTTGCCGTAGAGCTAGACCCTGCATTTTTGGAAGGGCTGTACCGTCGTGGAAGAGCTAGATTGAACCTTCAACAGTACAACGAAGCGACAACTGACTTTCGAGTTTGCCTGACCATCGATCCCAAAGACAAGTTATCAGCATTCTACTTGGCATACGCCCAAGCGCATGCGGGCGACAACGTTGGAGCCCGCCAGAGTTATTCGGAGTATCTCAAAAAACACCCGACAGATACGGGGGCTTGGAACAACCTGGCGGCCGCAGAAAAGGCACTCGGTATGTGTGAAACTGCTTTGTTGCATTATGCAAAAGCACTCGCCACCAGCAATGGTGATTCTGTAACAGTGTATCATGATCGCGCATCGTGCTATCTGGAGCTGGGTGATACCAATGCTGCCAATGCAAATCTCGATAGTTCTATTGCATTGCATCCACCGACAGGCAGATTGCTTTCAGGAGTTGGCTATTTGCTCAACTGCCTGAATCGTTCTGAAGAAGCTCTTCTGATCCTCAACCGCTCAGTCACATCAGACTCCACATACGCCTATGCCTACAACAACCGTGGCTTTGCCAAGTACAAGCTCGGGCAATATGAATCGGCCATCTTGGACTTTGACGAGTCCATTGCGCTCAAGAATGACTATTTTCACTGGCCGCCTTACAACCGCGCCAATTGTCACCGTGCACTGGGCCGTTACAAAGAAGCCATCGCAGATTTTGATTTGGCCTTGCGTTATGTCCAAGCCTATCCCGAGGCCTACAACGACCGCGGCGAGACTTGGGAAAAGTTGGGCGAAAAGGGCAAAGCCATTGCCGACTACCAATTGGCATTGCAATACAAGCCCGACTTTGCACAGGCCAAGCAAAACCTCGAACGCTTGCAGCGCTGATCGGCAAGCAGTTGAAATCGCCTATACGCTGCTCTCCCCTCCACGGCGGGCGCGGCCCCCAATACTTGCCTGTGAGCCGACGAACAATTGCCGAATTTAACTTCGCCGAACACGTGAGTCGTACACCCCGATAGCGCGGCCATTTTGCGGCGAATGCGTAAATTTGCAATGGACTTAAACTAGACCCTCGATAAATATCATGAATCAAGAGCTGTTTGAAAAACTAGAGGACACCGTGGGCTTCATGCTGGAAGATGATCTGGTCAAGGAAATCGCTACGGTCGGTCAGTTGCGCAAGGCCAAGCTGGGCCAAACCTTGATGCATGTCGGGGATCCATTCACCCACATGCCGCTCCTGCTAGAAGGTGCGATCAAGATCATGCGCGAAGACAAGGAGGGCAATGAGTTGCTGCTCTACTACCTGGAAAGTGGCGACACCTGCGCCATGAGCTTGAGTTGCTGCATGGGCAACAAAAAGAGCAAAATACATGCCGTCGCTGAGGAAGATTCTGTTTTGGTGATGATCCCCGTAGCCTACCTGGACACCTGGATGAGTCAATACCAAAGCTGGAAGGCATTCATCTTTGAGTCGATCCGTCTCCGGATGGACGAATTTTTGGAGACCATCGACAGCCTCGCCTTCATGCGCATGGACGAGCGCCTCCTCAAGTACCTCAAGGACCGCGTGCGCGTCACAGGCAGTACCGAGATCGAGACCACGCATCAGCAGATCGCCGACGACCTGCACACATCGCGTGTCGTCGTCTCCCGCCTCATCAAGCAGCTTGAACATGAGGGCAAGGTCAAGTTGGGGAGGAATCATCTTGAAGTAATGGAAGTGTGATGCCCGTCCACGAAATCAATCCATGCTTATCTATGAAAGCGGTGCACCAAAGGCTCACCAATCAGCTATTGGGAATCCTTGGTCTCGCTACGCTTCTATTGTCGGCTGGCTGCTTTGAGAACGAACGCTGGCAATTTGAGGATGCTGGTGGTTTCAAATTCCCCGAAAGCTTTGTCGTGGAATCTTTTCAATCCTCTCCCGATATCCAGCTGCTCTCAGGCACGATGGCTCCTGCGCAAGCATTGGCACTCGTGCAAGCCACGCCTGGCTTCGCACATGCCCGACCTGGCCCAGAAACCGCTTCTTGGAAGGACCTGACCTATCTGATGGCATTTGTCTATCAGATGAAAAAGACCGACAAAGAGCGCAAGATCTTGTACCATCTCGACGTGCGCACTGGTAAATTTGATGGCTTCGTCTCCTTCATCTATGGTGGTGGTGGCGGAGCGTTTTCCCAACCTTGGTCAGGGCGGTGAACGACAGCTTGGGACTAGACGGGCCTGTCAAACCATTTCCAGATAACGGGCCACTATCTTAGCTAGCTTGCCTTTTCCAAAGCCCTCACCAATTTGTCCAAATCAGCAGTCGAGTTGTACAAGTGCGGCGTCACGCGTACGCCCCTGATCGCGCCCGTGTTGATCGCGACCGTGAATATCTTGTGTTCATTGTACAGATAGTCTGCCAGCTCGGCGGGCGACTTGCCGCGCACGCCCACATTGGCGATGGCGCAAGACAAAGCCGCATCGGTGGGCGAGCAGAGCTGCACGTGTTTCATATCCCTGACCCGATCAGTCCAATAACTTTTGAGGTAATGCAAGCGAGCCGCCTTTTGGGCGCTGCCGATGCTGTTGTGAAAATCGATGGCATGACCGATGCCCAGCCAAGCTGCGGGCGGCTTCGTGCCATGGTGCTCAAACTTGCGGATGTCGGTCTTGGGCAATGCGCGGTCGCCAAAGAGTGGCCAAATCTCCGCGATTTTGTCCTTTTTGACATGGAGCAGCCCATTTCCTAGCGGTGCGCAGAGCCATTTATGGAGACTACAGCCGAGGTAATCGCAGCCCAAGTCGGGGATTTTGTAATCGACATGGGCAAATGAGTGCGCGGCATCGACAAGCATGAAAATGTTGGCTTCCCGCGCGAGGACTCCCAGCTTTTTCACGGGCTGTATCATCCCGTTGAGGTGGATCAGGTGTGTGACAAGCATCGCCCGCGTGCGCTCGGTGATGGCAGCGCGCCATGGCGCGATCAGGTCCTCATCAGAGACAGGAACGACCGGCAAATCCACCTTTTTTACAACGATGCCGTAGCGCTCGGCTTGCTGCTCAAATGCCTCGACCATCGAGCCGTAGTCATAGACTGAGACGAGCACCTCGTCTCCTTTTTGCAGCGGCAAGCCGCAAATGAGGACATCCAACGACTCGGTGGTATTGCGCGTGAGCGCAACCTCTTCGCGGTCCACACCAGCAAAATCCGCCAATTTTTGCCGAATCAGCTCCCGCTCACCCTCCATTTTGCGGCGCATATAAAAAGTCGTCTCTTGATTGAGCCGCCTGAAATCGCTCAGGTAATTTTCAAGCACCAACTTGGGCATCGGGCTGTAATAACCATTCTCCAGGTTGATGAAATCCGTCGGGTAATCAAATGCCTCTCGGATCGTCTTCCAAATGTCCTCATTGCGTGCAGCATCCAGCGGCGCCTGACCGCGAATGACAGACAAACCTTGCTGGATTTCGGCCCGCAGACCACTGTCGATCAAGGGCATCAACAAAGCCCCACCACCTAAGATTCCCATATTTCGCAGAAAGGATTTTCGATCTTGCATACAGCAAGTTAAGGATTATTGTGTGGCTGAAAATCGAGAATGGCACGAGGCGAGCTATCCCCTCTGCCATTTGAAGGCGATCCAATTGTCCATTGGCTGCGCTGAATCCTTTGGGGGTTGGCGTCGCTGGGCTACAGATTGTACAGGGTTCATTGCTAATTCTCAAAACGAATCCTGATCTGCATAATTCGGCAAGTAGCGGTCAAACACAACATTTTCTTCCAATTCCATATAGCCTACGGTCCAGGAATCAAACCCTTCCAGTCTCGTCGCCAAGGCTGCATCCAGCTGCGATCCGCGATAGGTTTGAAACAAAAGCTGTGTGTAGCCCAGCTGTACACAAATATGTTGCAATTCTCCCAACGATTCCCAGAGTTGAGTGCTCGTTTCAAAATGAACGTCACCGACCCGCACAATCGCATCGATTGCCAACCAAAACTTCACCCCCTGCAATTCCACCAAAAAATTCTGGTGAAAAGCTTTGGAGGCGAAGAAACCTGGCGCATACTCCACCGTCAAGCCGATAGCGGCATTGCTGTTGGAGAAGTCCGATGCTGAAATGGCGTATTTTCCCAAAGTTCGCCGTAGCCGTCGTTTTTGCCAATCGCCGAGCAATGGGATTCGCCGGAAGAATTTGGCGCGCGGCCATCGGGCAGCGGTCACCAGATATCCTCGCAAGGAACCCGCTTCTTGCCAGCCAATTTTTTTTGTCGGGATCAGCGTCGCCTCACTGTTGAAACCATAGACGACCTTGATGCCCGCCGCTCGCATCCATCCATACGATGTCAAGGCGAGCTGCCTGTACAAGCCACGACGCTGATAGGCCGTGACTGTCATGCTGTCAGCGATATGACAACCGACCCAGCGCTCGCCAGACGGCGTTGTAAACACCTGCGGGACAGCGCCATAAAAACAAATTGGGCGATCACCATCATAAGCGATACTGCTGAAGTGCGGAAGTCCAAGGTAGTTCGCGTCGTATTTGATGCGCACCCAATCACGCGAAACCTTTTTGCCCAACACCTCCGCCAACAGCCGCTGTACATCCGACAGGCGGTTCTCATTTAAGCGTTCTATCCGGTAGGGAAATGGCTCCATCAGATCAAAGATAACTTCCCCGCAGCATTTCCGCCATCAAAACGCGGGTCGGTAGCCAAGGATGGATCGTAAAACGGTCCAAGAGCCGCGCATCTGCCTGATCTTGAAAGCGATAGTTATCGAGCAACAATTGATCGATGCCCAGCGCTGCAATGCCATCGACCAACTCTCGCGTGTAGGCCCCGTCGGGGAAAGCGAATGCCTTCACGGGTTTTCCGATCGCCTTTTCTATCCATTGCAGGCCCATTTTTACGTCTTGCAGCGCCTCGTCGAGGGGCAGGCCGTCCAAGTTGTGGTGCAAGGTGCCATGGCCACCGATCGTGATCCCATCGGCATCGGCCAATGCTTTCAGTTCGCTCGCATCCATGAGCTGCCAATAGTCGGCCCATCGCGCCTCCCCGCGAAATCGTGCCCCTTCAAAGGCAGCCACCATCGCCTGCTTGAAGGCGGGACCACGCATCTTAGATTGACCTTTGAGGCGTTGACCCAGAGCATCGACATATTCACCCTTGCGGTTTTTGTGGAATGCGAGGCCCTCGACCATGATCGGCTGGCTGGAGACCGCCGAGGCAATGTCGAGCATGTCGGGCCAGAGGATGTCTTGGCCCGCTGCCCTAGGTGCCGTCACAAAGACCGTCGCGGGAATGCCATGCTTTTGCAGCACCGGCAAGGCATGCCGCAGATTGTTGAGGTAGCCGTCGTCGAAGGTCACAGCAACAGCAAGTCGGGCGTGGTCGTAGTCCCCGGCAAAAGCCTCGTCCAAAGAGATCATTTGGAAATGCTGTTTTGCGTAGCCGAGTTGCGCGTCTAGCTGTTGCGTGGAAATGAAACGGGCATTGATGCGCCTTACTGGCGCAGGCACCACGCCATGGTAGATGCACACGCGCAGCCCTGGGCGGTCGCGCAGTGCATGCGCTCCCAAGCCCATTCCAAAGGCAGCCCGCATCCGCGTCCAGCGCAATCGCTGCTTGATTTTGATCCACAACATATCACAAAGATAAACGTCCACCATTCTCGACCCAGCATATTCCCTTTCAAGCCACCACCAATACTGCCAGCTCCAAAACATCGTGCAGGAATTCCCTTTCGTCGTGAAAGCAGGCAACTACCACGGCGGCTTTGGAAAGGTACTTGTGCGGGATGCCGATCAGCGGCAGGACGTCAAGGATCTCCTGTTCATAAGCGAGGATTATGTGACGGTCGAGCCCTACATCCGCTATGAACGCGACATCCGCTACCTCGCCATTGGGGATCAAATTTGGGCCATGGCGCGTCGCAGCAAGTTCTGGAAAGCCAATGTCGAGACGAGTGATTTTGTGCTGATCGACACTGCGCCAGACTTGGTCGCCCAGACCCGGCAGCTGCAAACCCATCTGAATGCCGACGTCTTGGCCATCGACATTTTGGAAGAGGCCCATGGCGACCGCTATTTTGTGGAGTACAACGACATCCCAGGGATCACAGGCTTTCCAGAGGCTGCTAGATCGGCCTTGGCGGAATGTGTGTCTGGGAAATTGGGCTTGATAGGTTGATATACCTCAAGGCAGCAATCACGATGTGACCATGTAAGAGCCTAACAATCGCTCGCACTGGCCTTTAAGATATGGAGGCATAAGTGATGCACCATGGTGCAAGGCACCTTGCGATGCGGGGTCTTGTACGCCTCATCGTGATGTTTTTCCAGATTTTTTGCCCTTGCAATCGCATCCTCCATTTTCCCCGCCAACAAAGGAAGCATCATCCTTGCAAACTGGGAGCCCGATTTGAGGCTATCGCGATAGGTAAAAAGCGGATTGTGTACTTTTTGCCCGAGCAAGGAACCTTCTGGATAGGCCGATCGCAAGACGTCTTCGAGCAGTAGATAATACCCGTCGCGGTGCAGACAAGCAGCATCGTTGACATCGACATCCACAAAGTGCAACAAGATCCAAAGCTCAAAATTGTCATTGCTCCAAGCGACGCCCATGCCACGTGCACGCGCATTGGCAATAGAATCGTTGAATGCAGTGTCTTTTCCATCGTCTTTGGAAGCATCCTTGTCCCTGTCATACATGCACCAGACCTGGGTTCCGTGCATGAATTTCAAGACTTCCACCCCATTCAAGACTTCCAGCATCCCCTTTTTGCGCAAATAATTCGTCGCATAATCCACATTTTGATGATGCTGTCCAGCATTGGCGATGCAGGAAATCTGAACGCTTTGCGACCTAAAAGTATTGAGATAGGAGGGTTCAACCGCTCCATCTTCACAAAAGATGATAAAGACTTCCATGCCATCACTTTTGCGCGCGTCGCCCGACTTCGTTTCCCAAGATTCGCCCATCCTATTCCGCAATTGCAGTCGTCAATGTGCGCAAGAGCGGCAATGCCCCATAAAAACCGGCAAGATAGTGCCGAGAGAAGTCAGCATCGTTTCTCACACCCTTGAGATCTGAGAGGGAGAAGAGGTAAGTTGCCTCTTGGGTATCCTTCTCCGCAAAATAGAACTGATCACGGCGCATGATCTCAGGATCCATCAAATTGGTATCATGGCTGGTAAAGAGCAATTGGAAGTTGGTTTGGTTGAAGGCCTTGTCATTGCACAATTGAAGGAACCGCCTCACCAATGACGGATGAAAATTACTGTCCAATTCATCCAATACAATGAAAAACCCCGGGCTGATGGTTCCCGACATGGATAGCAGGCCCGCCATATTCAAGAGCTTCCTAGTCCCATCTGACTCATGCGTCATCAGATCCAATTTCACTGCTGCCTGCCCATCAACCTTCGCTTTCTTGACAAGCGAAAGTCCATTCTTCTTAAAGGCCTCCTCCAGCGACTGCCCCTCCTCCCGTTCCATCTCGATGTCATCATAGTGAAGCCCGAATCCTGCTAGAAAGGAAAGCAAGTCCCGCCTTTTTTCTGGATGATCGATCATCCAAAGCGTTGGTGACAAAAAATTCTCTGTGCTGCTCGTGCAATTGGAAATCGTAAACCTCCTGAAAAAATTGGAGATTTCGGAGCAAATGCCCTTGACAAATGCCGCTGCATGGGTCAAGTACAGGGTGTGTGGATATTGTAGTTGAGGTACCATCTTCCCGTTGGGAAGATTTTCCTTTTGGATCTCTAAGTCCTTCCGCGTAAAATATTTGACTTGATTTTTTTCCTTAGGGCCAAACAACCACTCGCTCGTGACGATTTCCTTGCTGGCATTGGGCGAATCGATCTGAGAATTCTTGCGCACTGTAAATCCATAACGATACTTCTTGCCACCCAAAATGAGCACGATTTGGAAGAAAGAATCCGACGCTCGCGGCTGTTCTTGGTACAGGAATGGGTCTGCCAGGGATCCCAACCGAGACTCTGAGCTTGGCAAATCAGAAACGGTGACCATGAAATAGGATAGGGCCTTGATCACATTGCTCTTGCCACTGGCATTGGGGCCATAGATACCTACGGTCTTGAGCAATCGCATTCCTCCTTCTTCGGCAATGTTGTTGCGATCGACTTCTGGATACTTGTCTTGATTGCTGCCGAGCGAGGTGGCTACGAAGCTAATCGTTTGTAGCTCTCGGATGGATCGGAAGTTTTTTACGCTGAATTCTACGATCATTTTCTTTCGATTTGCAAAACTTCCTCAAATTTACAAAAAATATCCCAGGTTTGTCTCATTTCTAATTTTTTAATTATTACCTAGGTAACTCCGGTCACACAACAGACGTTGCTGTCGATGCGTTTCTGTTTCTGAAACCCAAAGCTGACGCAGATCATTCTGCGACCGCGTTGGCAGCCTTATTTTGCACTGTATTTCAATCGTGCTTGTTATGAAAATTGAACAGATTTATACGGGATGCCTCGCGGAGGCAGCCTACTATATCGAAAGCGATGGCGAGGTCGCCGTGATCGATCCATTGCGTGAGACGGCGCCCTATCTTGAGCGAGCTGCGGCAGACGATGCGAGGATCAAGTACATCTTGGAAACTCATTTCCACGCCGACTTTGTCTCTGGCCACGTGGACTTGGCCACCAAGACGGGTGCAGCGATTGTCTTTGGCCCGACAGCCAAGGCAGATTTCCGCATCCACGTTGCCACAGATGGAGAATTGCTCCAGCTCGGCAAGGTGCAGATCAAGGTCTTGCACACCCCTGGGCACACGATGGAGTCCGTGAGCTACCTGCTGATCGACGAGATGGGCAATCCGCATGCGCTGTTCTCGGGCGACACCTTATTTATCAACGAGGTGGGTAGGCCAGACTTGGCGGTCTCCTCCGCCACATCCCGCGAGGATCTGGCAGGATACCTCTACGACAGCCTCCGCAGCAAGATCATTCCCTTGCCCGACGACGTCATTCTCTACCCAGGCCATGGCGCTGGCAGCGCCTGTGGCAAGAACATCGGCAAGGAGCTCGTCGATAGCCTCGGCCACCAAAAAAGAACCAATTATGCGCTGCGACCTGAGCTCACCAGGGCACAGTTCATCGACGAAGTGCTCCATGGCATATTGCCTCCGCCGCAGTATTTCCCCAAAAACGCGATGCTCAACAAGTCGGGTTATGGCAGTTTTGACGCAGTGCTCGCTAAGGGCACTGTAGCGCTCAACCTTGCTCAATTTGAGGCAATGCTGGGCAAGAAAGCACTTGTCCTCGACACCCGTAGTATGGATGAATTTGCTGCCGGGCATATCCCTGGCGCACTCTATATCGGGATCGGTGGCGATTTTGCACCATGGGTCGGCATCATGATCGAGGATTTGCAACAACCCATTGTACTCATCGCCCCAGCTGGAAAAGAGGAAGAAATCGTGACGCGCCTGGCGCGCGTAGGCTACGACAATTGCTTGGGCTATCTCATCGACGGTTTTGAAACTTGGCAAGGTGCTGGCAATGAGATCGCCTTTGTGAACCGCATCGCGCCCGAGAAGCTCGACGACTTGCGTGGTCAAGGCAAGGTACTGGATCTGCGTCGCTTCGTCGAGTACAATGAGGGCCACTGGGATTGCGCACTCAATTATCCATTGGATTATCTCATGCAATCCTTCCAAGACTTGGATCCTGAGCAAACCTATTACGTGCACTGCAAAGGCGGTTACCGCTCCATGATCGGCGCCTCGGTTTTGAAGGCAAGAGGTTTCTATCACGTGATGGATATCGCAGGCGGCTGGGACGCGATTTCCAAAACCCTTCCGGCACCAGCCTCCGACAACCTGGCCTCCGGTCATCAGGCACAAGAAAACAACTAATTTCAGAAATTGCACCGAGCTGCCCTATGGGCGGCTCGGCAGCTTCGACAACAAATTCCACTATGAAATCATTGCTCATCAAGGGCTTGCCGCTCTTCGTCATGGCCTCGCTCACCTTGGGATTGGCGCCCTTTTTCCCAGAACCACATATCTGGGAAAAAATCAGGTGGATCGCCACCGGGCAACCGATGGACCTTCCGATTTACTGGTTTGACTTGGCGATGCACGGCGCGCCATGGGGCTTGCTCCTCGCCTCGCTCGGACTACGTGCAGCGGCCGGTAAGCCGAGCAATACAGCCAGCTGACAAGGCCGTCCAAAAGCACATTTCTGCATCGATCATTCGGAAGCATGACCTAGGTCATTCCAAGAACGCTCACAACCATCTACTTTTGAAGAGACGATAGTTATTACAATATGCGCATGCTTGCTATCCTGATTTGAAGCGTAGCTATGCACAGGCGCAAAAATAGAAATCCGCATGGTGATCGACAATTGTCATGCAGGGCTGTTTTTTTTCAACGCTTTGATCGATCGGGGATTCGCTGGCATGCTGGCGATCCCCGTACGTTTTTTGGGAATGCTTGCTAGGTGCCCAGTGGTCTTCACTGGAACAAGAATCCTCAAAAACCGAACTGAGCCACCCACCGATCAAAAGCAAACAGCTATCCATTCACCCAACTATGCCCGATCCCATCGCAAATGATGGAAATGCCGTTTGCCAATAGCGAAAGATAAAATAACGCAAAGGTTTGCCCTCCCCTTTTCAAACCTTTACAATTTGTTTTTGAATGCTGCGAGCATCACAGATTATGACAAGGCAGCCTATAATTGCTATCTGCATTTGCTACCTGCCAGACGCGACTCACTTCTCCCAATTTCTAACCTCCAAGGCCTCATTTTTCCTCGACGAATCCATCTGCCGACAACCAAATTGCGATCGACTTAGTACTCTCAAACTTGGAGAGCACGATGATCAACGAGACCATGATCGGCACCGAAAGCACCATACCCACGATGCCCCAAATCGACCCCCACAGTACCAAAGCCAGTATCACGACAAGACCACTGATATTGAGCAACTTGCCGAGCACTCGTGGCTCTACGATATTGAACATGATGGTCTGCACAGCGAGGATGCCCAAAAAGATGACCGTCACAGGTGTCCAGCTATCAAACTGCACGATGGCAAATAGGGTGGGCATACTTACCGACACCAGGGACCCTACAGTCGGTATCCAATTGATCAAAAAGATCAAAAAGGCCCAGAAAACGGGGAAATCTAGTCCGACAGCCCAGACGAGTACAAGGCACAAGATAGAGGCAGCAAGGTTGAGGCCCGTCTTGTAGGTGATATAGTTGCGCACCGATTGGTTGAGGTCATCCAGCACATCAGCCGCCAGACGGCGGGTATCACGGGTACCAAACATGAGGCGCCATTTCCTCGGAAAAGTGCTCTGTTCCAACAACATGAAGACCACATACAACAACACCAAAAACAGCGACCCCGCCAACCCCGATATCGCGGACCCCATCTCTGCGGCCAAGGCACTCAGGTCAAAGCGCTCCATCAACTGCGTCATCGTCGGCAGCTCCTTCACGTTGAATGTCGCCATCACCTCGTTGATCATCCGCCCCATGTTTTCTTCATACTCCGGGGCAGCTGCGATCATGCCATTGACGGAGCCGACGATGATTTCGATGGCGAAAACAATGAGCCCTAGGATCGAGACCATCGCAATCGTGCGGCACAGCCACATCGGCAAGCCAGACTTGCCGATCTTGACCTTGGCGATCAGACCAGACAGACTATTGATAATAAACCAAATACAGCCTGCCACCACCAAGGGAATCAGAAAATTTTGTGCCAAAATCAAAAACGCCAGGGCAACGGCGATGATGAAAAACCAAGCTGCGGTGCGGGTGATATCCATGGAGGAAAGATAGTGGATTCTCTCCGCATTTTAGGGCCGCACAGAAATGCAAGCACAGCACGAAGGAAAGCGAAAAGAAGCGGAAGCCAAAAACAAGGCGAAAGCCAAAAGGAAAGCGAAGCGCCAAAATGAGGTGATAGCCAAAAAAGTGAGGCGCGAGCTGTGCCTGTCCCGCACATTGTGCGGGAGCTCCAAACGCCAACACCAATGCTAGCCTCCGGCTGCCACCCAAAGAAACATGGTCTAAAGCAAATCAATCAGCCCAAGCAAAACCCAAAAATAAGCCCTCTGCAACCAAAGTTACCCAAAGCAAAAATCAACGTCCTAACGACCTACAAGCGATATCTTACAACATCAGCGCCTAAAAATGATCCCGATCGCCCAAAACCAGACCAACTTTGGACAACTTTGTCCCGTATCTTCCCCAAGGGAAATTTAATAGCGTGTAGGACATGAAATCGACAATGAAGATATTGAAAGTATGCAATCGCCTGGCCCAGCACGGTGTAGCCGTCGCCATTGGCGCAATCACCTTGTTATCAGGATGTACATGGGATCATATAGAGCCCGACACATGCTTTGAGAGCCAAGTCCTGCCCATCTTTGTCACCTATTGCAGCACCACGGGTTGCCACAACGCAAACGACCGCGCCAATGGGTACGACCTCACCAATTACAACGGCATCATGAGGGGCGTCACCCCCAAGAATGTAGCGGGGAGCGAGGTCATCACCGCCATGGGAGCGCTGAGCGAAGAAAAAATGCCACCCTCGGGTTTTCCACAGCCCAGCAGCGACCAGATAGCCACCCTCAAATCTTGGGTGCGAGCAGGCGCGGCCAACAGCGTCAATTGCAGCACCGTGGGCTGCGACACCGCTGCAACCGTGAGCTATAGCGCCGACATTCAGCCGATGATGCAGACCTATTGCAATGGCTGTCATGGTGGTGCAAGTCCAAGTGCTGGACTGAATCTCAGCGACTTCACGACGGTGAAGCAAACCGCGCAAAACGGTCGCCTCCCAGGATCCATGGCCGGCGATCCACGGTACAAAGCCATGCCGCCGAGCGGCAACCTGCTTTCCTCATGTTACGTCGATAAAATCAACAAGTGGGTCGCCGCTGGCGCACCCAACAACTAGCCCACCGCGAGTTCTTGTCGGCAACGGCATAGCTTTCCGTCAAGGCATTTTTTGAATCAGACCAGCGCTCAATTCCCAAAAGAAGCGCTGGTCTGTTTTTTTTGGCCGCTCATTTATCCGAATCCAGCCCAAACACGCCACAAAATAGCCTTCCTGCAAATCCAAGAGCCTAAATCAAATCGCACTGCCCCAAAAGCGCATTTATCTTTAGGCTGAAAAATGTAATCGATCTGCAAACGGGAAGGTACTTTCTTTGGACTCAAATTCTGGAAAAGATGAAAGCCAACGAAATCAAGGAAAGCCCCAAGATCGCCCAAGAAAGCCACGAAGGCGGCGAAATGCAGGTCGGCCAATTGAAATCCACCCACGACGCGCCACCGGCCGAGAGTCCCAATACCCCGCAATTGCGGCAGCTGCAAGCCGCCGCAGATGCCAGCCCACAAATCCATCAACTGCGCGCATTGCAGGCAGCCGCCAGCAACAGCCCGCAGGTGCAGCAGACTGCCCAATTGATGCAAGCAGCCAGCCTCTTCGCTGGCCCAGCCATACAGCGCAAGCGCAACGATACTGGCCTGCCCGACCAGCTCAAATCGGGCATCGAGAACCTCTCGGGCATGGCCATGGACGATGTCAAGGTCCACTACAACTCCTCCCAACCCGCCCAACTCAATGCCCACGCATTCGCCCAGGGCAATGACATTCACGTCGCAGCGGGCCAAGAAAAGCACCTGCCCCACGAGGCTTGGCACGTCGTGCAGCAGCGCCAAGGTCGTGTGCAACCCACCACAGAAGTCGGTGGACAAGCCGTCAATGACAACCCCGCTTTGGAAAGAGAGGCCGATGTAAAAGGTGCCGAAGCACTGCAAACCAAGGCCGACCCTAGCAAACAATTGGCAACGGCACCCGCTGGAGGTGGCAGCGCGCAATTGGTCGCGCAACTGCTGACCTCGGGCAGTGCAAAAGCTACGGAGGAAAACAAGGAGACGGCATTGGAGGAACTCGATGAGATTACCGATGCATCAGAGGTCAATGAGGCCATGGAATCCGTAGAGGACCTCGCCCCAGGCACTTTGGATCGTTACAAGGATGAATACAAAGATCCTTATTTGAGCAATAAGGGAAATGACGACGATTTCCAATGGCCGTTCACCTACTTGAGTGGGCGCGGCTCCCGCAAAAGCGGCAAGTTGGTGGAGACCTCTTCGATTGCAGCTGTCTATGGCGATAGCGTTTCCAAAAACAACCAAGCCTATGACGTCACGTTTGCAGACATGTATAGTGGCGGAACAAAACGCGCGATACCAGATATCATGACCAGCAAAGTGGTAGGTGATGTGAAGGATGTCAAATACCAATCCTTCACGGAACAACTAGAGGCGATCTATGCCATCGCCAAAGGAGAAGACTCAAGAGGTGGGAATGTTACCATCAAAAAAGCAGGAAGTACGACTGCACTGGACCTCCCCGAAAGAGAATTTGACCTCGTCGTGCGTGGCCCCAAAGGCAAAGAAACCGCGACAAAATTAAGCTCTTCCCTCATGGCCGCTGCCGA
Organism: Bacteroidota bacterium; assembly: GCA_031415375.1. Taxonomy (GTDB): domain Bacteria; phylum Bacteroidota; class Bacteroidia; order J057; family JADKCL01; genus JADKCL01. The sequence goes on along the minus strand of JANORP010000104.1, from coordinate 44,831 downwards.
CAATGTGTATTATCACCTTTAAAAAAGGTAAATTTCAGCCATGGAAAATCGCTTTTGGTTGGTCTTGAACACCAATTATCATTTTGACACTGATGCCTCCGCCCAAGCACTGCTGGCATTGCTCGCAGCAGCGCAAGGCATCGCCAGCCCCAGCCATTTTGACCGAAACGAACCGATCCGCAAGGCGCTCACCGCCAAGAGCGAAACCGATGCGATCGCCATGCTGTGCGGTAGCCCCACCCGCAAGCTCGGCTCCGTGATGTTGCGCTCCAAAGACAGCTCATTCTCAGCCGATATCAAATGGAATAGCAGCAAACCCTTGCGGTGGTTGCTGGAATTGTCGGGCGATCATTTTGGAACGGAGGAGGGATGGCAAGATTTGATAGGCTTCTTTGCCCAGCTTTGCGCGCAGTTTCCTGGGATCGCAGGAGGTGTCGCCCCCTACGAAGACTGGAAAGCCAAGCATTGGCGCGATATCCTCTCCCCGGGCGGTGTTGAGGGCATCCAAAAGGTTGGCTTTGACTTCAAAGGCCCCCTCACAGGCATCTATTGGCTCACGGTACTGGGCCCAGAAGCCGTCGCACACTTCGGCAAGGCCAGCTTGCAGGCATTACCGATCCACCAGTTCATCGACTTGGGTGCCGGAGGTGCCTTGTTGGTGTTGCGCCCAGACCCGCACGCACCCGCCCTCGATGTGCGCCTCGCGCAAGACCGCGCGATCGCAGCCGCACTCGGGCAAGACTACTTTTTTGACATCGCAGCCGCCGATCGCGAACTGAAGTTGGTGCCAGGATTGGGTCAATGAGGATGTCAATAACCCAGCCGCTCCACCGCTGCTGTGGGCAGATGGAGCTTGAAAAAATCAGCCACAGCCCACTCGCCCTCTTGGACGATCTGCACATCTGAGGCACTCACACCGCCAAAATTCCCGATTTCATGCAGGAAGGGCAGCCAGCCCTTGCGGTAGGAAAAGCTTGTACTCGGATCCAAAAAACTCGTGTCAAACACGTAGATCGTTGTTTCGTAGGCGGGAAAATCGACTTGATGGCTGTAAATTGGTGGAAACAAAAAGCCATTGAGACCCACCAAGCTCAGGAAACACACAAAGAGCAGACTCGCCCCAATCAAAAAGCTCGCAGCCATTGCCAAAACCAGCCGAAAGCCCTGTGTCAGGCGCTCCCCTGTCTGCAGCCAGACACCTCTGATCAGCCAAACCGCAGCCGCAAGCCCCGCCGCCAACGCAAACATCGTCGTCACTACCTGAAAGGTGTGCCATGTAGGAATAAAAGGGAGCAGCGATGCCGCGAGTGCTATGCCGATCGCAGCGACAAAGACAATCAGCGGAAGGGCGATTCGGGTGGCGGGCATAGAAGGGAATTACGGGATTCTTGGCGAATGGTTGGTGAGGAATTTGGTTCAATTTTTAGGAAGAATGGCCAGCCAATTGATTGCCTGAACACCGTTGGCTGAGGCCGTGCCCAAAGCTCATGAACGCTAGAGAAGCAGAAAAATGAGTTTGCAACCACCCGCGTTCACTTTGCGTTGGCAGGTGCCGAGGCTACAGGCTGCCTTCGCATCCCAACCCAATACCCAACTGCCACGATCGGCAACAGTATGACAAGCGTCCAGGGTTCAGGCCGCCAGCCGAGCATTGTAGGTACACCACCAGCTGCGATCGCGAGCCCGAAACACATGCCGATCGCCGTTGCGGGCATGCGCGGCATGAGCCTGTACATGCCCATCACGGCAGCGGGCGTAGCAGATTGGAGGAGGAAAATGCCCAGCAATAGCGTCCACCACAGCGTGCCGCCGAGCATGAGGAGCGGCGTCGAGATCACCAAGGCGATCACCGCATAGCGCCGCCATCCCCAGCGCGCCGCCAAAAATCCGCCGGCGACCTTGCCGAGCATGGCCGCCAGCCCCAAAACCAGCAACAAGGCATGATCAGCGGAATGAATGAGTTCAAACAGATTCCAAACCGCCGACCGCATCGCAATCGCCAGCAACAATACCAGCATGATCAAATCATGCCATTCGAGGGCATCGCCTTGCGCCGCAGGTTGCGGCACCGACGCAGGTGCAGGATATTCCAGCACCAAAATCAGCAAAACCACCAAGGCCACGATCCCTGCCAAGGCCAGCAAAGCAGGCATACCCAGCCAAGCCATATAGCCGCCCAAAGCGAGGCCCATCACCCCTGGCGCAGCAAACAAGCCTGCACCCACAGTACTCTTGGGAAATGCCAGCAAGGCCAGCATGCCCCCCGAGACATGGAAAAAAGCCCCCGCCACACCCGCAAGGCCGATCGCCAGCAAGGGCGCGTTCGGAAATACCAGCAAAGCCACAGCCACCAGGCACAGGCTCAGCGCCAGTACCAGCTTGGGCCTGCCCAGCCGATCCACGACCACGCCTGCAGGCACCTGCCCACCAAACGCCAATACATTATACAGCAATACCAAAGCCCCGACATCCAACCAACCGCCAGCGCCCCCATCGGGGAGCGTGCCGATCATGAATCCGGCAGCGCAATCGCTCAAGCCATGGGCCAGACCGAGCAGCGATACTTTGAGTACATTTTTCATGTGCTATCAATTGGAAAAGAGCAAGAAACCAGCGATCAATAGCCCCGCTGAAACCGACTTCATCGCCACCGCCGCCAGCCAGCTGCGGCCCAAAGAAAGGTTCTCGCGCTGTGTGGACAAAACCAGACCCTGCACCGCCGTAGCGGCCACCCACACAGCCAAGAGCACAGCCAAACCCGGCAACTCAAGGATCTCGCAGGCCATCCAAAACACGAAACCCGCGCCACAAGCAGCCATATTTACCAAAAAACTATTGGTAAATGCCTTGCCGATCGGCCGCAACCCAAAAGCAGCCAAAATGCCGCCCTCCAAGAGCATCATCACGACCAGTGCCCCTATCAAAATCAAGGCGATCGGCCGAGTAGGCTCAGGCTCCTGCACCAAATCCAAAACAATTCTCGCTATCATGCCCCAAATTAGGAAATTTGCCGCAAACAATGAGGTGAAAGGGATGCCAGGGCAAAGCGGAAGTGCCCTGCCTGCAACAATTGCAATTCCCAGATTTGCCCGCAAACAACTATCTTAGCGTTTCAAGTAAGTGCAGCACCATGTGGATTGAAGAAGTGACCCTCGAAAATGTAAAGTGTTTCCAATCGCAGACGATCCAGCTCGGCGACAAAAAAGAGAAGGCTTTCCAATGGGTGACCTTTTTGGGGGAAAATGGAACAGGGAAGACGACAGTCTTGCAGGCGATCGGATTGCTCTTAGCAGGACCAGAAGGGGCGAATAAGTTGTGCTCGCCAGATGATTGGATCACCGAAAGCGGAAAATTTGGTCAGATCGGATTGCGCCTTCACAGGAATGATGGCGACAAATTGAGCGACAGATCTCCTTCCAAGAATATCTTTGAGTATGCCTATTTTGTCGTAGGATTGGGGAAAACCAGCATTCATGGTCGTGATTATTATGAACCCACATTTGCTATCAGTCATCAAATCGAGGAAATGATGGCAAGCCTTCGCGCCTCAGCGTTTCTGCCGGAAGGCAAAGGTTGGTTTGGCGCGGGATATGGGGCCTTCAGGAGACTCGCGGATACCAAGGGAGGTCTTGTGCCGAGAGAACAGGTTCCGATGCGGCATACAAATTTCTTGTCTCAATTTCGATCTGATATGCCACTTGAAGCATTTGAAACTTGGATGGTATTTCTAGACTATCAAATTACAAAAACCGACAAACCCCTTGCCAAAAAGCAGTTTGAATTAGGCAAAAAGGCAATCAATTCCCTGCTGCCCGCCGGATACCGCCTCTTGGGTGTCGATGAAAATGGCAGAATGCGCTTTCAATCTCCCCAAAAAGAAATTGGGATCGGAAGCCTTTCGGATGGTTTGAGAAGTGTGCTTTCCTTCGCGGGAGATCTGATCTATAGAATGATGCACGCATTTCCAGACAGCAAGTCTCCCTTGGAAGCAAGAGGTATCGTGTTGATTGATGAATTGGACATTCACCTACATCCAAGTTGGCAGCGGTCGATGCCAGGATTCCTCCGACGAACATTTCCCAATATCCAATTTATCGTAGCCACACACAGCCCTGTCATAGCAGCTGGCGCAGGAAGCGATGCCGTGACCTATCGCTTTTGCAAAACAGAGGGAGATGTCAAAGTCGAGCGCATCAGCAACATTTTCGCCCAAAGCGTCGATGACATCCTCCGCAGTCCAGCCTTCGGTCTTGTCTCCGAGTTCTCTGAAGAAACCCAAGCACAGATCGACACATATTATGCCCTCAAACGCAAGCCTTCGCTCAATGCAGCAGAGCAAAAGGAATTGGAAGCGACCTATCCCTTTGTACGCGAGGCGCTTGGCCCAGGCATGGGGCCATCCGATATCCAATTGGAAATCGAGGCATTGCTGAAGGAGAAATTCGGATGATCAATGTTGCTAGGACTACAAAGCCCTATGTGCTTGCAATAAACGCCAATGATTGGCGGGATGCCTATTTGGTGGCCATCGCCACGCTTGCGGCTGACAAAGAAAACGACGACAAGAAAAAAGCGAAGAAAAAGACTGAAGGGAAATATGCCGACGATGCTGTACGGAACCAACTGCAAGTCATGTTCGGCTCCAAATGTGCCTTTTGCGAATCGCACATCAGGCATGTATCTTATGATCAAATCGAGCACTTTCGCCCCAAGCATCGATTCCCAGAATTGTGCTTTGAGTGGGACAATTTGCTCCTTGCTTGCGGTGGATGCAATGGGGCAAAATACAAAGGCACCAAATTCCCCGAAGCCGCAGATGGCGGCCCTTACGTAAATCCTGTCGAGGAGGAACCCAATGACTTTTTCGATTTTGTTATCAACCCACACACAGAACTCGCCGAAGTGATTCCCAAAGTGCTCAGAGGTGAAACCACCGAAAGAGACCTTGGCCTCAATCGCCCTGATCTGTTGCAACATCGCTCCAAGGCCGTCTTCAATATATTTCTACTGGCCTTCACGGCCAAAAAAGGCGATCCAGATTGCCTGAAATTGCTCATCAAAAATTGCCAACCACAATACGAATACGCCGCCTTCGCCCGTAGCATCGCAGACCGCTTTGGCATCGTCTGGAAAATTTGAATCGGCAACAATAGGACAGCCAATAGGGCTTTCCGACATCGCTATCCCAAGGTCGCAATATTCAAGTCCGTCTAAAAACGCAGTGCAACGGTAAGGCACTTCGTTTTTTGAGCCGATGCTTGCTGCTGCAAATGAAACGATGAATAAAATGGAGCAACGCAGCACCATTATTTTGGGGGTGTACGACAAATTCGGCCATAGAAACGTGCACCTACCAGCACGGAAAAACTGCGGTCACCATGGCGGGAAGCACCCTTATTGCTTCACAACCACCCGATGCAGCATGTCCTTGCCCAGGGTCATTTGGCAGACATAATATCCCGCTGGGAGCAGCCTCGTTTCCAACACATGTTCAAAAACACCTGCCGACACGGCCACTGTGTCTTCCCAGATCACTTGACCTGTGGCATTGAGAAGCCTGATCTGCATGGATCCACCCTTTTTCAACATGCCACGGAGATGCGCCTCGCTGCCACAGGGATTGGGGAAGAGGCTGAATTCGGTGAAGAACTCAGGCGTGCTCCCGACCACCGTCGATATTGCGGTTGAGAAGGTCGCACAGGCATTTCCATTGGTGACCGCAACGGCATAATTGCCCGTCGCAAGGGCTGTGTACTGTTGGGCAGTCGCATTCGGAATTGCTAAACCGTTCAAATACCATTGGTAGGTCGTGGCAGCCGTGGTGCTGAGGACGTTCCCCACCTGGGTGATGAGGGGAGTGGCGGGTGATTGCAAAATCGTGAAATTGACCGTTTCGGAGGTGTCTGTGCAGCCAAAACCATTGGTGACGATCACCGAGACTGGCCCAGACTGGGCTACGATGGTCGAGGGCGCGGTTGCGCCCGTGGACCAATTGTAGGAAAAATAGGAGCCGCCTGCATTGACAAACGAATTGTCATTGGAGCAGAATGTAGCATTTGGATCAGGGGTGACCACGGCCTCGGGGCGGGGCACATTGTGGAAACGCACCTGCACAGAGTCACTGTTGGTGCAACTGTTGGCGTCAGTGACGGTGAGCACCACCCAATCGCTGCGGCCTTGGATACCGATCGAATTGTTGGTATCGCCCGTTTCCCAATTGTAATGCGGGAAGATTTGCACTTCCTGAAGGCGCACCGTGTCACCGACACAAATATCGGGATACCCGACCACCATGGGGTCGGGATTGGGAAGTGCATAGACGGTGACCGTGTTTACCGCGATGGCTATGCAGTTGTTGTCACTCGTCACGGTTTCAGAAACGACATAGGTTCCCGGTTGCGCATAGATCCACGTTGGGTTGGCAGCGTTGGCGCCATTGCCATCGCCGAAGGTGTAGGCATATTGCGCAATCACCCCGTTGCTCACGGAGGACGAATCCGTGAAGAAGACCGTGTCGCCATCACATACATTCTCCACCCCAAAGTTGGCGGCGGGTTGCGCATAGATCTCCACCGAGTCTTGTATCGTGTCACGACAACCGTCTGCGGTGGTCGCGATCAATGTCACGATGTAGCTGCCTGCATTGGCGTAGAGGTGTGCAGTGAAGGGCAAAAAGCCCGTGCTTCCGTCCCCAAAATTCCAATTCCATCCCGTAATGGCTCCCGAAGAAACCGTAGAACCATCCGTGAGGGACAAGGGCAAGGGAAAACAGACATTTGAGGGTGCAAAAAATGCGGTGGGTTTGGGGTGGACGGTTACATTTTTGACGATGGTGTCACGGCACCCAAAAGAGGAGATCACCTCCAAACTTGCACTGTATGTATTGGGCAATGCATAGAGGTGGCTAGGACTCTGCGTGGAGGCGATGTCCCCATCGCCAAATGCCCAAGACCACGTGACCAAGCTGTCGCCAGCGACAGCGCTGCCATCGCTGAAATTGATGGCCTCGGGCCAGCAGGCGGCAGGCGCGCTGAAATCTGCGGTGGGCTTGTCATGCACGTTCAGGGTTGTGCGCAGGCTATCTGCGCAGCCACTCGCCGTGAGCACCCACAAGACCACGTCATATTCGCCAGCGGCGGCATAACTATGCTGGGTATTTTGGAGGGTATCGGAAAGGTTGTCGCCAAAATGCCAGACATAACCCGCAATGAGATCACCGACGATGCTGGAACTGTCGGTATAGGTCACCGCATCAGGCCAACAGACGGCGGTCATGCCAAAATTCACCATCGGCAATGGCAGCACCTTGATCGGCTTGATCATGGTGTCGCTGCATCCTTCGTTGGTGGTGGTGATCAATCGAACGGCAAACGTATCGGCTGTGAGATAGACATAAGCAGGGTTTTGCACGCTCGCTGTGGCGCCCAGGGTGCCAAAGTCCCAAGCCCATGTCGTCAAGCTATCGCCACCGAGGAGGGTGCTGTCGCGAAACATCGCACTGTCACGCAAGCAAATGTCGGTAACGCCAAAGTTGGCAGCGGGGCGGTGATGCACACGCACGGTGTCCACCAAGCTGTCGGCACACCCATGGTTGCTCGTGACGGTGAAATGCACCGCATAGTCTCCCGCAAATGCATAGCTATGAGTGGGGTTTTGTTGGGCGGAGAGGCCACCGTCGCCAAATGCCCACACCCACGAAGCGATGAAGCTCCCCACAGTGGTATCCAGCACGGTGCTGTCCACAAAGGCAATACCGCGCGTCTCACACGCCAGGGGATGCCCAAAATCGACACGGGGTGCTGGATAGACATTCACCACCTTGGTGATATCGGAATCCACGCCGCAGGGACTCGTGACGCGCAGCCGCACGTTGTACCTGCCGGGTGACGCATAATAATGACTGGGATGCACAACATCGGAGCTGTCGCCGTCGCCAAACCACCACCGATGGGCGATCGTGTCTGAGGTGCCGCGCACCGATAGATTGGTGAATTGTACCGTGTCAAATTCGCAGACGTGCTGGAAAATGAAATCTGCATTTTGGCCCACACAATCCCGCATTCTCAACACCGCACCGCGTGCGGTATTGCCCCCTGTGCCAGGAAGTGTCTGCGGATAGTTGATGCTTTGCGTGTGACCTGCCAGATAGACCGAGGCAGCATCGGAGGTCAATCCGCCGCCCACAAAGTCATCCGACAATCCGCCGTAGGGGAAGCTCCAAATGTAATTGCCCGCAGCACCAAACTTGGAAACGAATTGGTCTCTGCCAGCGCCCTTGTAAGCATTGTTGGAGCTTGGAAAATTCAGGCTCTGGGTTTCTCCCGTCATGAAAATATTGCCTGCAAGGTCGGTGGCGATGTCATTTCCCAGATCGTCGAGGCTGCCGCCGAGTCGGCGCGCAAAGCCCCGTGTGCCATCAAGATTCAAGTTCAGCAAAAATGCATCCAAGCCTGAGCCACCAAGCCCCGCAATGGTAAGTGGAAAATCCGAGCTTGTGGTATAGCCAGCCACGAGCAAACCGCCAGTGGGAGGTAGGTGCAGGGCATAGACGCGCTCCACCCCGCTGCCACCGTAACGCTGCGCCCACGCGCGTGTGCCCAAGGAGTCTAAGCGGAGCACGAAACCTTTGGCACCACCACTGCCTTGGTAGGTGGCGATCGTCTGTTGGAAATTGGAGCTGCCAGTTTCCCCACCCACATAGATATTGCCGGTGGCGGCCTCGACCACGACGTCATTGGCTTTGTCAAATGAGTTGCCGCCGTAGCGAAATGCCCAATGACGGCTCAGGTTGCTGCGCAGCCGCAAGACAAAAGCGTCGCCGCTTGTGCCATTGTACAGGGCCGAGGAAGTGGGGATGTCTGAACTGCTACTGTTGCCGACGACGACGATATGTCCATTGGACCCGACCGAAACCCCAACAGCTTCGTCTGCTGCTGAGCCGCCATAGCGCGCGGCGCCCAGCAAATTTCCAGTGCTGCTCAATTTCAAGACCAAGATATCATCGCCGATTCCCTTGTAGGTGCTGTCGGTCACAAAGGTGCCTTGACCGCCGAGCTTGCCGGCAACGACAACGTTTCCAGCCCCATCACGAGCGATCGCCTGCCCAAAGTCGTTGCCCGAGCCACCCAACCGTGTACTCCAAATCACCGCTCCCAAGCTATCGTAGCGTGCAACGAAAACATCGTATCCTGAACCAGGGCTGCCCACCAAGGTCGTGGGGAAGTTGGGGCTATTGGTGTAGCCGGTGACATAGAGGCCACCCTGACCGTCACTCACAGCATCGGATATGAAATCTAAATTTGCCCCACCGATCGAGGTCGCCCATTTCCGGGGCGGGTTGATCGTCTGATTTTGGGCGTGGATCAGTCCTCCAAAGTACATCAACAAGCTCAACGTGGCTGCGATCCGACAGCAATAGCGACCGTGATGGACCAGCTTAAATGAAATGAAGTTTCTCATAACCCTGAATTTTCCTTCTACCAAATTGAAGCCGCAAATGGCCCTGTTTTATTGAGTGGAAGTCCCAAGCTTCCTTTGGATTGCAGTTGTTGAACCTGCAACATCTCAATTCCAAAACCCTTACTTGATCGCAACAATCCTGATCTCGGTGCGCCGATTGGCAGCGTGTTGCTCCTCGGTGCATTCCTTGCCCGCGATGCAATCATTGGTCACCTGCATGCTGCCGTAACCTTTGGCCTGGATTCGATCCTTGCCTATACCTTTGGAAATCACATATTCCACAGCAGCCTTCGCCCGCGCCTCAGACAAGGCCTGATTGTACACGTCGGTTCCCCGAGCGTCGGTGTGCGCACTCAACTCGACGACCGCAGCGGGATTGTCGAGCAGGAAAAAAACGATTTCGTCCAAGTCGTTTTTGGACTTCATCCGCAGCGCAGATTCGCGGTAATCGTAATAAATGATCTTGACCAGTTCACCCACCTTGGCAGGCACCAATTCCACGCTCACAATTGCCGTCGTATCTGTTTTGAGCTGCGTGAAATCAGGCATTTCCACCCGTGTGGTGAAATAGCCATCTCGGGAAGCCAAGACATCGGCCTGGTGACTGCGGTCGATGACCAGCCAAAACTTGCCGTCCTTGCGGGACTTGATCGGCCCACACATGACAGAGTCGGTAGCGGTGAGGGCACGTAGATGCGTCCCTGCCAATTTCGCACCCGTCGTTTTGTCGATCGTCACGCCCTCCACCAAGACATAACCGCCCGCCTTCAAGGTCGCCCAGACCGGAAAAGTCGCATCGTGCGTCATGCCTTCAGTATTGAATTCGGAAACAGCAGGTTGAAAACCGCTCTTTGCAACGATGGCGGTATAGACACTGGCGGTGTCGATCGCCCCTGCAAATTTGCCCTCGCTATTGGAGACGTAGGGAAATTCCCGCTCCTCGCCCACAACCCGCGTCTTTGCGCCGACCACGGGCTTGCCATCGGCTGCACTGCTGACCATGCCATCGACGGTCGCTACGGGATACTTGAGCAGTGCGACATTCAACATGCGGCCACCTGCGCTCTTTTCTGGATCGAAATCCATGGTCACCACCGCATCGCGGTAGCCTGGTTTGCTGAGGCTGAACTTATAGCCCTTGTTCCAATCGATCGTGGATGCAGCTTTGCCTTTGGCATCGCTCATGAGCACGGTCTCTGCGCCTGTACTGCTCAGCATACGGATCTTGACATCGCTCACGGGCATTCCCATCGCGACATCGGTCACCAACACATCCAAGGGGATGATGCGGCTAAATTGATAGATGTCGTCTCCTCCCTTGCCACCATTGCGGTTGGAGGCAAAATAGCCTTGTCCACGATTGTCCCACACCATGGAAAAATCATCGCGGGCCGAGTTCAACGGACTCCCTGGATTCTTGATATTTCCCCAATTGCCATCGGGCTGCGGCGCGCCAAAGAAGATGTCGAGGCCACCAAGGCCAGGATGACCGTCGGATGCAAAAAACAGCATCCCATTGGCGGAGAGGTAAGGAAACAACTCATCGCCAACCGAATTGACTTCGGGGCCAAGGTTGCGTGGGACGGACCATTGCCCTTTTTCCATTTTGGTGATGTACAGGTCGCTGCCGCCCTGGCCACCGATGATGTCGCTGGCGAAGACCATCGTCTCACCGTCGGCACTCAAAGAAGGGTGGCCACTCGAGTAGCCGTCGCCATTGAAAGGTAGCAGCACTTCTTTTTTATATTTCTTGCCCTTGACGCGCTTGGCCGAGAGCAATTGCAAATGGGAGCGGTTTTGCTGATCGCGCTTGAGTTTTCCTTTTTGGAGGTTGCTGCGTGTGAAATACACCGTCTCCAAGTCACGCGAAAAGGCCAAGGGGCCATCGTGAAAGCGCGTTTTGAGGCTTCCAAGTAGCAACTTGCTCTTCCCAAACGTCACAGGACCTTTGATGTCGGCGGCATAGATATCGTAAAATAGATTGTCATTGCGCAGGTTCACAAAGCGCCTGAAAAATCCGCGATGCCTGGCACTCGCATACACGATGCGAGTGCCAGCGATCCAGGGGCCCATATCTGATTCGGGGCTGCTGAGGTCAGTGGCATTGACCTTCCAGCCTTTGCCATCGCCCTTGATCTCCTCGGCGCGTTCACAGGCCTCGGCCTGCTTGCGGGCCTCCTCATACCGTTGTGACAGCTCCCCATATTTGTCAAACATCTCGGCCGCTTTGGTGTACTGCCCGCCCATTTTCAGGATCTGCGCATAGTCATAGGCCACGTCGGCCGATTTGGTCTGGGCCGAGGCCTTTGCATACCATTGCGTGGCTTCCTCGACCTGCCCCAGGTTTTTGTAGCAGCGCGCGAGTCGCTCTGCGGCACGCTGGTCATATTGTGTTTCCAATCCAGCGAGGTACAGCTTTACAGCCGATGGGTAGGCTTCGTCTTCAAAGCAACGATCCGCTTTCTTGAAAGGTGCCTGCTGCGCATACCCTTGCCACGCCATTCCACAAATGGCAATGCACAGGAATGCGGTTTTGTAAATTTTAGACTTCATCAGAAATACCTTGGAGAGACAACTTTTCCTTTCTTGAATGCAAAATCAAAACCCAGCGAGAGCTCATGCGAACCCGTGGAGTATTGACGCAGGGCCGATGTGGTCATGTCATAGGCATACCCAATCCGCAATTGCGATGTTGGCCAAAATTCGACCATCAGCACGACGGCATCTTCGCTCCGCCAAGATGCACCCAACCACAATTTTTCCTTGAAGAGAAAACTGGCATTCAGGTCGAGGCTGGGGCCGCCGCCGGTCGATAGCTTCACCAAAGTAGATGGCTTGAACTTGATGCTCTCGCTCAAATTCAGCACCAAGCCAGCAGAGATGAAAGCATGGCGGGTCTGGTGCGCGACGGTATCCGCATTGGCTGGGTTCAGGCGGTTTTTGATAAGGCGGGGCAGCGCGATACCCAGGTAGCCGCGCTTGCCACTGAAATAGGCACCTGCACCTGCATTGGGCAGCAGACGACGCACGTCATTGGTGAAGCTTTGATCGGTCGGATCCTCCAACCGAAGCGCTGCGAAGTTGGTGCGGTAATAGTCCAGTCCACCTTGCAAGCCAAACGCGAGCGTCTGTGCACCACGCAACTGAATGCGGTAGGCATATTGGGCGCTCAGCCCTGTCGTCGAGACGGGTCCGATCCCATCAGCACTCAACAGCATGCCAAAGCCGCTCTTTGCATTGGCGCTCGGGCCATGCAGGCTGAAGGAAGCCGATTGCGGTGCCCCGGGAAAGCCCGTCCATTGGTTGCGGCCGATCAGACTCATGCTCGCTTGGTCGCGACTACCCGCGTAGGCGGGGTTGATGAACAGCTGATTGAACATGTACGGGCTGTACTGCGCCTCCTGCTGGGCTTTTGCGCCGCAAGGCGCAAAAAACAGTGCGAGTGGGAGTGTGAGAGCGAAGAGAAATGTCTTGCTCAGCCACATATTTTGCGAAGATGTTGTGTGCTTTTTCATTGTTCCTTCGCTCGATTATCGGTTGATCATAAAATAGCCCTTGATCGGATCCTGGTCGGTGCCCAGATCCAAGACATAGAAATAGGCGCCATCGGGCAAGTTGTTTCCATGGTCGTCGCGGCCATCAAACTCATTCAGATAAGGTTCGGCGGTATAGACCACGGCACCCCATCGATTGAAAATCTGCAAACGATTTTGCGGGTAATATTCGATCTCTGGAATCGTAAAATGATCATTGACGCCATCGCCGTTGGGGCTGATGCCTTGGTACATCTCCGCGTCATAGATGTCGAGGTCCACGGCGAAGACGCCTGAAATGGTCGCGCAGCCATTCACGTCGGTCACCCGCACTTGGTAATTGCCACTCGCTGCTGGAATCACCTGTTGGTTGGTAGCACCCACCAACAGCTGGCCGTCGTGGTACCATTGATACTGATATTCCAGGGAGGATACCAATTGGAGCTCGATATCACCTTTGGTGATGATCGGTGGGCTCGGCAGGGGATCGACCGTCACGTTCACGGCCGTGCTGGTATTGGTGCAGCCAAATGCGTCGGTCAAAAACACCGAATAGGTGCCAGCCGTTTGCACGACAATGCTAGGTCCTACCTCACCTGTGGGAATCCAGACTTGCGCAGGATACCCCGGTGCAAAGAGGGTCATTTCTTCTCCTGCGCAAAGGGAGCTGTCGGGGCCCAAATCGAGAAAAGGCAATTCGTGGCGAATGACCACCGCAGTATCGGCACCTTGGCATCCGTTGAGGTCCGTGACCGTAACCGCAAAAGTACCCGTGTACCACGCCGACAAGACCCTGGATGCATACCCGTTGGACCACGCATAGGCATTGAAAAGACCAGGATCAAAGGTGGCTGTATCGCCTGCACAAATCTGGCGATCAGCACCTAGGTCGGGTTGCGGCAGTGGATTTTCCATCGCCACAATATCCAATGTGTCTGTACAGAGGTATTCGTTCCAACCAATCACAGTATAGGTGCCCGCAGCAGCGACGAGGATATCGCTGCTGGTTTCACCCGTGCTCCATTGGAAAGCAAAAATCCCTAGCGTAGCCGCATCTACAGATGTCACGGTTCCTTCGCAGAAACTAAATGTATCTGCTGGCGAGATGTCCAAGACCGGCTTGGGCGCAAGCGGCGTCTCCACCGTATCGCTTTGGATACAACCATTCGTATCCACCACCGTCACCGAATAGACGCCGGATGTAGCGACGACATAGACAGAATCTGTGGCCCCATCCTGCCAAGCATAGCTCACAAATTGCGGGCCTGCATGGAGGGTAATGGTATTGAAAGGGCAAAGCCATAGGGAATCTGGCCCGAGTTGCACGCCGGGTCTTGGAAATGCTACAAATGGCTGAATGATCGTATCGGTGCAGCCACTGTCGCTCCATACAATGAAACTGACGTCAAATGTATCGGGGCGCGGATAATCATGCAGCGGGTTCTGAACGGTAGCCGTTGTACCGTCTCCAAACGTCCAGCTCCAAGCCGTGATCTGTGCTGCACCAGTGATGGTGGAGAGATCCTGAAACGGTACACTGTCTGGCCAGCAGATCGTCTTGGGGGCAAAATTGGCAACGGGGCTTGGGTTGGAGGTGGCTGCCAAAACCAAAGTATCGCTGCACAAACTGTCGCTGGTCACGATCAGCGTGACATTGTAGCTCCCAGCGGAAGCATACAGATGGCTTGGATCGGTTACTGTCGCTGTACCGCCATCTCCAAAATCCCATGTCCAATTCGCCACATTCCCAAATGCCAGGCTGCTCTGGTCGGTGAAATGTGTGCTGTCGGGAAAGCATACATTGCTGAACGTGAAGTTGGAAGCGGGCTTGGGGTTCCACACCAAGCCACGCACGAGGGTATCCAAGCAACCATTGTCGGTCGTCACGATCAATTCCACTTGATAGGAATCGGCCGTTGCATAGGCATAGACAGGATTCTGCGCCGTTGAGCCATTGCCATCGCCAAATGCCCAATCATAAACGGCAATCGTGCCACTGCTCACGGTCGATGCGTCGATGAAATTCACGGCATCGGGCTGGCAGGTGCGTGGAAAGGAGAAGGACGCATTGGGCTTGGGGAAGACGTTGACGGGCTGCGCCAAGGTGTCCATGCAACCATGGTTGGTGGTGGTCACGAGCGAGACCGTGTACAGGCCGTCGAAGCTGTAAAGATGGCTTGGATCCATCACTAGACTGCTATTGCCGTCGCCGAAGGTCCAAAAGTAGCCGGTGATCACCGAGCCCAGCACATTGGATACACTGGAGCCACTGGTCAGGAAGAGGCTGTCGCCATCGCAGATGTCGGCAATCGTGAAGGCTGCGGTGGGCCTTGGAAATACATTCACGGCTTTGAAAAGTGTGTCACGGCAAGCGTCGCTCGTCGTCACAATGAGGCGCACGTTGTAAGCGCCGGCCGTGGCATAGTTGTGGGTTGTGCTCGCTCCAGTTCCGGTATTGCCATCCCCAAAATCCCATTGGTAGGTGGGGATCGTGGCATTGTCCCAATTGTTGGGGATCACGGTCGCTTGCGTGAAATTGACGGTCTGCGGGTCGCAGACATCGGCGACGATGATCGAGTCGATCTGCGGCTTGGGCCAGACATCGACCGAGCCAGTGAGCGTGTCGCGGCAATTGTCGCCTGTGCGCACATAGAGCGTGTCAAAGTAGCGGTTGGGCACGGCGTAGGCATGGGTCAAGGCTGGCACGGCACCCGTTTGGCCATCGCCAAGGCGCCAGTCCCATTGTGCGATGGTGGTCGCATCCCAGTTGTTGGGGATCGTCGTGTTGTTGTTGAAGGAGACCAAGTTGGGCCAGCAGATATCGCCCTCCGTGATCGTATTGATCGACGGCTTGGGCCAGATGTTTACTTGATCGACCAATGTATCGCGGCAGGCATTTCCAGTCTGCACGTACAAGGTGTGCGTGTACACATTGGGCAATGTGTATGTGTGAAACACTGGATTGGTATTGCCAGTGCCAGCATCCCCAAACCGCCAATCGTAGATGGTGACGGCAGCTGAGTTCCAGTTGTTGGCGATGTGGTGGTAGCCGGTGAAGTTGGTGCCGACGGGCCAACATTTGTCGAGCACGGTCACCGAGTCGATGTCGGGCTTGGGCCAAATGCTGATGGTCTGGGCCAAGGTATCGCGGCAACCGTCGCTGCTCACGACATACAAGCTGTCTCTGTACAGGTTGGGGATGGCGTAGGCATGGGTGGTCGAGGCCCCAAGCCCAGTCGTCGCATCGCCAAAATGCCAAGTGTAAGTAGGGATCGACGCTGCATTCCAATTGTTGGGAATGCCAGTGACGTTGCTGAAGCTGGCAGCTTGCGGCCAGCAAATGTCGGGATCGGTGATCAATGTGATATCGGGCTTGGGCCAGACATTGACCGCGCCAGTAAGTGTATCCCTGCAGCCGACGTTGGTCGTCACGAGTAGCGACTCGGTATATTGGTTGGGGAGGGCAAATGCGTGGCTGCTGTTGCTGCCAAAGCCGTTGTTGCCATCGCCGTAGCGCCATTCAAAGGTGGTGATCGTGCTCGTATTCCAGTTGCTGGGGATGGTCGTGTTGTTGCTGTACAAGACGGCATTGGGCCAGCAGACATCGGTCTCGGTGACGGTGTTGATGGTCGGCTTGGGATAGACGGCGATCGGCTCGGTCAATGTATCCTTGCAGCCTTGGGTTGTGGTCACGATGAGGCGCAGGTTCAGGTTGGCGGCAACGCTGTAAATATGGGTCGGCGTGGCCCCGGTGCCTGTCGTCGCATCGCCAAAATCCCACGCGTAGGCGCTGATCGTCGAGCCGTTCAGGCCTACGGTCGCGCTGTAGTTGAGCACAGAGAATTGGCAGCCGTTGTCGGGGTTGAGGGCACTGACGTCTGGCCTTGGGTTGATGGTGATGTTTTTGGTCGCTTGCACCGAGTCGCAGCTGCTGGAAAAGGCCACGAGCTTGAGCACGTGCACGCCACTGCTGAAGCCCGAGGTATTGATGCTTTGGGTGGTCGCGGCACCCGCGCTGCGAAAGATATTGTCCAGGTACCAGCGGTAGTTGATGTAGGGGCCCGAGGCTGTGAAATTCAAAATATCTTCTTCGCAGGCGGTGACTGCGCCAGCGGGAGAGATGGTGACGGCAGTTGTGCGGTTAAACTCTGAGCCGAATGCCGTCGTGGGCTCGGCTGCGGCGCGCGGACGGTACCAGACTTGCACCTGGGCGGTATTGGCGATGTTGGCGATGAGGGGCGCTGAGTTGGGGGGAATGTCGCCTGAGCCGCTGTTCACATTTTGGTTCAAGCCCGTGTTTTGGGCGATGTTGAGCAATGTTGGCGTGTAAAATCCGGGGTGACCACCTGCATCGGCTGGCAGCTCATCCACATAGTTGTTGCTGCCGATCACAACCGCGCGGCTCGTGCCCTCTGCTTGCACATACTGCGTACCAGAGACGTTGTAGGTCGTCTTGGGCCTGAAATTGCCTGCATTTGCGGAGCGCACATCCCAGCGGAAGGTCGTTGCATTTACGGGAATCGTGTAATTGGTGAGCTCCCAGGTGGTCGCGGCCGAGAACCCGACCGTCGGAACTGTGGCCACAGTTCCGACCGAGGAAAATGTATTCTGAATCAGCTGGGTGCAGGTGGTCACGTTGTCGTAATACATCACGATCTGCTTGCTCCCCGAAGCGGGGATGCTGGGAATCTTGACGTAATAGACTGCGGTCGCCGACGGGAATGCACTGGCGTCACTCGGCCAATAGTTGAGCTGGGTCACGCAATCGCTGTCATAAAATACAAAACCAAACCTGTTGGAAAGTTTGGCCGCCCCTTGCAAGGCCGAAGTATTGACCGTGAACCTGACGACATAATTTGTCAAGGCCACCGCATTGGGATTGGTGACCGTGATCGTCTGCAAAAACGTCGGTTTCACGCACTGCGCCCTTAGCAGGTTGGGTAAGCCCAGCCATCCCATCAGCAAGCCCAAGAGGCCTAATTTTACTAGTTTCATGCTGCTTCGCATTCCTTGATTCTAATCAAAATTTCACTATCCGCACGATCTTCTGGCTCTCATTCACCTGGATGTTCACCAAATACACGCCTGCGGCGATCTTATTGTCCAATACAAAATCTACACGATAGCGATCATCACCAATGAGATTTCGTTGCGTCACGACCCTCCCTTGTAGATCGATCACCTGGATTTGAGCGTCCATGGCTTTCTTCAGGGAGATATTCACAGCAAAACTACCCATATTGGGGTTGGGAAATACCGCAACATTCAAAATATCACCCACACCGTTCTGGCCAGGTCCTTGGTTGTATTTGCCCGTACCATTGACCACCTTGATGGTCTTGATCACCGTGTCGGCACACCATGCATTGGCCGTCGCCAAACTCACCTGGTAATAGGAGGTATCGACGAGGGTATCGTTGGCGTAGATGTGGAATGGGTAGCTTGTCGAGTCACGCGTACCATCTCCAAAGTCCCAATAGGTCGTGGTGGGCACGGGCGTGGAGAATTCCAAGAAATAGACCGTATCGCCTGCATTGACCACCGTGGCCATCAAGAAACGTGCTTGCAAGGCGCTGTCGCCTTGGTTCACGGTCATGGTGTCACGAAATACGCAACCCGCAGAGTCGGTGAGCGCCAGGATGTAGTCTCCCGCTGCCACGCCGATGAGGCTGCTTGTCGTCCCACCATTGCTCCAGGCATAGGTGTAGGGCGTCGATCCGCCAAAGGGCGTCACGATGAGGGAGCCATCGCTTTGGTCGCGGCAGGTGACATCGACGATGGTCGCGGCAAAGCTCAGGGTCGGCGGCTCGATCACCGTCACGCTGCCTGTGACCGTGCAACCA
Source organism: Bacteroidota bacterium (assembly GCA_031415375.1). GTDB lineage: Bacteria > Bacteroidota > Bacteroidia > J057 > JADKCL01 > JADKCL01. Next base: position 25,996 of record JANORP010000104.1, on the reverse strand, counting down.
TTGTCATCGGTCACCGTGAGGCCATAGCTGCCAGCGGCAAGGGCATTGATGCTGCCCGTGGTGCTGCCATTGCTCCAGCTGAATTGGTAGGCTCCCGTGCCGCCAGCCACCAAGGCGATGGCCGTGCCGTTGGCGTTGCCGCCACAATGCACGTCGGTCGCGCTCAGGCTCGCCGTGAGCAAGGTCGGCTCATTGATCGAGGTGGCAACGCTCGCAGTGCAACCGAGGGCGTCGGTGACAGCGACGTTGTAATTGCCGGGTGCCAATCCGCTCAGGTCCTCGGTGATGGCGCTGTTGCTCCAGAGGTAGGCATAAGGCAGGGTGCCGCCCGTGGCGGTGAGGTCGATCGTGCCGTCGCTGCCGCCATTGCACAGCACGTCAGTGCTGTCGATGGCCAGACTGATCACGCTCGGCTCAGTGATGGTGGCGCTGTCGATGGCCGTGCAGCCGCCTTGATCGGTCACCGTGACGTAATAGGTGCCCTGCGTCAAGCCGCTCGGATCTTGCGAAACCTGCCCCGAAGACCACGCATAACTATAGTTGGGTGTGCCACCCGTCACCGCAAGATCGATGCTGCCGTCGGTGCCGCCTCCGCAGGAGACATTCACCGCTGTATTGCTCAGTACCAGTTGGGTGGGTTCGCTCAAGGCAAATGTATCGTTCAAGGTACAGCCATTGCCGTCGGTCAAGATCACGGAATAGGTTCCCACAAGCAATGCGCTCACGTCTTCGCTCGTCGCGCCATTGCTCCATAGGAAGGCGTAAGGCGATGTGCCCCCACCAGGAATGAAGTCAATGGCACCGGTCGCGCCGCCAAAGCAATTCTCATCCGTCACGATCCCAGCGCTTGTGAGGGCAGTGGGTTCAGTGATCAATTGGCTCAAGAAGGCTTGGCATCCGTCAAAGGCTGTCACGGTGAGGTCATAAGTTCCTGCAGCAAGGCTGGAAATCGAAAGGGTAGTCGCGCCATTGGTCCAGAGGTAGGTGAACGGCGAAACGCCACCGACCAAGCTCACGTTGATGTCCCCATCGGCGCTGCCGTTGCAGGAGACATTGGAGGCCGAGTCCAAGGTGACCGTGGGCGCGCCGAGGTTGCTCACCGCAGCCGAGACCGAATCGACACAGCCATTGGCGTCGGTGACCAGCACTTTGTAGATGCCTGCCGGGATGCCAAAAATGGAGTCCAGGGTGCTGCCGACTGCGGGCCAGCTGTAGCTGTAGCCGGGCGTGCCGCCCGTGACATGTGCCGCCGCTGCGCCATTGCTCTGCCCACAGGCAGCGTCCACGGTCGTCGCGGTGACCACGATGGCCGTCGGCTCGGCGATGGTCACCGACTGCGTGGCCGTACAGCCGCTCAAGTCGGTCACGGTCACTGTAAAGCTTCCCGCGCCGATACCGTTCAGGTCTTGCGTGATGGCGGCATTGGACCATTGGTAGGTGTAGGCAGGGCTGCCGCCAGTGACGCTGAGGTCGATGCTGCCGGAGGTGCCAGCATTGCAAAGCACATCCACGTGGGTCTCGGTGGCGCTCAGGGTCGTGGGCTGCGTGATCACGTAGCTCGCGTTGGTCTGGCAACCATTGGCGTCGGTAACGGTAACGCCGTAGGTGCCAGCGCCGAGGCCATTCACGTCTTGTGTGGTGGCGGTGTTGCTCCAAGCATAACTATAGGCAGTCGTACCGCCGCTGACCGAGATGTCGATCTGCCCATTGTTGCCGCTGGAGCAGCTGATGTTTTGTTGGCTTACCAAGCTGATGCCCAAGATGGCAGGCTCGGTGATGACGCGGCTGTCTGCAAAGTTGCAGCCATTGGCGTCGGTGACCGTGACGCTGTAGGTGCCTGGGCCGAGGTTGGTTTGGCTAGCGGTCGTCGCGCCATTGCTCCACAAGTAGGTATAGGCGGGTGTGCCGCCGCTCGCACTCACGCTCACACTGCCATCGGCTGCGCCGTTGCAGGTGACATTGGTGCGGGCCATCGTGTGGGCGAGCACGCTCGGTTGCGTCACGACCGCGCTGGCATTGGCGAGGCAGCCGAGGGCATCGGTCACGGTCACGTTGTAGGTGCCGGGGCCGAGGTTGCTGAGATTTTGTGCAGAGGCACTGTTGCTCCAGAGGTAGGTGAATGCGGGACTGCCCCCACTCACACTCAAACTCACGCTGCCATTGGCGGCGCCATTGCAGGTGATGTTGGTGGCTGTCGCCGTGGCGCTGATGCTGGGCGCGACGTTTACCTGTACTGTATCGGCTGCCGAGCAGCCGTAGGTATTGGTGACCGTGACATTGTAGGCACCGGTCGTGCCGACGGTGATGGAGGCGACGCTGGAGCCTGTGTTCCAGGCATAGCTTGGGCCGATGTTGCCAGCGTAGCCAGGTAAGGCGGCATTGAGGACGGCATTGGTGCCGCCGCAGATGTTGCGGGTGCCGCCGAGATTCACGACGGGCGCGGGCGATTTTTCAAAGACCACCGAGTCGCGGTTGGCGCAGCCATTGGCGTCGGTGACTTGCACCCAGACAGTGTCGTAGCTCACGGTGGTATCGCTGTGGATCAGGTTGATGATCTGCGTCGTGGCGGCCGTGCTCCAGAGGAAGGTCGATCCGGCATTGGCGGCGTCGAGGGGCAGGGGCACATTGGCACAGGCTGTGACGGTGTCTTGGCCGAGGGCGAGGTCCACGAAGGGCAAGCCGTTTCGGGTGACGATGATCGTGTCGCGGGTGACGCAGCCGCGGTTGTTCATGATCTCGACCCAGAGGGTGTCGGTGGTGTTCACGGTCACCATTTGCGTCGTTGCGCCTGTGTTCCAGAGGTAGGTAAAGCCTACGCCACTGCCTGCATTCAACACCACGGAATCGCCCGCACAAAAGCTGGTATCTGCCCCGAGACTATCGACGGGCGGATTGGCGCAGTCGTAGTCGGCGATGGTGTAGCGCAGGGTGTCGGTGGTGATGCCGTGGATATTGGTTGCGGTGACTTTGTCGGCATTGGAGTCGAGCGTGCTCGTCTCCAGATTCCACGTCGCGCCATTGTCGAGGGAGCGAAAGAGGCGCAGATTGGCCTCCTGCCCGTGGCCATTGATCTCGGTGCTGTCGAGATAGACCGATTGGCCAAAGGCCGCTTGGATCGAGCCGTTGCTATTGCGCACCTCGTAGTAGCGCTCGATGCTGCCATCCCCTGCATTCACCTGAGACCCAAAGAAGCGGCGCACCAGCACAGAGTCTTGCAAATTATTGAATGTCAATCCCAAACGTGCCGGGCTGCGCAAGCTGCTATTCAGGAATTGCTTCACCTGCAAGTAGCCCGTCGTGCCAAAGATGCGGTTGATGTCGGTCTCGCCCACGATGGTCGAGGCGGTGTCTTTGCTGTTGAAAATGATGCTCGCGCTGCCCACGTTCAGATCGCCCTTGACCATGTTCAGCTTGTTGTGCATCGTGACTTGGCTTGTGAGATCGACCTTTTGGGTGTTCAGAACCTTGGAAATCTGGAGGCTGTAGAAATTGATCTTGCCTACACCACCCACGAGCTGCGGGAAGCCTTGATCAGCCACAACCGCCCCACGCGAGCGCAGCAAGGGATTCAGGTCCACGTAAAATGGCAGCTGCGTGAGGTTGTTGTTCAGGAAGTTGCCGGTGAAATAAAGCGCCGAGTTGGGCACTTGGTTGAGCTTGCCCGCTCCGGCATTGTAGATCACATTGCCCTGGGCATAAAGCGTATCGTTGATGCCACTCAGCACTACGTCGCCAGCGATGTACAAATCCACCTGCGAATGCAGTGTGAGTGGGAGAGCGAGTGAGAGCGTGAGAGCGAGCACGACTCCTTGGAGTCGGGCAGCAAACCGTCGTATGGGAGGACTGTGGTATTTCATGATCGCCGATTGCTGAGTGGTCAAGGGAGTTTCATCATGAAGGCCAACACATAATAGGGCGGGCGGTTTTCATGGGGATTGCCTCCACCTTGCGAGGCGACATTCACGGTATGGTTGTGCGAACCCGCAGAGGCGGTCTGCACGGAATGCGTAGGGTTGGCGAAGTAGCAGCCATTTTGACCCGAACCCACGAAGTCATCGCAGCCGTTGGGCTCATCGATGGTGTGCGTATGCGCTCCATCAGTCGATGTCGTGCTGCCAGGATGGTTATGGCTCGGCATCTCGCCTATCGTGAGCGTATGTTCATATTCTCCCCCTACATCACCAATTGAATTGTAGTCCGTACGATTTTTTTCAGTGTTGGTATAACCATGGTTGGCGACGTCGGTATTGGTCATGCCCACGATGAAGCGGCCGCGCAAATCTGGTGTTGTGTTTTTGCCATTGCAAAGCGCCCAGCCCGTGTAAGCACCTTGACCCAAACCATTCGCATCAAAATTGCCCGCGATCGTCCCGGAATACATCACAATGCCATTGGTGGGAACCACGCCCTCGCCGAAATAGCGAGAGGCCGTCACGGTCCCCGTCACGGTGAGCGTGCTGTGAATCTTGGCCTGCCCCTGCACGTCGAGTTCATAGCCCGCTGTGCGCGTCTTGGTGCCAATGCCCACCCATGTCTGCACGATCATGCTATTGGCTGGAGCGACGCTGTCTTGGGTAAAAGCCGCACTGCCGATGGCTGCATTCCCTACAACGGTGAGCTTTGCTGCTGGATTCACCGTCGAGGCTGTGCCGATCCCTACATTGCCAGGCACACCGAGGTAGATATGTGTACCGACCACAGGCGATGCTCCTGGTACGTCCTTTCTGATCCAATCATGATCCAGTTCAAACCATTTCTTGGGGGCTTGGTGGAAGTAGTAAAACTTCTGCAAGTCGGTGTCAAAGAAGATCAAGCCGTGGGCGAGATTTTGTGTACTGTCGAGCACGATGAGGTTTCCCGAGGAAATCTTGGGGAGTATCAAGCCCTTGTTGTTGCCTGCCCCTGGCGAAATGTGCAGCATCGCAGACGGATGCGGGGTCGTGGTGCCCACGCCGATCTGCGCATCGATCCACCGTGGAGATAGTGTAAGCAACACGAGCAAGACGCTGGCGATGAAAGGTGATTTCAAGTTCATGGAATGCTGAGCAAGACGCTGGGAAGTCAAAATTTTCATCGTATTCCGAGTACGGGAGGCAAAATGATGGATTGTAGCGAGCTGTGTCATGGTCAAGGCAGTTTCATGATGTAAGCAAGGGTGTAATAGGGTGGCTTGTTTTCATGCGGATTGCCGCCACCTTGCGCTGTAATCGTCGGCGTATGGCTATGGTTGCCGCCGCTTGCACTCTGCAGCGTCGTGCTCGGGTCTGCAAAATAACAGCCCGACTGACCCGAGAGTGTGAGGTCGTCACAACCATTGGGGCTATTGTAAGTGTGCGTATGGCTGCCAGTGGTATTGGTGACACTCGTTGGATGGGAGTGCGCGGGCATCTCTGCACGCTTGAGGGTCACCTCATAAGCCCCACCGACAGAGTCGATCTGGAAGCCGACAGAATCGGTGACGATGTAATCGGGGCGATTGCGCTCGCCGTTGATATAGACATAGCTGTTGCCGTCGCTGTTGGTGGAGCCCACGACAAATTGGCCACGCAGGTCGGGAGTATTGTTGCGGCCATCGCACATGGCCCAGCCCCGGTATTCGCCTTGGCCCAAACCGCTGACGAAATTGCCGCTCACCGTTCCGTAATACATGATGATGCTTCCTGTCTCGACCATGCCTTCTCCATAGCTGAGGTTGTTGGTGCCCAGGTAGCGATCTGCGGTCACGTCGCTCACGACATCCACTTGCGCACCGACGCTGCGCACCATCGCATCGCCCTTCACGTCAAACACACGGCCTGCCGAGGGCGTGCGTGTAGCAATGCCCACCCAAGTTTGCACGCTCAGCGTAGTGCTCGGCGGCGCAGGTGTGCCTGTATAGGCCGCGTCACCCACTACCATTTCGCCCACAACAGTGAGTTTGGCGGTAGGATTGACCGTGGCCAAGGTACCCACGCCGACATTGCCCGGCTCGCCTGAGTAGACATTGGTGCCCACCACAAAACCTGCCCCGGCCACATCCTTGCGGATCCAATCATGGTCGAGCTCATACCATTGCTTGGGGCTTTGGTGGAAGTAATAAAACTTCTGCAAGTCCTTGTCAAAGAAAATCAAGCTCGGCGAGATGTTTTGCGTGCTGTCCAGCAACATGCGTTGCGCCGAAGTAATGCTCGGCAAAATCACGCCCTTATTATTTCCAGCTCCTGGTGAAATGTGCATCATCGCCGATGGATGCGGCGATGTCGTGCCGACACCCACCTGCCCAAAAAGCAATGCAGGGATCAGGAAACTGCACAGGAGCAGCAGTTTTCTTGCAAGAGTGATATGTCGCTTACCTATATTCATACGCTTTGCGCATTTAATCTGCCTCGATAGTCAATATGATCGGAGCCGACTTGGCAAAATTTCCAACCTTGTCAAACGCCCGAATTTCATAATAATATGTGCTGCCCTTCTTCAAGCCGGTGTCGGTGACTTTGTACTCCTTCACCAGCCCTGAAACAGGCAGAAATTGATCTTTTCCTTCCTTGCGATAGACCATGCAACCGATCACGTCGTCGCTTTTGGGCAGCGTCCAGGTGATCGTGGCATCGGGCTTGCCCTTGCCATGTTTGATCTCGATGTCTTGCGGCACGGCCTTTACCCGCATGGTCGTCACGCTGCCCATGAAGGCTTCCGATTTAGCGGAACGATTGCTTGCATTGTCCAAAGCCTGCACACGGTAAAAATAGCTCACCCCAGCCTCGATGTTGCGGTCGGCATAGACCGTGTCCTTGGCACCGAGCGGCCGCTCCATGAGCGGCTTCCAAATGCTGTCAGGGCCTGTTTCCTTGGTGGAACGGTACACGACATAACCCGCAAGATCGATCTCCATGCCGGGCAACCACACGATGCGCAACGACTCAGCCTCCTTGCGGATGCTCTTCACGGTCGGCGTTTGTGGCGGCTCGGGGTCGGGCAAGATCGCCATCGCTGGCGCGCTCATCACGCTCTGGTTATAACTCGTGTCGACGGCGCGCACGAAGTACACGAATTGGTTTTTGGCGACCTTGGGCAAGGTGTCGTTGTAGCCAGCAGTCGTGAGGGCCGCTGGCGTCACCAAGATCGTGTCGCCCTGGGTCGACGTCTTGGCCATGCGATAGACGAGGTAGCCGCGCAGGTCTTTTTCTGGATTGGGAAACCATGTGAGCTTGATCACGCCAGTGTCGGCCACGGCCTTGAGGTTGCGCACAGCGACGGGCGGCTTGATGTCGAAGACTTGGATCGAGCGGCCCTCGGTGCGATTCTCATTGCCAGCCTTGTCGAGCGTGCCGATCGCGTAGGAATAGGCGACGCCGACTTCCTCCACGGTTTCTTCATACTTGCGCTGGCTCACGGGGAGCGGCTGTTTGTTCACCTTCACAAACACACTGTCGCTGCCTTTGAGGCGGTAGAGGTTGAAGCCTTCGACGCCTTTGGCATTGGGCAGCTCCCAAGTGGCCGTGACTTTGTCGATCGCGACCTTCAGCTCAAATTTGCTCACTTGCGCTGGCGGTGTTTTATCGACCGGCGTGAGCTTGAATTCGGCGGTGGGCTCGGTCTCAAAGCCGAAGAAATCCACGCCTTTGAGCATGCAGGTATAAGTGGTGCCGTTTTGGAGGCTGTCTGCGAAGTAGAGCCATTCTGCAAATTTGTCTTCACCGCCTTTTTGGGGCACCTTGCTGGGCAGGATGATCTTTTTGTTGAAGCGCTGCCAATTGCCGCCACCCAATTTGTAATAAACATGGGCACCTGTGAGGCGAGATTGGTCTGGATTCCAAGAGAAGAACAGCTTGCCGTCTCCTTCTTTGGTTTTCACTTCGGTCGGGGCCGCGCCGCGTTGCAATTTGCCAGCCTTCACCAGAGGCGACTGCCCGTAGCTCGTCTCGCCTGTGCCAGCGACTTCGCGTACCTCGTAGCTATATTCCTTGCCGGGCTGGGCGGTCTTGTCCTGATAAATGATGCCGAGGTAATTGGAGAATTCGCGGCTCTCGACGGCGTTGGTGAGCACGAGGGCCAGACCGATGCCTTCCAATTTGTCCTTTTCACGCATGCCGTCGGCCAGTTCCTTGGTGCGCTTGAGGCCCGGGTTTTGGGCAATGGCGGCGCTCAAGTCGGCTTGTCCATAAGTGAATGGCTTCTCATTCAGCAGCTTCCATTCTCCTGCTCCAGCCTCCTGACGGTAAATATTGATCCCGTTTTTGCTCTTGAGATTGGGCTGCGTCCACCGCACCCACACACCGCCATCGTCAGGCATCGCCAACACCTTGCGCTGTCCATAGCCCGTCTGTGCCAGCAAAACCAGCAGCACCGCAACCCCAATATGTTTCAAAACGCCTTTCATTCTATTCTTTTCAGACTGCTGCTTTCGCGCAATCGTTGTTCGCATCAATAACATCTGTCAGGATCCTCCGGAAAGCTCACCGATCCGTTTTTCACTTCGACACCGACCGTGAGATCGATGCCAGCGCCCAATATGCTCACTTCTCCTCTGAGCTTGCCAGCCATGCACAGATTGTCATCGATCTTGAAGCTGAGTTCACCGCTCACATTTACGCTGGCAAATTCATAGCTGTCGGTCTCGCCCAACGCCGTGACATCCACCCCCGCCGAGGCGCCTGCATCGGCAGCGATCGAGCCAAAGATCGCAGGATCGTCAAATGACAGACCGATTTCCATGGCGACATCGAGGTGAGCCTTCGCCCAAAAGTCGATTTCCCCGATGCCGGCGTCAAATCCGCCACTGGTCTCGGCATGCTTGTTGATCTCGCCGTGGGCGAGCAGGCCCGAGGGCCGCGCCTTGATGTAGCCACTGCTGCTCAGTGCGCTCACACACCCCAGCTCGACCGTCAGCGGATCATTTTTGGTGCCCACATCGATCGCCCAATCACTGCGTGAGAAAAAGCCGTCGATCTTACCAGTCGCGCAGATCGGCTTGATCGTGCCGATGTCGGTCTTCACGGCACCAGATTCACCCTGCAGGTGAAACTCCATTTTTTTCTGCTGTGGATAAATCTCCATTCCCCCAAAGCCGCGTGCCAAGTAAGACGAATTCGGATCCAAACGGTAGGTAAAAAACCAGCCATTGCCATCCATCGCGATCTTGCTGATCGCGCCACTGTTTTGGATCTCCACGCGCAAGCCCGCCATGAACATCCATTGGTACATGTTTTCAGGCAAGCCGGGGATGCTCGGTATCGGAGGCAGATTGGGCATCGGCGGCAGGTTGTAATTGGGCAGCTTGATCTTGCACAGCTCGAGGTCGTCGACCAGTTTTAGGTCGCAGATGCTTGGGATTTCGATGTTCAGGCCGATGCTGCACAGCTTTTTGGTGGAGCCATCGGGCATCTTGAGCTCCATGTCGCAGATATTGGGGATGCTTGGAAGGAATTTGCGCCAGTTGATGTTGCACAGCGGTGGCTCCTGCCCATTCAGCGGATTCTTCAGGTCGCAATATTTGAAACTGATGTCGCATAGCTTGCGGCTGGAATTGGGCCACTTGAGGTCGCAAAAGTTGAAATTGGGCCAGTTGATGTCGAAGATGCTCATCTGGCAAAACTTCTTGCCCGAGATCGGCTCGACGAGGTCGCAGAAATTGGGGATGAGGTCGCAGGGTTTCTCATCGGTGAGCGGGAAGCGCAAGTCGCAAAACTTGAAGTTCACATTGCAGAGCGACTGTCCATTGATCTTCCATTCGCAGACATTGACATTGGGCCAGTCCATTTCCCACCACTTCACCTGGCAGAGTGGCACCTGCTGGATGGAGCCATTGCGCGACACCGGCACGATGATGTCGCACCAGTTGGCAGTGATTTCGCAAAGCTTCGTGCCGTTGGGCAGGCGGAAGTCGCAAGGGTTGGGGATGTCGGGGAAAATGTCGGGCCAGCTCCAGTCGCAAAAGACGGAGTGACCGCCTGCTTGAGTCACGAAGTCGCAAAGGTCCACCTTGGGGATGATGTCGCCGATGTTGAAGTTGCAGAGCGGCTTGATGCCTGGAAATTTCCATTCACATACGGGCGGCAGTGCAGGCATGAGGCTGCAAAGCTTCTTGTTGCACAGGGGACCATTGGCGTCTTTGATGTCGCAAAACTTGCCGCCGATGTCAAAAAATTCGCAGATGCCTGAGCCATTGGGCAGTTTGAGGTCGCAGATATTGATTTCAGAGAATCCCAATTCGCCGAGGGTATAGTCGCCCAGTTTTTTGCCGCTGGCCAGGCGCAAGTCGCAAAACTGCAAAGACGGCCAATTCACCTTGAACAGATCGACATCGCACCAGCTCTTGGTTTTGATCGCCCCATTTTCCAAGTAAGGAACGTGGATGTCGCAAAGGCTCAGCCCTTCCCACGGCCACTTGATATAGGAGCAGACGCTCTTGCCCTTGTATTGCAGGTCGCAAAGACCGGGAATGTTGGGCATGATGTCGCCGATGCTCGGCATGCCCTCAGTGATCTTGATCGGGCCACTTTTTTGCTTCTTGCCGCTCGGCGTGTCGTGCAAGCCGAGCTTGCCATACATGCCGAGCGCCACGCCCGCCGTCACCTGCAAGCCATCGATACAATTGACACCGTTGGAGGCCTGGTTCAGGTCCCAGAAGTCCTTGAATTGGTTGGGCTGGGCGAAGGCCATGCCCGTTGGAGCCGCCAAATTGTGGTAGGCTTGGAAGTCAAATCCGTTGAGCGAAAAGGCAGGATAGGCCTCGATCACCTTGTTCAGACCCTGGGCAGCGCAGCGCAAATACCAGAATTTGGTGCCGTCTTTTTGGGAAATGACCACGCGGGCCGTCGCCACGATGGGATCGGGCTGCTTGATCATCACATTGCCCTTGGCCTCAAAACGCGTCCCAAACACTGGGTCGTCATCGATATAGTCTGCAAACACATCCATGTCCACGAGGCTATTGCTCATGACGAGCTTGATGGGGCCGATTCTGAATTTGGCCGACTGCGTCTTGCCATCGACCCGCGTGAAGACGATGTTGGGGGCAGCGGCACCGCCTGTACCTGCCACCGAAACCTTGATCGGCGCACCGGGGCAGGTCACGCCGCCCGGCAGATTCACTTGCGTGAACATCGTGAAGCCATAGACGCCATTTTCATAGAAGGCACCGACCGCATCGGCCACGCCGCTCATGCCGCCTAGGCTCACCGGCACCTGTGTGGCGAGGTCGCGCTTGCCATTGGGCTCGTTGAAGCCGATCTCATTGTTGCCCCAGACTTTGAGACCCGGTGCATTATCAAGCTTCACTTGCATCTTGGGCCATTCCAAGTCCACATTCATCTTGATGTGGTCGCCGCCCTCAAACACCGCTTGGTTGATGTCGAGCTTTACCTTGCTCAGCGTGTCCAGCGGATTGTAGGTCTTGGAGAATGCCTTGAGCGAATCCTCGTTGAAATAGGCGGCTTGGATGCCATTGCCCGCGATCGGGGCCACCCAGTCGAGCTTGCGTTGGGCATCGAGAAAGGGCACCTTGAGGAAGCCGACAAACTTGCTGTCGCTGAGCGAATTGTCCTCGATTTTCAGGCGCAAGCTGGAAAACTTGCCTTGGAAGGTGTTGATGCGGGCATAGTAGGGCGCTGCATTTTCATGCTCGAAAGCCGCCGTGAGATCCAGATTGAGTCCCCCAGCGGTGATCCAGCTCGGCTGGAAACCCGGCGTGCCTGCAACGTAGGTGAGCACTTGCTGCTCGGTGAGGCTCAGTTGGCTCTTCTCGTCAAAATCGGTGGGGAGGAAAATGTTGTATTCCGTGATGTACACACCGACCCAGTCTGGCTGACCCGAGAAAATACCCGCTGGAGATTGTGAACCCGAGAAATCGACTACAAAGCTCTTGGGTTGCAAGGTCATTTTGGTCGCCGAGAACAAGACCAATTTCTCTCCACCAGCCTGCCGCTCCACGACCATGTACCAAGGATTGGAGACATTTTCAAACGGCACGGAGAATGGATCGCCCGACACCGTCTTGAGGCTGCCGGGGAAGTAAACATTGCCCGCCATTTTCAAGGTCGTGACGCCCCCCGGTGCCACAATAAACTGCGAGGGAGCCTTGTATTTGACCTTGAATCCCATGGGAATCAAAAGGTCATAGCTTTGGTTTTCAGCAAATGCGACCGCGCCACTCAGGATTTTGTTCAGGTAATTGAGGCGCACATTTTCAGCCGAGACCACCATGGCATTGCCCGGCGCATTCACCGACAAGGGAAAATGCCATTTCACCTGACCCTGTGCCAAAAACTCCATGCTCGTGAGCACCCAAGCATTGATGTCGTAGGTGCCGTCGCCATAGTCGCCCATGTCGAGCTCCTTGGTTTCGGTCTTGGGCACCACGACCTCGCCGACCTTGAGCACCCACTTGTTGGCGACCATCTCGACGGTGAGGCCGGTATAGCTCACCTCGGTCGGCTGTTCACCAGGTGCCAAGACGACCTTGCCCGAGCCAGCGAGGTTGCTGTATTTGGTCGGGCTTACTTTGGTGATGTTGGTCGTGTTATCGACAGTGATCATGTAGGCACCGTCGGCGGCCCAAAATGAATAGACGACAGGCGGTGCCCTGAACTCCCAGATTTCCGATTTGGCGGTTTTGAAACCGTCGGTGCTGGATTTCACTTGCCAAGCATAGTAGGCATCGGGTTCCAGCGGCTGCTCGACGGTGATGTTGCCACCGTAGATATTGGGCATGATGTCGGTCGAATCGTCGTACCAGAGGCCCTGCGTGCGATCCATGTAGGCGGCTGCGGCAGCTTGGTTGGTCACGCGCTCGCCCGCAGCGAGCTTCACTACCTTGATGTGGTATTTGAGCTGTTGCCCGCTCACGGCATTGCTTGGACCAGACCAAGCGAAATCTACCTTTTCTGGATCATCGACGCGGCCTTGGTTGGCGGGTGCTGTGAGGTCGATGGTGCCGTCGTTGCTGTAACCGTAGGTAAACCAGCACACGGGCGCCTTGCCGTCATTCTCAAACGTCGTGAGGCCATTCACATCGACCACGCGGATCTGGAAGGCATATTTTTGGTTCAGGTCCAAGGGCAATTGCTCGGGACCGTAGGTAAAGCTCGTCGAGTTGATCTCCAGCCAATCGAGGATCGGGAACGAGGTGCCGTTGATGGCATCGTTCACGTTCATGCCCTGCGGCACCTGCACGAGTTTCATCTCATAGCGCACCTGGATCGAGGGATCGTGCATCGGGATCCAGTTGAACTGGATGTTTTGGCCACCGGCTGCGGAAATGACGGCGTCGCAAAGTGGCGACACGAGCTGCGGCGGATTGTTTTGGATGAGGGTTGCGGTATAGCAGCCCGGCAGTGCAAATGCAACCTCGCGGCCGGCGTCGAGGACCTCGACGCAAAAGGTATAGGTGCCCTCAGGAAGGCGGCCTGCATTCACCAAGTCGTTTTTGTTCGCGCCCTGCACGTCCATCTTGCTGAAGTCGAGCAATTGCTCGATCTGCACAGCATCGATGAGGTTGGGGCCGGGCGAGAGCGTCACCGCTTGATAATATTGGCGCGAGGTCTTGAGCAGCAAACCATTGCCCTCGATCGACAACCTGATTTTGGCATCCCAAGAGGGTTCTGATTGATCCAGAAAATTCACATTCAGCTGAATGCGCTCTTGCCCCGGCTGCATGAGGTCGGTGAGGTAGGGCGAATAAGGCGGCTGCACCGAGAGCTGAATGATGGCTGGATAAGCCTGTGCTTTCAGTGTGAGTGGGAGAGTGAGAGAGAGGGCCAGAGCGATGGCGATGACAAAGCCAACTTTGCTGAGCTTGAAAAGCGAGGTGATATGTGATGCTGGCATTCTCATTGCTTAGAAGTTGAAAGAGTATCCGATCGTGCCGCGCATCTCGGAGAGCTTGGTGGCGTTGGTGGCATAGGCCGACTTCCGCAGGAAATCGATGCTGGCTGTGATGCCATGGTGCTCACCAACCTTATATGTGCCATTGAGGCGGTTGGTCCACACCGTCGAACTCAGGGCAGCATTGTTAAATACCGTCTGAAACGATGTGCGGAACGTCAATTTAGCTTTTTTCTTCAACAATCCCTTCGACACGCCAAATGTCGGTCCCATGAAGGTCGTGGTCGCGCCCGGCAAAATGGTATGGGTATAGCTCAGCATGGTGTTGAAGTCGAGGCCAAGCGATTTTTTCTTGAGGGTATGGGCCAATGCCAGGTTGTAGAAATCGGTCGTATTCTCGGGCACAATGCTGTATTCCTTGCGGCCCACGGCGTTTTGGTAGCTCACATTGCCGCTTATGCTCTGCTTGGCCTCGTCTGCGCCAAAGCTGTGCATGGCATTCATCGCAAGATTGCGCGTGACTTGGTAAAAGTTGAGTGAGTCGGTGAGGATGTTTTGATCTACCCTGAGAAATGAGCTGAAATTGCTGCCGTTGAGGCTGAAATTCCAGGCTTGGCTAGGGGCATAGCCGATGTTGCCGCTGTAAATGAGACGAGAGCTTCGAGTTGCCTTGATCTTGGCAAGATCATTCCTTTGCCCGCCGACACTGGCGCTGAGGCTTACCTTTTGCTTGAAGAGCGATGTGGAGCCATTCAAGGTGGCGTCCTCGACATCGTTGTTGAAGAAGTAGGCGCCGAGCGTGCGGTAGTCGGTGTCGATGTGCTTGTATTTGAGGCCGAGGTTAAATGCTTTTGCCTTGTAGCCGATCTTGCCTTGGTAAGCGGCATGGCTTGCCGAGCCGCTGCGCTGCTGGAACAATGGCCCGAAATAGGCGAGGCTACTGCCGCCTTCGAGGCTCGCGATGGGCCCACGGGTGTCGCGGGTGACGGCGCTCTGCGCATATTCGGCTTCGATGTCGAGCTTCTTGCCGAGTTTTTTCTTGCCCTTGATGCCCATTACAAGACCCTGCTCGGGCGTCACGTCGGCATTGGCGACGGGTGTGGCGATGGAATTGATTTGGTCCTTGGCCGTGAAGATGGAGCCTTCGATGCCATTGCCATTTTTCTCATAGCCGACCATGAGGCCTACGCCCATGCGCTTGTAGGTGGTCGTCGCGCCATTCGCCAGGGCATCGGCCTCCTCGACGGGTTTCTTGAAACGGCCGGCCATCGCCGAAATTTTCCAATTCTTGGGTGTAAGATCGACCCCGCCGCCCAAGAAAGTATGCCCCGCGAGCGTGAAGTCGCTGAAGTTCATGCTGCGCCACCCGATATGGGCCGTGGCCCACTTGTATTTGGGAGAGATGCCCACTTGGTTGAAGGGCTGCGTGAACCCTGCCTGCTGCTGACTGAAGCTGGCGCTGAAAGGGGCATCGATCACCCCCAAGAGCTTGAAATTGAGATTGGCTTGTAGGGCATAAGTAAATGGCGGACGGCGGTTGGGAGCACCAAAAGACGTGTAAAACCCAGTGTTTACATTCGCCCCGCCAGAGACCTTGATGGGATGCTTGAAGTCAAATTCTCCTCCTTGCGCCCACAGCAAGCTTTGGCACAACATCAGGGCACAGCCTATAATTAAACTCCTATCCAAAGTTCGGTCGAAGAAAAAAATTGAACAATCCGGTAATAGTTGCAGGCAATAAAGGTACAGCTAAAATTGTCACAATCCTCGCCGATGTTCCGAATCATGTAAATGATGTTCCCAAAAAAGATGATCTTTCCGCACCGTTGCGCCCATCAATTCTAGAGACCGCTGGTCACAGGATGGCCCGTATGCCAATATCTTACCCGATTCTTACCAAAATCTCTTCCCTCACCTGCTTGTTGATGGCGATCTCCTTCCCATCGACAACGACTGTAGTCACGGCGACCGCATCGACGTAGGCCAAATGGATGATGTTGCTGCGGTTGACACGCATGAATTCCAGTGGTAATTTTTGCTCCCATACATGGAGGCTTTCCCGCACGATGAGCATGGGCAGGCCCTTGCGATACACCTCCACATACACCCGATCGGCCTTCAAGATCGTGATCTCGCTGAAAAAGACCTTTTTCAGGGTTGTCCCGACCTTTACAAACAGGTGATCGCGGGCACTCTCCTGCTGCACATTGGCCATGGCGATCTCGATGGCTGGGAAAATCTCACTGGCATTGAAGGGTTTGACCAAAAATCCCGCTGGATAAACCTCCTTGGCCCGCTCAATGGTCTGCTTGTCTGAATGCGAGGTGAGGAAAATGAAAGGCAGGGCAAAGTCGCGACGCATCTGTGCTGCGAGTTGGATGCCATCTATCCCTGCGCCCAGATTGATATCGAGCAAGGCGAGATCGGTCTCCCCTTTGCGCAAGATGTCCAAGGCCTGCCCTGCGTCAAAAGCATGACCTGAGACCACATAACCCAGCTCCCGCAGGATATGCTTGAGGTTTTGGGCGATGATAAACTCATCCTCGACAATCAAAATGCGCTTTGTATTCATCGGCTTTGGGGCGTGAACCTTACAGTGAACAATGGGCCTCCCCATAGGGATCGACCGATCATGAACCGGCCCCTCAGTTGCCTGGCCAGCCCCTCGACCAACTGCAATCCCATGGTATCACTTTGGTCAAGATCAAATCCTTGGGGCAGCCCATTGCCATCGTCTTGCACTTCCAGGTCATAGGTCCCCTCGCTATTCTGCAACAATGACAGCGACAATCGACCCTCGGCGCGGCCTACAAAGGCATACTTGTAGGCATTGGTGATCAGCTCATTCAGGATCAATCCCAATGGCACCGCAGTATCGATCCCAAACCTGCATTCGACCAAGTCAAAGGTGGTCTCCACCTTGGTCCCGACGCCATGCAGCCCCTCGATCGCCACTACCAGCTGTGTCAAATACTCCCCAAAGTTCACGTCGGTGATATTGCTTTGCTGGTACAGCTTCTTATGTATCAGCGACATGGCTTGTACCCTCCCCTTGCTGGTCAGCAAGGCCTCGATCGCATTGAGGTCTTCGACTTTGCTCGCCTGCATTTCCAGCAAACTCACCATCACTTGCAGGTTGTTTTTGACGCGGTGGTGTACCTCACGCAGCAACACTTCTTTTTCCTCCAAGGTATTTTGAATCGATCGGTTTTGGTCTTGGATCAAGCCGTTTTGCGTGACAAGCCGTCTGTTCTGTCGCCGAATAATGATCACTGCAAGGCCACCGCCTACTGCCAATATTGCAGCAAATCCGCTGATCCACCACCATGATCGGGTACGCTCTTTTTCGATGCCGAGCTGCATTTGATAGGCCACCTCACGCTGCAAACGCTGATTGGCTTGGGAAATACGATCGGTGACCCGTTGCCTTTCATACTGCAAATTGGCCTCAAACCTGGCGATCTCCATGTTGCCTTCACGGTTGTGGAGGCTGTCTCTCAAATGGATGAACTCACGGTGCTGGAAAAATGCGACAGACATCTTCCCAGCCTTCTCGGCACTTTTCCATAGACATTCACAAATGGCAATCCGCTCATTGGTTTGACCAGTCTGCCTCGCAAACGCGTGCGCCTGATCACAGTCGCGGTAAGCAACCTCGAAATTTCCGAGCTGCAATTCTACCAAGCCCAAGGCCAGAAACGCCTGACCCAAGATCACCTTGTCATCGTCACGCCTACCGATCACCACCGCCACTTGGGCAGCAGCCATGGCATCCACCGTTCGTCCAAGGGCAAGGTACGTTTCGGAAATCTTGGCTGCTGCCAATGCCTCCAATCGGGGATAGTGGCCTTCGCGCGCCGTTTGTTGGCTGGCATTGAACCAGCACAATGCCTCTGAAGTATCCCTGATGAGCATGGCATGGGTTCCCAAGGAGAGCTGCGTGCGCGCCGCCACCAAGCGCTTCTTTGAACGCCTTGACTTGGCAAGGGCTTTGTGCAGGTTTTCCGATGCCAAATCTGCCTCGCCGAGCAGCAAATAGACCTCCCCCATCGTCCAATAGAGGTTGGGAAGAAAGGGATAAGCTTTCCATTCCAGACACAGCCGCTCTGCCTCATGCAAGTGCCTTAGGCTCTTCAAATAATCTCCCAGCGTGCGTTGCACCATCCCCATGTTGAGCAATCCGCGTGAAATAGACCGCCGATTGTTGGACTTGAGGCCCCATTGATAGCTATTTTCAAAGGCCGCATAAGCACTGTCCAATTCTCCAAAAGTCTCCAAGGCATTGCCAAGCGTGCTGTATCCATTGGAGATTTCAGCTGCACTTCCAGACCTGATCGACAATTCCAAGGACTTGCGGGAATGAAAAATGGTACTGTCAAGGCGATTGCGTTGATTCCAGATGGTGGATAAATACCCATGCGCCCTAGATTCCAACGTTGGCATGCCTTCTTCCCTGGCCAGTTGCAACATCTCCCAAGCCTTGAAATAAGTGGGATCAGGATCCTTGACCACATTGGCAAAGACCTCCTTGTTCAGGGCGCCTAGTCTTGTAGAGGGGCAGGTATCCGATTGAGCATCAAGATATCCAATACTCACTACGAACAGCATCAACATCCAAAACTTTGTGCGAACCCATTGCTTGGGATCTGCTGGCTGGCTTTCTGGATCGATCGGTGTTCGCAACATTGAAATTGATTGAAAAGCTATTCCTTGGTTCAGATAGGCAAACAGCTGTAACAACAAGTCGTGGCATCAGGTTTGGCCAGCAGCCTCCATCTGTTTGGGGATTGATGGCTATTTCTTTCCTAGCAGGCATTCGGCCGACACGCCCGACACCTGCTGGGCACATACCACATCAAAATCTGTAGGCAAGGCATACAGCCCTCCCCATCAAGCATAGCCAATTTATGCTTTTGCCCAGATTAAATTCAAACAATGTTGTGAATAGGGCATGCAATGTTCCCAATCGCGCAACATGGCCCACACACCAGTAGGAAACCAGGCCCGACAAACCCTCAAATAAACGCTGCGTCCAAAGGCAAGATGTCAATCTTGCGCTCGTTGATTACAAACTGGTCGCTGTTGCTCAAGATGTGCACGACGAGATTGCCCATGGACATCGGTGTGCCGACCTCCAGGATTTCCTCATTGTTGTGGGTAAGTGTACTGCCGTCAAAGATCACCACCATGCCGCTGCCGATGACTTTGAAGTCGTTGCAGTTTTTGATGATCACGCCCGTGTCTTCGGCGAGACCGACCCCGATGAGGTTGGGAAACTTGGCGACGGCCTCGGCCAAACGACCGAAACGACCGCGTTGGATGAAGTGGCTGTCGATGATGAGCTCGGGGATGAAACCCATGCCGTCACGCATCCGCACCGAACCCTTGAACAAGGCATCGGTGATATTGCCGCCCGCGATCATCTCGGTGCTCATGCACATGGCGCCCGCGCTCGTGCCCGCGATCACAAAATCTTCCTTGCGGTAGCGCTCCAGGATGATCTCATGCATGCGCGTGCCCCCGATGCGGTTCACGATATTGCTCTGGTCGCCGCCCGAAAACATCACGCAGTCGGCCTCTTCGATGAGCTTGATGAAATTTTTCTTGTCGCTGTCGTCGCGGTCTTGGATATGGATCACATCTACATGCTTGCAACCCAAGAGGTCAAAGGCATCCAGGTAATTTTCGCCGACCTCCTTGGGGATGCTGCTCGCGGTGGGGATCACGACGATGCGGGCATTTTTGCCGCCAGCCTCGCGCACCACGTGCGAGAGGATGCCTTCTTTGAGGAACTCGAGCGTGTACATCTCGTTTTTGCCGTTCCCCTTGTCCTCATTCCCGCCGATCGGGATCAATGTGCCTTTGACCATGCTGCTGCATTATTTGGGTAATGGAGGCTGAATTTCTCTGCACACGACACATCAAGTGTCCCAAGCATACCTTTCCAACATCCGTCAAAAATCCCCCCCCGAGACATCGCTCCTGCATCTGGAGGTGGATGGAACGGCATTTTGGATGCCTTTGTTCACACGCACGCTACCTCCGCAGGGCTTTTGTCAAGGCAAGTTTAATCAAAATTTCATGAAGAAAGTGGATGCTTGGCATCGGCGAACCCAAACTTCCCACAAAAGTAAGTACCCTGAAATCCTTCTGCGATTGAAACGAGAGCCGAGTAGGATTGTCAAAACGTGGATCGGGCGGATCACGATGCGTTTTTTCTTGCTTGGGAACCTTTTCGCAGCGAATCCTGAGGAGAAGCATGCCAGCGACGTCGATGCTTTCGTGGATCGCTTGGAGCAGGAAGACACAAGCCTGTCGCGAAAATACCAATGCGAGCTGGAACACATAGGGGAGGAAATGTTCTGACTTGATCGTAGGTAATTCGTTCGTCGAGTGGCTGAATTCGGAATATACTGGAGTCGCAGCAAGGCACCTCTAGTGCGACATTTGCAGCGGCCTGCGGCTTAGTCGGAGGCCTAGCCCAATTCTTCCAAATTGTTCAATACGGCTTCCATAAAAACCGACTTGAAGGGCTTGCCTTCCAATTTGGCTTTGGCCCACAGCCGCACCTCGATCAAGCCCAAGACGGGGGAGGTACACGGCAATTGCTCTGAAAGCGCATCGAGCGTGGCACTCAGTTGCGTCAAGGGCACCAAGAGTTCCTTCGAGTCAGCGACGCGCAGGGTCTTGTCCAGGTATTGGAATACGGCAACTTCAAATTCATATTGGCGCGATTGCTTCGCAAAATGCCGCTTGCCTGCACGCGTGAGGTATTCGTCGAGGCCCGACTGCCCGATTTCGTATTGCAAGATGGCCCGAAACAAGACCGCAAAGTCGCGGATGTCCTGGCGCGCTTTGCGATTGGGCATTTTCAAGATGCGCTGCACCAACCGATTGGCTGCCGCGAATTCGCTATGAATAAACTCGATCACCGCAAAATTGTGGAGAAAGGGCAGGATGGCTGATTCGGGCAAATGCGCAGATTCTCGCGTTAGCCATTGATCGATTTCGGGGATCAATCCCTTGGCAGCTTCAAAGTTGCCGGTGTTGAGGGCCAAAGAAAGTCGGTTGTGATAGAGCAAGCGCTTGAAATCGCGGCCTAAATCGGGCGCAAAAACTCCAAAATCAGGGATTTGGGCAAGGTAGTATTGGACCTGTTCCAGCGTCAATTGACTTTGGAAACAGGTGTTTTGGTACATGCGACAGATGTACAATAAAAGTGGTGCTTGGTCGATTTGCCATTCAGGGTTGTCTATCCAATCCTCGAAAAATGCAATGTAGCGTGTCAAGGCGGACAAAGGTTCCCGCAAAAGAATGTCTTGGATGCATAGTATGTTGATTGCCAAGGCTTGTTCCAAATAGCTTTTTCCCTCGCTATGGCGTTGCACCAGGTCCCCCTCTGCCAAGGCGCGAATTTCTCCTTGGGTATGAATGTCTCTAGCAGCCAAGAATTGGGCCGCCAGTGATCTGAGGCATTCATGCCGAAAATGCAATTCGCGCAAGTCCTCCATTTTCTGAAGCACTTCCTTTTCTTCGCGGCGCAGTTGTTGCAAGGCATCCAATTTTTCAGCACTGCCTTCCGTATGCAAAATGGTTTGTTCCCACTCAAGGCATTGCAACACAAAGGAATATCGACAACAGGACAGCGCCAGCTTTTTTGCACGCTTACTTTGCTTGAAGGCTGAATCGTAAAGCTTTTTCTTGAACAATGTGGCAATCTCATCGAGCGTTGTGCGCAGCAGCGCATCCGTATCTTCTACCTTGTTCAGCAGCCGCAGACCATCCAAGATCAAGTCTTTGAGGCGGTTGGAAACCGTAGCTAGGTTGTTTCGAAACTTCGCATTTTCGGGAATATGGGCGTTGGGCTCGGCTTGGTTGATCCAGTCAAACAGCTCTAACTGCTGACTATCAGCATTGCCTGCACGGGCCTTGCCTAGCAATTTGATGAACCTTTTTTCAGCCTTCGTGAGGGTTTCCACCCAATTTTTCAATTCTTCCGGAGCTTCCAAAGTACTTGGATCGTTTAAACTTGGGGACTGACAACCCTCTATTTTAGTAAAATTTGGACGATTTTTCAAGTTTTGATCGTGTAAAATCGCTGGTAAGTTGGTTTGGCTTCGAGTCATCACATGGCTAGGTTTGTATCGTTATCAAATTATTCATCACGATAAAATTTGAGTTATGATTCACAACGCAACTATAGGGGGAACTATTGCCGTCAATTGGCGAAACGATATGCCAGAAGGTTATAAAGTCTCGGTAAAAATCGCAGGAGTTAGTACATCCGTTCTTGAACACGAACAAATCTCTCACCAAAATCAAGTCGTTCATTTGGGTGTACCCACTCACGTCGAGTTTAAAGTCAATGGCAACGGCTTAAACCACACCAAAGTGCCGCAATACATTTGGATAAGAAGAGACGACGCTGAAATCTCGATCAACAATATCAACGATATCAAGTCTATGGCTTGCTATTCGGAGAACGCTCCGATCGGTATCACATTGAATTCGAATAAAGATGGCATTGTGATCCTTGGCACCCTAGATACGGAAGAATCCCCCTTTGACTAAGATAATCGACATCATATAGCCAGCATTTGGCGAATTATTTTGATCCAATTGCCCAATCGGCAACAGGCGGGGTAGGGTATGCGCTGCCATCAGGCGGCAACCAAGGAAAATTTGCAACCAACACCAAAAAACGTGGAGCAGAACCCACGCTAAAAAACGGACTGTTCCTGTGCAGTGTTTTCACGGGAGGAGGTAACCTGAAAAGCCTTACGAGTAAGGGATAAATTAGAAAAATTATGGAAAATTTAAAGCTTCAAAACAATTTGGCGGGTATCGAGGACATCATCGCAGGTGCCCTAAAATGTTCAACTTCTTTGGTATTTTCTCGTACCTCCAAACAGGGCGCCAATGTTGGACTTTCTAATCCAAGCAATGTTGCATCTGTCAAGTATGCGCTCTACCATGACAAAACTGGCACATTGTTGGCGAGCGGAACGTTGGGTAAAGGGGATTCTCTGGGCATCCCTATCCAGGCGACAACTGAAATGAGTAGCTACAGGTTGCAAAATCAATCAACTTGTGGGTCAACCGGTACGACCCCATACCTCAATTACTCTATCGTCATTGAAGGATAGGAAATCTTGATTTTTGAAAAAGCGGCTTGAGGAATCAAGCCGCTTTCTTGATGATGATTTACTGCGTTGTGGAAGGACTTCCCACCTTTCGTGCCACGACATTAAACCAGCTTACTACCAAAATCACGTCTTTCCCCTATCCTATGGCTATAGCCAGAGGCCATTCGTTCACCTTTGTGCAGTAACACCATCCGTTGAAATTCAATTCCCGGTGGCACTGTGGTGAATGAATTACCTAAGGCTTCGAGCCCAAGGGCTCCCGAAACGAAGGGCCTCAGCCCGCCTCCTCCCCCAAATATTCCCCCTGCTTGCTAGACGCCGCCCCAAAATTGATCCGTCAAATCGCGCGTCAGGCGAGTTGAAGTATCCTACAAAAGGAACAATTGCGATTGAGGCAAGAAGAAGGCGCCACTCGATCAAAACTTGAAAGGATACGAAATTCATCATGAATCCCATTTGCAGTGAGCATCATGCTCCTGCAAATGGCCTGCAACGGCGACATCAGAAACCACTTGCCCAAGCCAGCCTCCAGCTTCACCACCGCAGCCAATGTGCAGGTAGCGAATAACTTAACCTTTGGCGGTACGGCCGATTTTTCAATTGTCCCGGAGGCTGGCGATGTAGGAGTGCGATGCGAAAACTCAAGAAAACCCAAGGTTGGCCGTTCAACACTCGAATGCTATCCTCTCGCAAACAAAACACCTTCCATCCGCCCCTCGATGCCACGCGCCCTAGCGATAAGCCTCCGCAATATCCGCTTGCAGCTGTAGCTTCCAAGGACTGTCTGCCCGAATATAGACCGCCGGCCTCCCAAGTGGCGCATCCACTTCCAACCATTGCGCTCCCGTCACGAGGATATTGGGTTGCAGTAAATGCTCCCAATTTCCCGCTGGGAAATAGGCGTGTACGGATGATCGATCATCTCTCGCAGTGGGTGGCGCAATATTGGGGATGACCAAGATGTCGCGGCCAAGCAGGTACTCGTATTTCAAATCCAGGACTTCTGGGTCGTCGGGGTAATGCAACCACAAGTGCCTTACCATGGGCCAGCCCTTTTCATGTGCCTCGGCATTCAAGGATTTCAAGTAGGGGCGAAGCGCAGTATGGACGCGGGCCATGGTTGCGAAACTTTTCGCGAGGCCATGAAGGGTATCGTAGGCTTGGGCATTGCGGCTGGGAATTAGGCCCTCGTGCGTGCGAAAAATGGGTGTGAAGGCTGCGAATTCGGTCCAGCGTTGCAACAGGATGGGGTCACGGTTGATTTTCAGCAGGGCATTTGACACATTGGTATAGCCGCCGATATCGCTATGGTTGATCGCAATGCCGCTCATGCCCGAGGAGATCAGCGCCTTGACTGCCGAAGGCAAGCCATCGTCTTCGCCCCAGCTCGTCATTTGGTCGCCTGCCCAATAGGCCGTTGCATATTTGCCTGCACCCAAATAACCCGAGCGACTGAAAAAGACGTAGTCGCTGGAATCGGGCGCCGCCGCAATGGCTTGGCGGTTGATGTATTGCCATCTGATCGGGTAATTGTTGTGACGGGCAATCCATGGGGCTTGTCCCCCCAAGTTGTCGCGCAAATATGCCTTGGAGGGATACCAATCTGCAAAGTCTGCCATCCAGCCCGAGAAGCCGACATCGACCATGTTTTTGCGGATGAGGGCGATCATCATTTGCGTCGTCGCCGAATCATTCAACTCAAATTGATAGGCGTCGAAACCGCCCACGGGCAGGCAAATCGGCACCCCATGGACATCGTGTGCAAAGTAGGGACTGAGGGAATCCACCCATTTGCTTTCTGCCTTCAAAAAGGGATTGATGTAGCCCAGTACCTTGATCTGTTGTGCATTTTGGGTCGCAATCCATGCTTTCAAATCGGGATATTGCGCGGTGTCTGCCTCCCAATGCCATTGCAGCCGACTGCCGTATTGCGTTGCTCGCCGACCTACCCAATCTTGGATCCAAACCGCTGCAAGGTTGCAATCTGCGGCTTGCATGACCTTCAAGACGGAATCCACCCGCATTGTTCCGCCCTGGATGCCCAGCCATGTTCCAAATGCCCAATCGGGCAATATCGGAAATCGCCCATTGATGCGGCTGAAGGCTTCGATGATGTCCAATGGTTTCTGGTATTGCCAGATGTTCATTTCCAAGGAACCCTCCAAGGCATACACTTCTGCGCGGTCGCGCTGCGTAAAATCAAAGTACCAGGGCGAACCTTGGGTGACGCAAATACCCCTGCCGTCGGTACGCATGTAAAATGGAATCGGGGCATAGGTGCTGCAATCGCCCCCTGCCACGCCGGCTAGCCGCGTGAAAGGCGTGATTTTGGGATCACCACGCCCGATGCCATTTTCCTCGGGGATCATCGTTACACGTCGGCCCTGCATGTTCAAGTGGGAAAATTGTTCTCCAAAACCAAAAAGATGCGCGGCACTCGGTTGCACATAGCGCAAGATGATCCGGTGCATGGGCACGTTGCCGAGGATGTGGATCGACAATTGCATTTCGTTTTCGCCGGCTGCCACAGCCAGCAATCTGAAAGCGCAAACTCGGCTTCGTTCCCGCAAATGGCCGTCGATTTGGAGGCCGCCCTGCGCAACCTCGACCATCGAATCAATCGCCTCAAACTTGAAATGGCTGCTCACATGTTCCTTGAGCTTAAAGGATCCCAATCGCCCCTTCATGGTGGAGCTCGCCGTGCGTGCGATCAGCCAATCCTCCTGCAACGGAAAAACGATGGCTGCCTCGGCCTTGCCAGGGAGCCACAAGGAGAGCGCCTCGGGCGTCTGTGTTGCGCGCACCTGTGCTTGCAATGCACTGCCCGCCAGGCAAGCCAGCATCGAATAGAACAACGAGATGTAAAAAAAGCCCCAGCGCATGGATGGAAAACTAGGGCAATCCGCTCAAATTTCAAAGGAAATACTGTCCAGGGGCACCCTGCCAGACCCTTGCTTCCTGTTTCTCCCCGATTCCCCTATGCCTTCACTTTGCCCTCCTCTCTATGGCATTCATCCAGCTATGGTCCCGCCTCAAAAAGACAGGTG
>JANORP010000103.1:0-19136 GCA_031415375.1 Bacteroidota bacterium | reverse complement strand
CACCCATGACCCGACCTGGGATGCGAGGCCAATTGCATTTTCGGGGCTGAGATTGTGATAGCCCTTGTAGAAATCCTCCAGCAATCCTACCTGTGCCTCGCCTGCCTCCAGTACAAAGATTTCATGCGGCGGCAAAATGCGCTTGCTTTGGTGGTCGATTTGCGCAGCTATACGCTTGCGCACAAAGGTTCCTACTTGGGGCACGGAAAATGCGTCCAAGTGCCGAAATGCCAATTGCAGGGATTGCTGCGGATCGAGCTGCATCAAAAACTAAATGTTAGACCACCTTTGATATCAAATGGACGCTCCTGGTAATTGTACCACCGTTGCCAGCGGTTGTCCAAGAGGTTGTTCAGCTCCAAAAATACCGAAAGCCTTTTTGAAAACCTATATTCAGCGCTCAGGTTCACGTCGGCGACTACGCCTTGCTTGATCTCAGCGGGAATAGAATCGTTGGTGAGTCCCATCGTGCGCGGCCCAAAGACATAGACTTCGGCAGCGATCCAGACTTTGTTGGCAAAGTTGTAGCTACCCCAGATATCGACCTTGGTGCCTGGCATGTTGAAATTCTTGACGATATTACTGGTCCTAAACGAACGAAAATCGCCTTTGATCCCAGCTCTGACCTTGTCGTTTTTGTTAAAGATCAGCGACAACTCAGCACCTGATTGCGTGAAGTTGCTGTCGTATTGCATCTGGAAATAGGCTGCGTTTTCAGGGTTAAAATAGATGAGCTGATCTTTGACCTTTTTGGTATAGACCCGCGCTGTATATGTGAAATACTTTGCGAGTTGCCCATCGACGCCCAGGTACACGTTCAATGCGTCACGCATAGGACGGATGTCGGGCTGACGATCGAGGTAACGGTTTTGGTCGATGAGGTCATAGTATTTCAAATAGCGCATCTCTCCTACCAGACCCGCTGCCAAGCTCAATTTATCTGGCACCAATTGATAATTGGCTTTGAGGACGGGATATGCGGCAAACTTGCTGGTCGTTCCAGTGAATGAATTGACCTTGATGCCACCTTGCACATTCAGCCCATCCATTTTGAAGGTCACGGTAGGCGTGACGTCTAGGAAAAAGCGGCTTTGCTGTAATGTGTCGAAGCTGCTGTTGCTGAATGTGAGGTCGCTGTAGATGTCTGCTCCAAACTTGTCGGTGATCTTCCAATTGAGCTTGGGTAACACCGAGAAATGCATCTCCTTGTCATCCCAGCGGTCAAAATACCCTTGGAAACGCACGCCGACATCGTAGTTTACGCCCTCGGGGTTGTAATTTTTGAGCACCGAACCATTCACCTCGATCTTGGTAAAGGTGTTGCGAATGCTGTCTTTGAGCTCAGGATTGATCCGCACCGTGGTGTCGGCAAAGTAGAAGTAGTTGGAGTTTTTGATGCGAATATTTCCCTTGAAGGTGTTTTCTTGGGTATAATATTCGCCGTAGGCTCCACCGATATCGTCGCGCCACTCGGCATAGTCGAGATAGCCCTTGCTACTCGATGCATGCGAGAAGTCTAGGCCTACACGACCATTGACATTGCGACCCGAATTGAGGTAAATCTTGGCGTAGGGGGATGCAAATCGCCCGAAGCTGATTTTGACGAGGTTGTTTTGCAGCTCGTCCATGGGCGGCTTGGGCGGCGCAGGGAGCTTGGGCACCAACGGATCATAGGAGGAAGGCGCCTTGATTTGCTTCTCCTCATACGTCATTTCTTTGGTCTCAATCTTGTTGTCCACGGGAGTCACCTGCTCATCAGGTTTTTCCATGTTTCCGAGATTGGGCACCCAGTCACCGGTGACGTTGATATCATCGACCTTGACGCCACCCTGCCCCATCAACCCGACCGGAATAGCCACTGCAAGACCTAGCAAGCAGGTGGCATGGATCATCAGCTTTTTCATCACTTATTCTCCTCTATCAAGTCTTCAACTTTGCCTTTGAGCGGGCCGTCTTCAGGTGCTGTGCCACCTGCCTCACGCATGCGCTTGGCCTCCTGGAGCGCGATCAACCGTTTCTCCGCTTGGTTCAAAATCTCGGGGTACTCATTGGTCGGCTTGAGCTTGGCGACGATACTTTCCAGTGTGCCTTGGGCTTGGAAACTGTCATTGAGACCGAGGTAAGCCTCTGCGAGTACCAAGAAAGCCTTGGCTTTCCAGTAGTTGTACACGTCATACTTCACATTGAAAGCCAAGGCGGTCTCCTTGCAGAGCTCATATTCCTTTTTGTCGAGCTGAATGCGCGACATGTAATATTGGCTTTCAGCGCCAAAGGTGTTCTTGTTCTTGCCTTCGATTTCTGTGAATACGACCATCGCCTCGTCGTGGCTGCCCAAGAAATAGTCGCAGACAGCGATTTTGAGGTGGGCCTTGGTACGCGAATAATCAGTGGTGTTGGCGTCGTTGAAGATCGCCAATAGTTCTGCCTTGGCTGCGCGATAGTCTTCGCTGGCCATATCGACCTCGGCCTTCCCAAACTGGGCTGCTAGGCGATCCTCAACACGCTTGCTCTTGTCTTGCATGGCGTTGTAGAGTTCCATGGCAGCCATCTTGTTGCCGCTGGCAAATTGGATGTCGGCTGCGGCCTTCAAGGATTTCACACTGAAATCGTTGGGGATATTGGAGCTGTAAACCATTTCATAGTCTGCAAGTGCCTCGGCCTTGCGGCCCGTCTTTTCATAGCTCTGCCCACGGTAGTAGTGTGCTTGAAAGATGTACTGACCGCTGGAAAATTCCTTGAGATACTGGGTATAGCGGTCGATCGCAGAGCCATAATTTTCGGAAAAGAAACGCTGATCGGCTACGTCGATGTCGTTTTCTTCCTTGGCTTGGCGATTTGGATCGTCGTTTTGCAGCGGGCACTTGTCATAAGACTGGCGCTCGGCCTCATCATAGTCTTCTGGACTGAGGAGCTCTGCAAGATTGGTGAGCGCCGTCGTGCGGGCACTCTCATTGTAGCAGTGCTCATTGGCTGCCATTTTGAACCAATAGGTGGCTTTTTGGCGATTGCCAGACTTGCCCTCTGCGATCGCCAAAACGATCACAGCGCGGGGCATGTACTTGCTGTCGGGATGATCTTTGGTAAAGATCTGGGCATACTTGGCGGCGTTGCCGCTGTCGTCGAGCCATGAGAGATAGGTCTCTGCACTCGTGATGAGGGCAGCCTCACGGTAGCCCGATTTTTGATGGTTCATGGCTAAATTGACCATCGCCTCGGCGCCGCGCTTGTAGTCTTCCTGACGAATGTAAACCAAACCGATCTGAAACAAGGCGTAGTCTGTGTCCTTGCCATTGAAGTCGCGCACCTGCTGGTAATACCGCAGCGCACCTGGCAGGCTCTTTCGTGCAAACTCGCAGTCGCCCGCACGCAAGAGTGCATCGATATATTCCTCACGGTGCTTGTCACGGTCTGCCAAGCCGATGAATTTTTCAAATCCTTTGCCAGCCTCTTCAAAGTTTTTTTGCTTAAAGCGGCACCATCCTAGGCCATAGTGAGCCATCCCAAAGAGTTCATGGCGTGGCGCAGTAGGCTGGGCGAGAAATGAGCGATAGGCAGATGCCGCCTCTTCATATCCTTGCTGCCTAAACAGACTCTCGGCATACCAAAAGTAGGCGAGCATCGTGAGCTTGCTGTCTTGATTGGTATTGAATGCCTTTTTGAAATGGGTTGCGGCACCGTCATATTGGTGTTTCTCAAACAATGAACTCCCATACATGTAACATGCACGCTGGTAGGCGACCCGCGAGCGATTGTTGCGCAGCCCCTCGTTTTGCTCCAAGTAATCGATGGCTTCTTTGTAGTTGCTGGCAAATAGTAGGATCTCTCCTACCAGCCCCTTTGCCTCATCGGCATATTCTCCCTGGGGATATTCCTTGAGGTAGGTTTCGAGTGCCGACTGGGCATCGTCAAAAAAGTGGGTCGCAAAACTGGCCTTGGCATATTGGTACAGCGCCTCTCCTGCCAACTCGCCGTCAAATTTCAGGACGCTTGCCTTCTTGAACGCGGTGCGGGCATTTTCGATCTTGTCTGATTTGAGAAAACAATGCCCCAGATGGTAATATGCATTTTGGGCAATGGTATCTTCCTCCGAAGTGACCTTTTCAAACCGCGTTTGGGATTTTGCAAAATCTCCTCGCCTGTAGTAGCAATAGGCCATGCGGTACTGCGCCACACGGTTGAAAACAACGCGCTTCTCTTCTGCTTTTTCCAAGTAGCTGAGGCAGTCACTGTATTTGCTGCGGTCATAAGCAGCATTGCCCAAGATGAAAAACACCTCTCCCGATGCCCGGTCGTGTTCCTTGAGCAGGTCGGCGCCGAGTGCATCCAACTCATCATAGCGCTGGAGCTTGAGCAAGCAGCTGGCCTTGAGTACATCGAGGTTCTCTGCATACTTGGCGTCTGGCTTTACGCGCGAAAACGCATCGTAAGCCTCGGCATATTCATGATCCTTGTAGGCGAGCACCGCAAAGAAGTAAGCGCCCATTTCACCCCATACGCCTTCTGAAAGCCGTATCTGGCGAAATTTATTCATCGCGTCCTTGTCGCGTCCCTCTTTGTAATAGCCATATCCGAGCATGAAACGCGACTCGGTCACTTGTGCCTTTGTCAGATTGCCAGACTCTACTTTTTCAAATGCGGGTACGCTTTCCTTGTACTCCTTGCGCATGTAATGCATCTTCCCGATGTAAAACAGGGCTTCGTTGGTACGTGGGTGGTTAGGATATTCGGCGATAAAGCCTTCAAAAAGGCCTGATGAATTGGTATTCAATAAGTTGAATGCACAAAGTGCCTGACAAAATCGGGCTTCGGCGACCAAGTCTAGCTTGCCATGCCGATAGCTCGTGTTTTGACTACGCTCTATGAATTGCCCAAATTTTTCTGCAGCCGCACCATATTTTGCTTTGTCAAGCAATTCTGTTGCGTCTTTGTAGATACCCAGGGCTTCGTGGTATGCAGGCTGTTGCGCGATACTGATCATCCCCAACCCGCAAAGGAATATGAAAATTCCTACGAATCTCTTCATACTCAAAACTTT
This sequence comes from Bacteroidota bacterium, assembly GCA_031415375.1. GTDB lineage: Bacteria > Bacteroidota > Bacteroidia > J057 > JADKCL01 > JADKCL01. The sequence continues at coordinate 14,101 of JANORP010000103.1, read as the reverse complement.
AATGTAAGACCTAAACTGGGTATAATTGGTAACTGATGAACTACTGCAAATTTGATCCTATCGAAGTAGAATACGTTCTTGCGGTTATAAAGGTTGATCAAAGTGAAATTTGCCTCCAACATGCACTTGTTGGCAAACTGCCACCTGCGCTTGACAGCGACGTCGAGGCGATGGTAGTAGGGCAATCGGCCAGCATTGATCGAGTCGGCATAGAGGATGCCGAGTGTACCATTTTGATTGGCGTAGTTGGTTTGAGCACCATTCCCTTGGAAATCGATCTTCTCAAAGAATCCCTGCGTCTGCGTAAATGGGAATCCAGAACCCAATGACCAACGCATGCTCAAATCCCATTTTTTCTCGGTAAATTTTGGACGCTCGTTCATCAAGGAGCCTTCTTTGTAAAGTTCACCAGTGAAGTAGGCGAGCACCACATTGGTATTGTGACGACGGTCAAAGACAGGCGGATACACGCGTTTCAAGTCGTTGCGATCGACTTTGGCGAGTCCATAGGTGGCATAGGCATAGAGCTTTTTGGTCTCGTACCGCAACGTGAGATCGACGCCACGTGCTTTGCCCTTCTCGAAGATAAAATCAGGGTCGGTGGGAAATATCTTGTCGCGATTGGTGTTGGTGAGCTGCGTGAAGTTTTTGTACCAACCCTCTATGCGGGTGGACATGTTGCGAAACAACTCGACCTCAGCACCAAGCAAGAAGTGGGAAGCTGTCTGCAAGGTATGTGATTTGATTGCATTGGGAACATACTCAGGGGCAGCGAGAAAGCCATTGAATACATTCACAACGTCACGGTCGCTATTGGCGGAAATCAGGTTTTGTGAGTACAATCCCGTAGCAGCCGTGATGCTCACGCGGTTGAAATTGAACTTGGCCCGGAGCCTGGGTTCAGGTGAAACGTGACCGTGGTCGTTGTAGTAGTGCAGGCGCAAGCCCGGCTCAAGCACCACCAAGTCCTTGATGGAGTCATTGCGATCGGTATAGATCTTGCGAAAAACCTTTTTGTAGCTGATATCAGCAGCAGCCTCGGTATTGTTGAACTCAATCGCTGTGAGGTTGCCAAAGGAGTTGCTGAACCGATAATCGGTGTGAAAGCCAAGAAAGGTAAGTCCGAAATTGAGCTCGTTGATAGAGTTGAGCAAATACGTAAATCGCAAACCGCCATTGAAGCCATTGATCGAACTGGACCGTTCAAAGTTCTCACTGGCAGCATTTAATCCTGACTTGAAACTTGAGTAGGCAAAATTGCCTGTGAAGATCACATTGCTTTGGGGAGGCAACAACCTGAAACGGGCTCCACTGCCAAATTGATTCCAACCAATGTTGGCTGGGAATTGATAGTTGACATCGTCGGCGTTGTAGAAGCCAAAGAGGTCCACAGTATTCAAGCCATCTGAAAATGCGATTTTTCCATAGATGTCCGTAAACGAGTAAGGCAAGCCTTTCACGCTGTCACTGAGCTCATTTTTGATCCAAGGATAGACGACGGGGCTACTACGATTGAGGTAAGACCTACGGGCCGATAGCAAAAAACTATTCCCACCTGGCCTATCGATGTTCTTGCGGCTAAAAGGCCCCTCAATCATCAATCCTGTGGAAATCGGGTTGATATTGACCTTGCCCCTGATGCCTCGCAACTCGGGCATCTTGGTGCGGATGTCCATCACCGACGAAACGCGACCACCATACTGGGCTGGAAAGGCAGCCGAATAGACATCGACCGATTTGATGTAATCTGGGTCAAAAATCGAGAAGATACCCATGCTGTGAAACGGCGAATAGACGATCATGCCATCTAGCAGGGTCATATTCATGATGGGCGTGCCACCTCTGATATAAACTTGGCCACCTTGGTCACCCGTTGAGACCACACCTGGCAAGACTTGTAGGTATTGGGCGAGGTCAGGGGTGCCTAGCGAGGGCATAAGGTTGATCTGCTTGCTAGTGATGCGTGTGACGCCGACCTCGATCGAGCGTTTTTGGATTTTCCCGATCTTTTGATCGTTGATCTCGACGACGTCAAGCTGGGTTGAACTCTCTATCATTTTGATAGAGACACTCGTAGCCACGTTTTTACCGACTTTGGAGTTGACATAAATAGTGTCCATTCCTATATAGGTCACACGCAACGTATGGTCTCCTTCGGGCAACTTAGGGATGGAGAAAATGCCATCCACGTTGGTCGATGCGCCAGTACCTTGGGCCAATATCACGACGTTGGCACCGATCACTGGCTCGCCTTTCTCGTCTAGCACGGTACCTCTGATGATGCTGTTTTGTGCAGACAAAGACAGGACCCCAGAGAGCAATAAAAGCAATAAGGCAAGGTATTTCGGACAACTCTTCATTCGACCCAAGTTCTGATATTCAACGCTATATATGAATCATCACGCCCTTTTAGGGCGGTACTAGTTTAGTAATTTATAGATCATCGTCTTCATCACATGCTCGTCACTCATATGTGTGCTTTGCACACCTTTGAGAAACAAGTCTGCTTCCAATACATGTGTCATGTTGCGGTAGAGTTCCCGACTCTGATAGTTGCGCAATGCATCGACATATTGCCTGGCAATGAATTCATGGATTTTGAGCTCTGCCGCAATCTCGGCGGGCTTGCTGAGCTTGCGTGATTGCAGTCGCATCAACTTCGAAAAAAACTGGAAGAGTTGATAGACGATCAGCACAGGCGGATTGTCCTTGACGTTGCGCATCATGTGGGTCACGATCCAGTGACTCTTGGCATGATCACGCGCTCCAAGACTGTTCATGAGTTCAAAGACATTGAAGTCTTTATCGACGTTGATCATCTCAAAGACAATCGCCGACGAGACCATTTTGCTCGTATCGCTGGCCATGTAGAGAAAAATCTTCTCCAACTCGCTCTCGATCAACGCCAAATTCGTACCAAGATAGGTACTCAGGATGCGTGTGGCATCGGGTGCCAACTGATAGCCTCTTAGGCTGCAATAGTCTTGGATCCAAGCGGGTATCTGATTGTCATACAGCGCCTTGCTTTTGAAGACGATCCCATTCTTTTCAATGGCCTTGAACAGCTTGCTGCGACCATCGAGTTCCTTGCCCTTGAAGGTCATGACAAATACCGTGCTGCCCACTGGTTTTTCGAAATAGGACAGCAAAGCATCCCACTCGTTTTTTCCCAGTGCCTGCGCCTCCTTGAGCACGACCAGTCTGCGATTGGCCATCATCGGGAAGCTGCGCAACTCTCCCAAGAGCTTACCAGCCTTGGTCTCAGCACCATACATCACTGACTTATTGAATGCATCCTCCCCTGGACCCAGCACTCGATCTTCTAACAAACGTGATAATTTATCGACATAATAAGGCTCTGTCCCTCCGAGATAGTAGATCGGGGAAAATTTTTGAGCTTCAATGTCTTTTTTGAGTTTCTCGAACTCCATTCATCAAAAAGGATATCCAATGCCGAAATTAAGCTGAAAACGATTGGATGCCAAATTCCCACTCTCAGACTTAATCACAAAACGTTGGAGGTCGGGTGAATAAATTTGTTTGGCAAGGTCGATCCTGAACAGGAAAAAATCAAAATCTAGGCGCAGTCCGAGACCCACATCAAGCCCCAGTTGGTAAAAAGTCGTTTTTGAGAGTTTAGAACCCTCAAAATCCACGACGCTTCCTGGCAAAAACCATACGTTTCCTACGTCTGAAAAAATGGCCATCTTGATCCATTTGTACACATCGGCACGCAGCTCAAAATTGGATTCAAACACGAATTCCCCACCTGGTGACACGCCAAAGTTAAAACTGGAGCCATTGTCGGTTCCGCCGGTACCGCTGTAAGTGCCTGGACCGAGTGAGTTGCCGCGCCAGCCGCGCATCGAGGTCGAGCCACCACTGAAAAACCGCGATTCAAAAGGCACATAAGGCGAATTGTTCCAAGGATTGGCGAGGCCCGTGTAGTTGCGCATCACAAAGGAGGCATGACGGCCTATGAGCCAGCTGTTTTTCAATTCAGCCGAAAATTTGAAATACTGCCCGTAGTAGATCCTGCCAATGCGGTGGTCGGTATAGGAAGTATCGATACTCGAAAAGCGATCGATGAGATATGGCGTGTTACCACCCATCTGGGCATTGGCAAAAAAGCTCAGGCTATGCTTCTGCTTGGCGCTCGTTGCATTGTTGTAGGTGAATTTGTAGTTGCCCCACGAGCTGAAGCGCTCTCGGTAATCTTGGATGATGAGTGCGCGCAGGTTGTCATTGGTGAGTGCTTGGATCCGCTTGATGAAGACGGGTTCCAACCGGCTGCCTACCAAAGTCACGACGTAGGGAGAGACCGAGCTCTGAGCTTTTTTGTTGATGGAGCTATGGTACCATCGATAATTCCAGTCGAGACTCAAGGAGTTGCGGGTATAATCCCTGCTGTTTTGACGGCTAAAGTTGGATGTGAAGTTGGTGCTGGGCTCAAACCCCTGGATATTTTTACTCGCTAGTCCAGGTGCCAAAATGCGTGGGAATTGCAGGCTGGCAGAAGCCGTGCCTTCCAAGAATGCAAAGAGTGTGTCACCAGCCGCCCTGCGGTAAAACCGCACGCTCCCCTTGGCACTCAAGTCAAGCTTTTCAGCGCCTTTGAACACCAGCTTGTCCCGCAGTCCGATTTCGCCTCCAACGCCCGGCAGGTTGCTCTTGAGAATGGGATCATTCTGGAAAAAGCCCTCAAAACCAGCCTTGGCTTGGAATCGCTGCATCAGCACAGCTTGAATCGTGAAATCCACAATCCCGCTATCCTCATCAATCGACGGTTTGATGAGTACATATTTGAAAATGCCCAGGTTTTGGAGCCGCAATTGCGTCTTGCGCTCATTGCTGAGCATATAGGACTCGCCCTGCACGAGGGTCACGAGTTTTTCCAGAAAATTGAGGTTCACGCGCTCGAGCACTCGCTCGTATGTGATAAAGGTGATGCGCGAGCTGTCGCTGTAGTGTGCAGCAGACAATTGCCAAGCCTTGCGCAGGGAGTCGGTCATGGTGCCGGGACTCACAACCTTCATCACATCGTCCAGCACAGGATCAAACTCAGCAGGCTCAATGATCATGGAGATACGACCAACATTAAAGCTAGGCTGCGCATCAGGTACTTTGACTTGTATCCAAATCGGCTGGTAATCTTTGATCGCCTCGTTGGTGGGCGGGGTACCCAATGTATCGGGCGGCAAGGTATCGATGTCAAAAAAGACCATCTTGGGCGAAAAACCAAAGTAGCCATTGTTGCGCATCACGGTCGAGATGCGTCCCCGCTCAGCGCTGAAATTGTCCTCGATATAGGCGTCACCGCTGCGCAGATACGAGTCGCCCATGTTGCGCAGGAGCACTTTGCGCATCTCTTCATCAGCAATCAGCGGTGGGCGGATCTTGTCAATGATCGCTGCCTTTCCCTCATCGATGAGAAAGGTCACATTGGCTTTATGGGCATTGATTTTGCCCAAACAGGTATCCACACGGTAATAGACCCTCGTGTGGAAAAAGCCTTGCGAGAAATAGACATTCTTGAGGTTTTCTACGTCTTTGCTGAGCATCACCGTGTCGATGACCATCGGCGCCTCTCCAGCTGTGTGTACCAAAAAACTCGCGATCGAATCGATCACGTGATTGTTGGGGGAAAAGAAGCGCAACCAGCGCTCAGGTGGGTACTCGTAGCGTTGCAGGCTGCGACCGAGGTTATACAAATGCAAGTAAGTTTTGGGAAACAGCATCCGGCGATTGGGACGGCTGCGCACAGAGCTGTAGAGGAGATCGGGATCGACGGTGCTCAAACCCAGTTCTTTGAGGCTCTCGATGCGCATTCTCACAGTCGTATCGGCTTTTACGACCTTGCTTTTGGAAAATGTGGGATCGCCCTTCTGTAGATATTCCCCTGGCTGCAGATATAGATTGGTGGCGCAAGAGGAGCCGATCAGCACCATGAGCAGGCCGATCCATAGCCATTGCTGCCCCATTCCCAATGCGCGAATCACAGTCAGCTGACGCTGGTCATTGGTAATGTTTATGTATCTTGCGCTTTTCAATCAGCAATGCAGCCACTGTCCAAGGCGAAATTAAGACTTTTTGCGGCCCTACAGCTCAAAAAAATCCGCTATGAGGAGCGGCTGTTCATCGCCGAAGGCCTCAAAATGTTGCAGGAAGCCCTTCGATCTGACTATGAAATCGAAGCTATCGTTTTGCAATCAGGCAAAATACTTCCCAGCGATCTCCAGGTTCCAGCCCACCTACTCCTCGTGGCAAGCAGCGAGGATTTCAAACGTCTCACCACACAGGTAAGTCCTGAGGGTGTCGTGACCATCTTGCGCATTCCGCAGGGTCTCCTTTGCCAGCTTGGCAATCCGGTCGATCATTTGCCGCCCGGCCCAGCATTTATCTTGGCTGCGATCCAAGATCCCGGCAACCTCGGCACGATCTTACGCACCGCAGAGTGGTTTGGCATGCCCAGCATCATCTGCGGGCCTGGCACAGTCGATCCATTCAACCCCAAAGTCCTGCGCAGCAGCATGGGTTCCCTTTTCCGCACACGCCTCTATCTGCTCGATGATCTAGAAGCATGGTTGCAGTTGCATGCGCACCTCGTCGTCTGCGCCGACATGGACGGCGTCCCACTCAGTGCAGCAGCGATCCAAGACCGACCCTATATGCTCTTGGGAAATGAAAGTCTGGGCGTGCCACCCAGCATTGCCCAGATGCCAGGCATCAGCAAAGTCACCATCCCGCGATTTGGACAGGCAGAGAGCCTCAATGCGGCGACAGCAGCAGCGGTATTTGCGTGGGAATTGAAGCGGGGATCGTGACGACCTGCCTTTCAATCACAGTAAGATCCCTACTTGCGCCTCGCGCCCTATCGCTTGCAGCAGTGGTGCCCGGCAGTTGGTCCTCCCTACAAAAATGCTGCACCCAAAATATCCCTCAATTGCCTGACGACAATCAGTTTCACGCCTGAGAGAATTCATGGGCATGCGTCTTAGGCCACATGCAGCCGATCTTCCATGCCCGCGACATCCAATATCGATTTCACGCTGCGATAATTTCTTATCTTCGCTCATTCTAAGAACCACCTATGCGGCAAAGACTATCTTACACCCTATTGTTGTTGGCGACACTGAGTGCCTGCATTCCTCAGACGGGCCAGAATCCGTCTGCAACAGACGACACTACCGGCCTTGCACTCGCTATGATCGATAGCCTCGATACGTCCCATGCTTCAGTGAGCATCGTGCGCACAGACAGTACCAAGCCCGACTCGGGGATGCGGCAATATATTGAGGGCGCATTCACAGTGCCAGCAGCAATGGAGGTCATCTATGGCCTCTATGACAAAAACATCGAATGCTCCAAATGGCTTTGTAAGCCCCATGAAGCCAAGCGTTTTGAGAGCAAAGCCACCGACGATGGCTCATTGCACACACGCGCCGCAGGTGCCTATCCGCTCGGCACCAAAGACGGTAGGAAGATGCTCCTGATCACCGAGACGCTTAGCCGTGAAAAAGAGGGATGGGAGGAATGTCATGCCTGCGCTCCCATTCTCGGGGCAGCTATGTTTCAAGAAATAGATGGTGCATGGTTTATCGAAGCCCTGCAAAAAGACCTCGGCGAGATCGGCTCCTACGGCGAACTGCCGAGCAACAAACTCGTAACGATCGGTCCAGACATGTTTGGGGTGCTTTTCAACTATGGCTACATCGCCCAAGGTATCACCGAGGGTGGCATCATGATCATCGGGCTCATCGATGGGCAGTTTGAAACCTTGATCGATTACAATACAAGCTTTAGCAACGAGGGCATGTTTGACGATCCCAAGACGGAGCCTCGGGCATACAGTTATTCCTCAGATCTCACATTTGAAGACAATACGCCTGGCAAGCCCTATGAACTCGTCCTGAAGCGGCTGGGCCGCTGCCCCAAAGATGGGATGGAAGGCAATGGCCCGATCGTCCCGATCTCAGAAACACTCAGGTTCAGGATTGTGGGCACACAATATGTACTATCTAAATAACACCAGATTACACAATCGACAGAGCCAGCCCAGCTTTGTACAAAAAGGATGAGGCGCAGGCAATGCACTTTTCGGTACACCACCTACGCCCCATGCTAGGCTTGATTGTCAAGGATTGTTATGTCCCAGCTTGCACCACTGGACTTGCGGCGCGCTCTGAGCAAAGCACCACGAGCAGGTTGCCGACCATGGCGGCTTTTTTGGCATCGTCGAGCTTTACGATTTCTTTTTCCTCCAATTGTTGCAAGGCCATCTCCACCATGCCAACGGCTCCCTCTACGATCTTTTTGCGGGCAGACACAATCGCGGTTGCCTGCTGCCTTTGCAGCATCGCACCTGCAATCTCAGAGGCGTAGGCAAGGTAGGCGATGCGCGCTTCGATGACCTGTACGCCGGCAATCTCCAAACGATGGCGCAGGGTTTCTTCCAGCATCGCATGCACTGCTTCTCCTCCATCGCGCAGTGAGATTTCGGTTTCGTCATCGTCAAACTTGTCGTAGGCAAAATGTGTGGCGAGCTGACGAATCGCCGACTCCGACTGAATATGCACGAATTTCTGGTAGTCATCGACTTCAAATGCTGCCTTGTAAGTATCCTCGACCCGCCACACGAGCACTACCCCGATCATGATCGGGTTTCCGAGTTTGTCGTTGACCTTCACAGGTTCGCGGTCCATGTTGCGGGCACGCAGCGAGAGGGTTTTGGCGCCATACAATGGATTGACCCAAGCAAATCCATTGTCTTTGAGCGTGCCTTCATACTTTCCGAAATAGGTCAATACCACCGCATGATTGGGAGGGACGATCTTGAAACCAATGCTCACAATGAGCAAGGGGATACTGCCGAGGGCGAGTATCGGCAATTGCAGCACGATGCCCAAAACCACCAAAGCCGTTGTGATGGCCAAGAGGCTGAGCAAAATCGGCATGCCTGCACGCGCTGTAAAATTCTTTTCAATTTTCATAATGACAGTGAGAGTGATTAAAGTATTACTATCACTATGTACGAAAATACTTCCATCTCGTTGTGCCCGCATCCCTCTTTTTTGACAACCGAAAATGGCAGGGCCAATGCTGGATTTCGTCCCAATGCATCGCCCTTCTTGCTAGCTGGGGAAAACTCGTTTGCAGAATCAGCATTACGGAACGATTTTTGTCAGCGATTGAGGAGCCTTCAATAATCTGAGACGATGAAAAGAGTTTGTATTGTATTCTTTTTGCTTTTGACTGCCATGGGCCTATTTGCCCAGACTCCCGCAGAGAATGATCTCATTCGCGCCAGTATCGTCGGGGACATGGACCTCGCGATGCAGTCACTCGGCAAGGGTGCCAAAATCGAATGCCGCGACGGCATGGGCCGTACCCCACTCCTGCTCGCCGCCAAAATGGGACATCCCCCGCTCGTCATCATCTACCTCGACAAAGGCGCATCTGTGGCGAGTGTCGATGAGGAGGGTGCCAATGCACTCATCATGGCAGCCAAGAGCGGCCAACTTGAGGTTGCCCAAATCCTGCTGAGCCGTGCCCCCAAGTTCGAGACCGTCGATAAAAACGGCATGACCGCCCTCATGCATGCCGCCGAAAACGGCCACAGCGAGGTCATGGGACTCTTGCTGGAAAGCGGGGCAAAACCCTCATTTACCAAAGTCGAGGATATCGAGACGGCTGCAACAGGCTCCACGCAAGACAATCTCAATGCCAAACTCCTCAACGCAATTCAAAATCTGGAGGAGGAGGTCGCACTCGACATGATCAAGGCAGGTGCAAAGCCTGATGCCCGCAGCAAGCGTAGCATTCCGGCGCTCATCATGGCCGCTAGCCGCAGGCAAGTTGCAGTCGTCGAGGCGCTGCTCGACAAAGGCGCCGATGTGAACATCCGCGCGACAGACAAAGAAAAAGGCATCGAGCAACTCACAGCCCTACACGTCGCAGCGACCAATGGCCACGTGGAGATTCTGCAACTCCTATTGTCCCACGGTGCCAATGTGAATGCCCAAGACAAATCTGGCCTCACCCCGCTCATGGCTGCCTCGGAACTTGGAAATACCGTCGCTGTGATCCTCATGCTCGACAAGGCCGCCGATGCAAACCTTCAGGACTATGATGGACTCTCGCCGCTTCTGCTCGCCGTCACAGGCGGGCAGATCGACGTGGCACGCATTCTCTTGGAGAATGGTGCCAAGCCCGACATCGCCGACGACCAATTTTGGACCCCGATGATGATCGCCGCCAACCAAGGCGACGTCGAGTGTGTGAAGTTGCTACTCGATCACAAAGCCGATCCCAAAGTGCGTTGCGGCCCCAATGGTTACCGCGCCGTCGATATGGCCAAAGCCAATGGACACAAGGACGTCGTCGCACTTTTGAAGGAATAGCCTACTTGGTTATTTTCATTTTTAGAGTTTGATTTGTAGGATAAATGAAATCCTTATGAGTCAACCCAATTCTTCAAATCCGTCTCCTGCGAAAACAAGCACCATTGGTGTCATCGCCATGGCCTTTGGCGGCCTCTTGGTCATCAATTGCCTCCTCAGCGTACTCAACACCGCTTTTGACTGGCAGATCACCCTCAATCGGGTTCCACTCCCAGCAACTTGGGAATCGACGATCGCACTTTCGGGTGCAGCGGTCATTTTCTGGGCGATATACGCCTTCATGACCTATGTCGGGCCCGTGCGGCGATTTGGACAGCAGCGCCCATGGATCATGGCCTTGCTCGTGGTTTTGTTCATCGTGGGTGTGATCGTGGGCATCACGGTCTGGGACAATGGCAATATCTCCGAACGCAACGCGGCCAGAGCAGCGGACTCAAAGGCAGATTCCCTCGACCGCATCGAAGAAGGCAAAGCCTTTTTCAAAGGGCAGCCCGTCCCCTATCGGCTTGCCATCCTGAATCCTGAAAATGCCATCGTCCAGGTCTGGATCGACAGTGAGCAGGTAGCGACCATCGCGCCACTCGAAGCCACTGAAATCGCCTTGCCCTGGCAGCCCGCCAAAATCAGGCTCACCAAGGAAGACCAGGTCCTCGCCACCACAGAAATCAAGCCCGATGCCTCCAAAGGTCAGGACCCGGCTACGCTGCATGTGTACAGCCCGCTGAAAGATCGATATGTGTGGGTGTATGATTACGACGGCGGATATGTGAATGGTCAATTGAAGACCGATAAGGAATTCGAACCCGAATATGTGGACGCCTACTACATGGAAGAGCTGTTTGACATCGAAAAAGCCGGGCCATTCTACATCCTTCCCAATCAAAAAGCGCCTGCTACCAGCACTTATCATGCCTATCGGTTGGTCTATCTGCCGCCAGCCATCGAAGACCCAAGTGACAACCGCCACCTCGCAGCGTGGATCATGCGCCGCATAGACGCCCGTCCCGCAGGATCACCCGCAGAAACCGTAGAAGAGTTGTACGAAATTTGGAAAGCAGAATAGAAGCCGTTCGTCGGCTTCCAAAAGCAAGCAGCGATCCCCAAAATTACCAAGGCCCATATAGCACCATGCCCTCAGAATGTTTTAATTTGTAGCATGGAAATCAAAAATGATGGCCGCCTCAAGATTTGCTGGATGCGCATCGTCGGCTACCAGCAGTTTCAGGACGTATTTCTAGACTTCACGCATCCTGAGACTGGCGAGCCGCTGGACAAGATTTGTTTGATCGGGGCGAATGGGACTGGGAAGACGGTGGTTTTGGAGATGTTGGCAAAGGCTCTTTTGCTCGAAGAATCCTTTAATTCTTTTGGCTGGACTGATGGCAAATACATCGCGACCAAAATCATTTTTGAAAATCAGCCCTATATTGTTTGTAAAGCCTTTCGATCCGCCAGCGACAAGCATGGAACTTTTCTGGTATTTGAGTTTCCTAAAGGAGATGCCGGATATGAAAAGACTTTGGAGCTATGGACGGATTCACACAGGCTTGGATTGGCCCTGGGTAAATTGCATAATCGCGCGATGCCAAGGTCACAAAGAGAGATACTTAGGGCTAAAATATCACTGCACTCGAAACCAGAAACACTTCTAATTGCCGCGCCTGCTGAATCTTTGAATAATTTAGGATTGTCGCTTTTGGATGTTCCTGAAACTACACTTGACGAATCGATCAAATACGGCAAGTCCACAAATTCGATACACTCAGTTTCCGATGAGCGAATCGTAGATTTCTGGAAATTACTGATCTATCACACGCATTTGAGAAGAGTCGCACAAGACAAATTTGAACTCAGTAAGGAGAATATTGAAAAAAGGAAAATTGATCTCATTGCAGAGTTCGATGGAATCTATCCTAAGATTCTGACTCAAATTTCAATCGTCTGGAATAAGATACTTGGGAAAGCTGGGCTTGAATTTGACATCGAAAATGCAAAAATTCCCTTTAGTGTGGATCAGAACCTTTACGCTTATGTAAAATTGAAAGATTCCACCGAACATATCCCCTACAAAGAGCTTTCAACGGGAATTAGAAACTACATTTTCAGAATCGGTCATATTCTCTCGCTGTATTTTAACCAAGAGGTCAAGCAGGGCTTCCTCCTAGTCGATGAACCCGAAAACGGCCTCTTCCCCGACTTTCTCTACGACCTCGTAGATGTCTATCGGCAAGTGACCACCGACAAAAACGGAGAAAACAATACCCAAATGTTCTTCGCGACCCACAATCCCATCATCGCGGCCCAGTTTGAGCCCTATGAGCGGATCATTTTGGAGTGGAATGGCGATGGGACTGTCCGCACAAGGCGTGGATATTCGCCGATCGGGGACGATCCCAACGACTTGCTGCGTAAAGACTTTGCGGTGGCGTCGCTAATGGGTAAAGAAGGATTGGAAGCTTGGAACACCTACCTTCAAAAGAAGCTTGAACTCTCCAAAACGACGGACGAGGACGAAAAGGAGCGACTCACAACGGAAATCCTTGAAATCGGGAGATCTTACAATTTTCCTGCAAGATGAAATTTCTCAGCAAACGTCCGGATTCAGCCATCTTGCTGGGGCAGCTCCGTTACCGTGACGGTGGGGACAATCGCGAATTGAAAAGCTTGCTACTTGCGGAACAATGTTTGTTTTGTGCCTACACCGAGATTTTTTGTACCAAAATCGACCAATTCCATGCAGAACATTTCATTCCAAGTTCTCAGGGAGGAGAAGACGGATATTACAATCTTTACGCGGTAACTCCCTGGGCCAATCATCAGAAGCTCCGAAAGCAATACGACGGCACCTTATTTTTTCAATTGGATTCGATCCTGAAATCGCGGATCAAATACCTCAACGGGAGATATATTGAAATAAGCGAATCGGATCAGGAAGCGCGTGCATTGATCGAATATTTGGGACTAAACCATTCGGATCTTCTTTTCGAACGCATGGAACATATCGAATCTCTGAAAGACCTCTTCGTAGAAAACAACCACTGGACTTCGGAGCAGATTCTGAACTATCTGCAAAAACATCCCAAGTATCTCTCCTTCCCCACCGCCATCGAGGCCGAGTTCCAGATCGACCTCGGCGACATCATCGCCCAGATCGCATGACGACTTGCCCCTGCGGAAGCCAAAAACTGCTGGCCGATTGCTGCCTTCGCTATATCGATGGCCTCGCACAAGCGCCCAGCGCCGAGGCGCTCATGCGCTCGCGGTACACGGCGTATGCGCTGGCGCGCGTGCCCTATATCCTCGCGACGACACACCCGATCTTGCTTCCGCAGCAGGATGCTGCCGACCTCGCGCGCTGGTGCGCGCAAACGCGTTTCCTGCGCCTCGATGTTTTGGAAACCAAGGCTGGGAATACGCTTGACACTCAGGGAACCGTGCGCTTCATCGCTTGGACGATGGAAAACGGCAAGCTCGGCGGCATCCATGAGCGCTCGACCTTCGAGCGCGTCGCGGGCAGCTGGACCTACAAGAACGGTCAGCACCAGTCCCTCAAAATGCCTGGCCCCAACGACCCTTGCCCCTGCCAAAGCGGCAACAAATTCAAAAAATGCCACGGTGTCTGATGTGCTGGCCCCATAGGCGCCCTCCAGATTATCGGCACGCCCCCAGAACAGCGGGTGCAATCCGTTCGTCGGGCCTCC
>JANORP010000102.1:0-5679 GCA_031415375.1 Bacteroidota bacterium | reverse complement strand
CACGTTGTGCATTCGAGTCGGCAGCAGCCGGCCTTCTTGCGCTCAGCGATGGGCAACCAAAAGTTGAAAAGAGAACTTTCATCCTGCAAAACAAGCAAAAAAGCGGATTCACACATCCATTTGGGATGAGAATTGTTGAATCCATATTCCTTTTACTGGCTTGTGGGCTGATAACGACTAAGTTCACGTTTTACCCTAGGCCCTTTCCTTTCCCCCTCCCCCAGCCAACAGCTGAAGCCAATGGCAATTCATCTTGTGGGGGTTTTGAAGATGCTGCGTTGTGAAAATCACCTTGTGGAGCAGGGTGATTTTGGGGATCATCCGCCGTCCTTTTTGCAAGGAAGGCTTGATTGTGAGCCGCATCCATCACCGCAGAGATTTCTTGGGTGTGTGCATAAATTATTTACCACAATGCCAAAACCTTGCTAACTTTGAAGCACTAGAACAGTTGGTTTTGTTTGTTGATTTTTTGGAGGACCACCCTGCGGGCGCAGGGTGGTCTATTTTTTTTGGACAGCAGTGTAGTTGCTCCACCGCTGACCGATCGAGGGTTCGGATTATCTGTTCCAAGCTCTTCCCCGCAATTTCAGTTACACAACACCTCGCAGGTTCAAAACTTTTCTTACCTTCGCGGTGTGAAATGCGTTGCATTGTTTATGGCGATCTGGGTCCTCTTCTTGTCTTTGCTGCCATGTAGCGATGTGGAAGACCATACCCATTTCACAGAAACGCATCCACAGCATGCCGCGCAGCTGCTCCCCGACTGCCACAGTGAGAGCGGAATGGAAGTCGAGAACTGTGCCCCATTTTGCCATTGCAACTGCTGCCAATCGTCAACGACAATCCATGCGATTGTGCTCCTTCTGCCTCCCAATGTGCAGTCTGTAGCGTGGTATCCCATTTTGCATGATCAGTTTGAAGCCCGGCATCCCTCCTCGGTCTGGCATCCTCCGATAGCTTGATTTTCAACCTCGCAAGGGTGAAATCCGCCCTGACCAATCCAATTCTGTAAGACCAGAAATGGATGCAATTCAATTGATTTTCAAGATATCATATCCATTTATCTATGTTGGATTCCATCATTCGTTTTTCGATCCACAATAAGGCGCTCATCGCCTTGATGACGATCGCACTGATGATCTGGGGTGGCTGGTCGGCGACACAGCTCCCGATCGATGCTGTGCCCGACATCACCGACAACCAAGTACAGGTGATCACCTCGGCACCTTCCCAATCGGCGCCCGATATCGAGCGCCTGGTGACCTTTCCAGTCGAGCAGACCATGGCCACGATCCCCGGCATTGAGGAGATCAGATCCTTTTCGCGCTTTGGGTTGAGTGTGGTGACCCTCGTGTTCAAGGAGCAGGTGGACGTGTATTGGGCAAGGCAACAGGTGGGGGAACGCCTGGTCGAAGCTAAGAGCCTCATCCCAGATGGTGTGGGCGTGCCCGCAATGGCACCGCTCACGACTGGCCTGGGCGAGATCTATCAATATGTAGTTCACGCATTGCCTGGCTATGAAGGGCGCTACGATGCCATGGAACTGCGCACCATCCAAGACTGGATCGTGCGCCGCCAATTGCTGGGTGTCGAGGGCGTCGCCGACGTGAGCAGCTTTGGGGGATTTCTCAAACAATACGAAATCGCACTCAATCCCATGCAGTTGCGCTCCATGGGAGTCTCGATCAGCGATATCTTTGATGCATTGGCCCAAAACAATCAAAACACCGGAGGTGCCTACATCGACAAGCAGCCTTATGCCTGGTACATTCGCTCGGAGGGCTTGATCGCCAGCCTCGAAGACATCCGCAACATCCCCATCAAAATGGGCGCGTCTGGCATACCGGTATTGCTGCGCGATGTAGCCAAGGTCGATTTTGGTCATGCAGTGCGCTATGGTGCGATGACCCGCAATGATGAAGGCGAGGTCGTGGGCGCGATCGTGATGATGCTCAAGGGCGCCAATTCCTCCAAGGTCATCCAAAATGTCAAGGAGCGCATTGCCCAAATTTCCAAAACACTTCCTGCTGGCGTCGTGATCGATCCTTACCTCGACCGTACAAAGCTGGTCGATAAGGCCATCGCAACCGTGACGACCAACCTCACCGAGGGGGCCCTCATCGTAATATTTGTGCTGGTACTCCTGCTCGGCAACGTGCGCGGTGGACTCGTCGTGGCTTCCGTGATCCCACTCGCAATGCTCTTTGCGATTGCATTGATGAATCTATTTGGGGTCTCGGGGAATCTCATGAGCCTTGGAGCGATCGATTTTGGGCTCATCGTAGATGGTGCTGTGATCATTGTCGAGGGCACGCTGCACCACCTAGCTAGCCGCGACGGCACTGCCAAATTGAATCAATTGGAGATGGACCGCGAGGTGGCACACTCGACAGGCAAGATCATGTCCAGTGCCGCATTTGGGGAGATCATCATTCTTATCGTCTATCTGCCGATCTTGGCCCTTGTAGGCGTGGAGGGGAAAATGTTCAAGCCGATGGCACAAACCGTCGCCTTTGCCATCTTGGGCGCCTTCCTCCTGTCGCTCACATACGTGCCGATGGTAAGTGCCCTGTTTCTGAGCAAAAAAGCATCCCACAAGCGCAACATCTCCGACCGGTTGATCAGCTTCATCCAAAAGCTATACCAGCCTACCCTCGCATTTGCCTTGCGCCAACGCTGGGCAGTCTTGGGTGCTGCTGTATCGCTGCTTGGATTTGGGATATGGGTCTTTGGGCAGCTGGGCGCCGAATTTGTTCCCACGCTGGACGAAGGTGACTTTGCGGTCGAGACACGTGTACTCACGGGCAGCAGCATTGAGGAGACCATACGCGTCGCACGAGCGGCAGGCAAAGTACTGCAAGATGAATTTCCCGAGGTCGTCACGGTCGTCGGCAAGGTCGGTTCCTCGGAAATCCCGACAGACCCGATGCCCGTCGAGGCCTGCGACCTCATCATCGTGCTCAAAGACAAGTCGGAGTGGGTGAGTGCCGAGACGCGCGAGGAATTGGCGGAGAAAATGCATGCCCGCCTCACCGAGCTGATCCCCGGAGTCTCTTACAGCTTTCAACAACCCATTCAAATGCGCTTCAATGAGCTCATGAGCGGTGCACGTCAAGATGTCGTCGTCAAGATTTATGGCGAAAATCTAGATACCCTCGCCCGCGTGGCAGAGGCCATCGGCCAGTTGGCAGGGCGCATCGAGGGGGCCAAGGACTTGTATGTGGAGCAGGCAACGGGTCTGAGCCAGATCGTCGTGGCCTATCGACGCGACCAAATCGCGCGCTTTGGGCTCACTGTCGGCGAGGTGAACCGTGCCCTGAACACAGGTTTTGCAGGGCAATCTGCAGGGATGGTATATGAGGGTGAACGCAGATTTGACATGGTCGTGCGGCTCGCTACCGATCAGCGGCAATCGATCGAGGATGTGCGCAACCTGCCCATCATGACTGCCGATGGCCAGCTTGTGCCGCTGCGCCAAGTCGCCGATGTGAATCTGCAAATCGGCCCCAACCAAATCCAACGTGACGATGCCAAGCGCCGCATCATCGTGGGATTTAACGTGCGGGGGCGCGACGTCGAGAGCATCGTCGAGGAGTTGCAAGCAAAAGTCGATCAGGAAATTGATTTTCCGGCAGGCTATTACCCGACATACGGCGGTACATTTGAAAACCTGATCGCGGCGCGTGCGCGCCTCATGATCGCAGTGCCTGCGGCCTTGGTGCTCATATTTTTGCTGCTCTACTTTGCCTTCCAATCCTTTGGGCAAAGCCTCCTCATCTTCACGGCGATTCCCCTCTCGGCCATCGGGGGTATCCTCGCCTTGTGGACGCGTGGCATGCCGTTCAGCATCTCTGCGGGAGTCGGTTTCATCGCCTTGTTTGGCGTAGCTGTGCTCAATGGCATCGTGCTCATCGCAGAATTCAACCGCTTGCGCCAAGAAGGGATGGACGATGTGCATGCCATCATCCTGAAAGGCACGGCCACGAGGTTGCGACCAGTCATCATGACAGCGGCCGTAGCTTCCCTTGGATTCCTGCCGATGGCGCTCAGTGGCTCGGCAGGTGCAGAGGTGCAACGCCCACTGGCGACAGTGGTCATCGGCGGTCTCGTGAGCGCGACCCTGCTTACGCTCGTGGTCTTGCCATGTCTCTACCTCGTCTCGCAAAGAGGAAGGCGCAGGCCTGCAAAAGAAACGACAGCTAGCGACAAAGGCGCTGGAATAGGGCTGCTTACCCTCATACTCGCGCTCTGTCTCCCCGCTACCTTTTTGGCCCAAGGCTTGACGCTCACAGATGCAGAGGCGCGCGCAATCACCTATCACCAGGAGATGCAGCAAGCAGGGATGGCGATTCAATACCAAGAGGCATTGGCCAAGACGAGTGGAGAATTGCCCAAACTGGATGCACAAGTCATGGTCGGTCAATACAACAGTGCCGAGTGGCGAGACAACAATTTCTCCCTGAGCCAGAGCATGCCTTTCCCTACGGTTTTTGCCCATCGCAAAGACCTAGCCCAAGCCCGGGTGCAGGAGGCTGTGCTACGGCGGTCTGTCACGCGCAACGAGGTCGTGTATCAACTCCGCGAGACGTGGTCTCGCTTGCAATACCTCTATGCCCATGGCGCTGCCTTGCGCAGTCAAGACAGCATTTTTGCTGGCCTTGAGCGTGCGGCGCGGCTGCGCTATGAAACAGGCGAAGCCAATATGCTGGAAAAAGCCACTGCCGCCACCGAGCGTAGCAGGGTTCAAAACCAGCTGTCCCTCAACAAGACTGAGATCACAATGGAATTGCAGCAATTGCAGTGGATGATCCATTCAGAAGCGCTGCCAGACTTTGGAGACACCGTCTGGGCAACCTTGCCGCCACCGAATGTCGATCGCGCGCAGCCATTGGCTGCGGGCAATCCCTATTTGGCGACGCTGGATCAGGCGACCGTGATCGCCCAGCAAGAGAGGGCCTTGGTACACAGCAAGATGCTGCCCGACATCAGCCTCGGGTATTTCAATCAAACCCTCATCGGCTACCAGACGCGCAATGGCAACGAGGTCTTCTTTGGCCCCAATGCACGCTTTCAAGGTGTGACGCTGGGCCTATCCATCCCGCTTTGGATCAAACCCGAATTGGCTAAGCTCGAGGCCGCCAAGTTGCAAATCGCTGGCGCAAACCTCGCGCGCAAACTGGGCGAGCAAAATCTACAGCACTTGATCGTGCAGGAGGTGATGATGCTCGACCGTGAGGCGACTAGCTTGACTTGGTATGCTACTGCAGCCTTGCCCAATGCCGCACTGATCTTGCAACAATCGACCAAAGCCTTTCAGCAAGGTGAGATCGACTATACCAGCCACATGCTGCACTTGCAGCAAGCACTTAGCCTACAGACAGACCACCTCCAGGCGATGCTGCGCTACAACCAATCGGTATTGCGCCTGCACTATCTCCTGGGCACATTTTCTTCTTCCAATTCCAATTGATCAGATTTCATGAAAACTATATATTTTGTCTTCGCCGCATGTTGCCTATTTATTGGTGGATCGGGTTGTGGATCCAGAAAGGCTCCCTCCGAAACACGAGATGAGGTTGTAGAGTCTCCGCTTGAAGACCGTGTCACACTCAGCGCAGTGCAGATGGAGCGCACGGGACTGCGCACGACCAAGGTCGAGCGCCGCTCCATCCAGGGCAT
>JANORP010000101.1:0-22667 GCA_031415375.1 Bacteroidota bacterium | reverse complement strand
GTGAGTACAAGGCTTGTCTTTTCGAGGGGACACAAATGGGATTTGCCTTTTGATCGAATGACAAACCCACCTGTCATCCCGCGTGGACACAAATGGGATTTGCCTTTTGATCGAATGACAAACCCACTTGGTCATCCCGAGTGGACACAAATGGGATTTGCCTTTTGATCGAATGACAAACCCACTTGGTCATCCCGAGCGTAGCCGAGGGATCTTGAGCACAGATACCCCCCCTGCCCAGCAGCAACACTATCCCTTCACAACGAATTTATTCAATTTTTCAACTTGCTGATTATCTGAACAATACATCACTTGTCATTGGTAGCGTAGCCGCTGTGTCCCGCACAACGTGCGGGGAGGGATCTTGAGCACAGATACACTCCCTGCCCGGCAGTAACACGATCCCTTCACAATGACTTTTTTAAATTTTACAATCTGCTGACTATCTGCATCATACACAACCTGTCATTGGTATCGAAGTGGTCTAGGGATCCGCTGCGGCCGAGACCCGACCACGCAGCGGAGAAATCTAGCGCCTTCAGCACCTCCTGCTTGACCACAATGCGGACAAGGTAAGTGGTCAAGAATCGTTCATCAGCAACACGGTCGGGTAGAGGTGTTTCTACACGCAAGATTTCTCCGCTGCGTCTTTGGATATTTGCTGCGGCTCCTTCGGAGCCTTGCAAATACCCAAAGACTTCGGTCGAAATGACGCGCAATTTGGCAACACGATCCCTTCACAACGAATTTATTCAATTTTTCAACTTGCTGATTATCTGAACAATACATCACTTGTCATTGGTAGCGAAGTCTTGGAGTTATTTGCTAGGCTCCAAAGGAGCCGAAGCAAATGCCGCAAGACTTCGCTACCAATGACAAACCCTATATACTTCTACTGTCAAACATGCGGATAGTCATCTAATACTTTATGCTTAGTGAAATTCATCTCGTGTTGATTTCAATTGTAGAGGGTATGTTTCCAATGCAATTACATTCCTTCATTTGGGACATGGCTATCCGCCCTAGGGCAATCGCATGAAAATCGATGATTGCCGATGTCAATGATGGCATCGGAGAAAAACACTTTTGTAGGAATTTCGTCCGTAGTGGCGATCAGGAACAGCAATGATATCGGTTTGTCAGGCTCCTCTGATCGTCCTCGAGTGGCAGGCTACGGCCCTACAACAGCAGGTGCAATCCGTTCGTCGGGCCTACCCACAAGTTGTGGGGAGGCCCAACGAACGGGCAAGACGGTATTGCGCATGGTACATGATCGGGACTACTGATGCAGCGAGCGATTTTTATGCGATTGCCCTGCCGCTCACCCTAGGGCAATCGCATGAAAATCGATGATTGCCGATGTCAACGATGGCATCTGAAAATGGCAATTTGGGTGGGAATTTCGTCCGTAGTGGCGATCAGGAACACCGATGCTATCGGTTTGTCGGGCTCCTCTGCGCCTCCCCGAGTGGCAGGCTACGGCCCTACAACAGCGGGTGCTATCCGTTCGTCGGGCCTACCCACAAGTTGTGGGGAGGCCCAACGAACGGGCAAGACGGTATTGCGCATGGTCCATGATCGGGACTACTGATGCAGCGAGCGATTTTCATGCGATTGGCCTGCCTTGGGCGCGGGTGTACGACAAATTCGGCAACTCAATCAATTCGCGAGCCCCCGGACTCCGTGCGGGACAGGCACGGCTCACGATTCCGTCAGCGTTGGAGCTCCCGCACAATGTGCGGGACAGGCATAGCTCCCGCTTCAATTGCCGAATTTGTCGTACACCCTTCGACGCTCAACCATGGCTGCGAGCGGGTGAGTTTTGCTATCTTGCAGCCAATTGTTGAATGACGATGAAAAAATCACTTTTTGCACTTTGTATGCTGCTGCATTTTGCCGCCTCGGCGCAGGGCTATACCTCGTTTTTTACGGGCGATACTACGGATGCCCTTGCAATCGCCTCGGGCGGCACCTGCATGATGGGTGGAGCGACCGAAGATGACAATGCGATGCGCTGGTTTTTGGAGCGGAGCGGAGGCGGGGATATCTTGGTCTTGCGCGCCTCTGGCTCCAATGGCTACAATGCCTATCTGTACAGCCAACTCGGCGTCACCGTCAACTCGGTAGAGACCATACGCTTTGACAATGCGACTGCTGCCACCGATCCTTATGTGCAGCGCCGCGTGGCCGAGGCAGAAGCGATTTGGTTTGCAGGTGGCGACCAATGGGATTATATTTCCTATTGGCGGGGCACGGCAATCGACAGCATTGTCAACGAGGGTTTGCTGCAGCGGCATTTGGTAATCGGCGGCACGAGTGCGGGGATGGCCATCTTGGGGGGCTATTATTTCTCAGCGGTAAATGGCACGGTCACCTCAGCCACTGCCATGACCAATCCCTATAACAATGCTGTGACGCCCGATTCCACCAGCTTCTTGCAGGTCGATTACCTGGCTGATGTGATCACCGACACGCACTATGAGAATCCCGACCGTCGTGGCCGGCAGGTGGCATTTCTAGCCCGCATCTTCACGGACTATGGTG
The DNA here is from genome assembly GCA_031415375.1 of Bacteroidota bacterium. GTDB lineage: Bacteria > Bacteroidota > Bacteroidia > J057 > JADKCL01 > JADKCL01. Next base: position 20,123 of record JANORP010000101.1, on the reverse strand, counting down.
TGGCCGCCCATGGCATCGCCTGTGACGAGTACACCGCCGTCTGCATCGATACCAATGGCATCGCACAGGTCTATGGCGACGCCCCCAACAGTGAAGACAATGCCTATTTCATCCAAGTAAATTGCGAGGTGCCTGGCAATCAGCCAGAAGTCTGCGTACCGGGCCTGCCCTTGCAATGGGATCAGAATGGCATGGCCATCAAGGTCTATCATGTGCAAGGCACGCCGAGTGGCGGGCAGACATTTGACCTCAACGATTGGAAGACCGGCGTCGGCGGCAATTGGGAAGATTGGTCGGTTTACAATCTTGCACTATTCTCCAATCCTGGGACGGCGATCAACTGCGGGCCAGTCGCGGTTGCGATGCGTACTGATGACGATTTGCAGATTTTTCCCAACCCTGTAAGGCATGCTCGCTTGCAGGTGTGTTTGTCGTCTGCGATGATCACCTTGGTGACCGTGCGCAATGCGCTTGGTCAGGTGGTGCTGCGGCGCGATGGGTCGGCTGCGCATTGCCAAACCCTCGAACTGGATGGTCTTGCCCCGGGGGCCTATTGGTTGCAGGCGCTGTCTGAGACGGGGGCCTCTGGGCATGCATTTTTGGTCGAATGAGCGGAATCTCGGTGCGCGAACGATTGCATTGCGTCTTGGATACATGTAAGATCATTAACTTTGTCCCCAAAATCATAGTCCCCGATGTCCACTGTCCTCCTCACCCCCCGACTGCACCTGCGCGAGCTCAGGCTCGCCGACGCCCCTTTCATTTTTGAACTCGTGAATACGCCCAATTGGTTGGCTTTTATCGGGGATCGCAGCGTGCATACGCTGGCGGCTGCGGAGCATTACATTCAGAATGGGCCTATGACGAGCTATGAGAAGCATGGTTATGGCTTGTGGCTCGTCGCATTGCGCGAGGGCGAGGTGCCCATCGGCATGTGTGGCCTTGTACGCAGGGCAGGGTTGACGGGACCCGACATCGGCTTTGCCTTCCTGCCGAGCCACGAGGGTATGGGTTATGCCTACGAGGCAGCCCGATCGACCTTGGCCCATGCTGAATATACCTTGGAATTGCCGCCAGTTTTTGCCATCACCATGCCTGCCAATGTGCGGTCTGTCAAGCTCTTGGGGCGGCTGGGAATGCAATTCAAGGAGACCATTGTATTGCCTGGGGAAACCGAGGAATTGATGCTCTTTGTCACAAGTGCTGACAGCGATGCACCAGGGATTTTTGACTAGAATTATGGACAATTTTTTTGGTTTCAACCAATAGCCAATGCAAAGCTTGGCTGGAATGCGCTAGCTTTGCAGCCAAATGAAATTCTTAAGTCTGCAATGAGCCGTTTGGGGAGCATGAATACAGCGACATCGCATGCCCTATCGGTGCGGTGTAGCTGCAAATTGGGGACGCAAGCCATCGATGGCAGGGTCTTTGCCGATGCGAGTGGAAATGTAGCGCATGAATATGAGGATTGTTTTGTCTGATTTGAAAGCGGATTGCATGCATGTTTGCGGAGGTCTCGGCCCTCGCATGCTGGCAATGCGCGGCCTATTCGCCCTGTTTTTGCTCTTTTTTGCAGACCAAGCATTGGCCCAAACCCTCGATACCCTGCGGGGCAAGATCGACTATGAGGGCCATCGCATCCCCTACACGGTATTGCTGAAAGCGCCCCATGACGAGCCGGGCGTGCAAGTGCCTGTGTTTATCTTTTTGCATGGTGCCGGCGAGCGCGGCAGCGACAACCAAGCGCAGCTCACCGTGGGCCTGCCTGCCCTCGTAAAGTCGCTTGAAGCGCTGCAAATGCCCTGCTATGCGATTTATGCCCCACAATGCCCGGTCGATCAAAAGTGGGTCGATACCGACTGGACAGCTAGCAGCCATGTGATGGCTGCCAAGATGAATGGCCCCTTGGAGGCTGCCTTCGCTGCTTTTGATTCCCTGATTGCTGTCACGGCAGGTGTCGATCACAATCGCCTCTATCTCACGGGCCTCTCCATGGGTGGCTTTGGCGTGTGGGACCTCTTGCAGCGCTACCCGACTACATTTGCGGCTGCGATGCCGATTTGCGGCGGTGGTGACACGGCACAGGTAACGCAGCTGACCAAAATGCCCGTCTGGGCATTTCACGGTCGCAAAGACAAGCTTGTGAAGGTGGCGCGCACGCTCGATATGATCGCTGCCCTCAAGGTGGCTGGCGGGCAGCCACTCATGACCATCCTAGAAGACCAAGGCCATCTCTGCTGGAACAAGGTTTACCAAAACCTCGACGCCGTCGCATGGCTCATTTCCCAACATCGCAATGACCAATAATTCTCAGAAAACGCTGCTGATCGTAGCCCTGTCGCTCGCAGGATTGTTTGTGCTGTTTTTTGCACTTGGGTATCGCGCAACGCCGCTGCCCTTTGGGTTGAAGGTCGTGAAGCTGCCCTTTATGGAAGCACCTGCCCCCAAGAAATATTTCACGGGCAAGGTGCCGATGCCCAAGGACACGATCCCCTATTTTGACTTTGGGAAATTGAGCATGTACATCGACACCTCACGGGTCAAGGGCAAGGCGCCCAAAGTCGTCAAGGCAATGCAAGACAGCGTGCCGCCGCTGTACCTGCAGCCCTATCGCCACGTCGATTGTTCCGATTCTTGCTTGCCGCGGATTCTACTGTTGGGCGACTCGCAACTGGAAAGTCTGCGCCGCCCTGTCTATAACTACTGTGTCGCCAATGGCTATGACCTCGTGGCCTCGATCGTCTGGTATGGCAGCTCGACCAAGCAGTGGGGCAGCACAGACACCTTGTCTTATTTCATCGACCGCTACGATCCTGTACACGTGATCTTTGCGATCGGCCTCAATGAGCTCTTTGTCAACGATTTTGACGATCGTCGCACCTATATCGACCATATCATGGGCACCTTTGCCGACAAGGGCGTGGGTTATACCTGGATCGGTCCCGCTGCCTGGAAGGAAGACAAGGGCGTGATCGACATCATGCGGGAGAAAGTCGGAAAGCATTTCTCTGCGTCTGAGAAGCTCGTGCTCGCCCGCGCCAAAGATGGCATGCACCCGAGCAACGATGCCGCGCGGGTGTGGATGGACAGTGTTGCGACCTTTATGCGCAAGACGACCGACATCCATTTCCAAAACAAGACCCAAGGCGATCCCAAGTATGCCTACAGTCCCTTTATCCTCCTACAACAACCGAAATAAGCCATGAATTGGTCGGGCCTCCTAGCGCAGTTTATACACAATCCCAAAGAGCCATTGCTCTTTCACACGGGGATATTCTTGTTCATTTTCAGTTTATTTCTGATCGGCTATTCATTTGTCTATCAGGAAAACAAACTACGGAATATTTTTATCATCCTCTTTGGATTCTATTTTTACTACAAGGCAAGCGGCGTGTTTCTACTGCTGCTCATTGCCACAATCAGTGCCGATTACCTCTTCTCGATGCTCATGGAGCGACAGGCCAATCCCGTGACGCGCAAACTCGTCTTGGTCGTTGCGATCTTGTTTAGCCTTTCATTTTTGCTGTATTTCAAATACACCAATTTCTTTTTGGAGAATGTCGCCTTCTTGGCTGGCAAGCCCTTCAGCCCCTTGCATTTGGTCTTGCCGATCGGCATCTCGTTTTATACCTTTCAGTCGATCAGCTATTTGGTCGATATTTATTCCAAGAAGATCACCCGGCCCACGTATTCAGATTACCTGATGTACATGAGTTTTTTCCCGCACTTGGTGGCGGGGCCGATCGTGCGTGCACGCGACTTTTTGCCACAGCTCAGGGAAAAAGTCACGATCACCAAGTCGCACGTGAGCGAGGCTTTTTTCTTGATCACCAAGGGTCTCGTCAAAAAAGCCATCATCGCCGATTACGTCGCCCAATATTCAGACGCCGTCTTTGCGCAGCCCGAGGGCTTTTCAGGGACAGAGAATATCATCGCCTCGCTTTGCTATACGCTCCAAATCTTTTGCGATTTCAGTGGTTATACAGACATGGCCATCGGCGTGGCTTTGCTCATGGGTTTCAGGCTCTGCCTCAACTTTGACTCGCCCTACAAGTCGCTCAACATCACTGAGTTTTGGCGCAAATGGCATATCTCATTGTCGTCATGGTTGCGAGACTATATCTACATTCCGCTCGGCGGCAACAAAAAGGGTTTTGCAATGCAATTGCTCTTCCTGCTCACGACGATGCTCATCGGCGGATTTTGGCATGGACCGAGTTGGAAATTTGTGTTTTGGGGAGCGGGGCACGGCATTTTGCTGATCCTGCACAAGTTGTTTACCAAGGCATGGCCCGATCCCTTGGATGAAAGGGCGAGGACGGCGCATGGCAATCTCCACGAAAAGGCGCATGGGCATGTCCCTGACCAGCGGAAACTGACATTGCGGAGGGCGCTGAACCCCTTGTTTTGGCTTATCACGTTCGTGTGCGTCTCCTTGCTTTGGGTGCCGTTCAGGGCCGAGACCATGACCGTGGCGATGAGCATGTATCGGCAAATGGCGACAGGATTTGAATGGGCGATCTTTGAAAAGGCGCTGGAGTTGAATGGCTTGCTCTATGTCTTTTTGGCGATCGGCTACTTGGCAACCATGCAGCCCGACCGCGTGAAAAACGCGGTGCGCAAGGGCTATGATGCCATGCCGTTGCTCGTCAAGATCGTGGTGCTCGTGCTGCTGATCCAGGCATTTATCCAGGTGCGTTCAGAATCCGTACAACCGTTTATCTACTTTGAATTTTGATGGGATGCCTTTGTCATGTCGATCGCACACTGTGTCATGTGGACCGAAGTTTTGGTGCCTTGGCAAAGAGCGTAGCGACGCGGCCAAGGCACCAAAACGCAGCGGAGACATCTAGCGTGTTGGATAGCACATTAGGGTTCAGCGTTTGGTTGTTGCGTTTCATGACCATCAGAATTTTTCAGCAGCGTCCTGAATCGATACTGCTGAGCCAGCGTGTGCTAGATGTCTCGGCTGCGTGGTCGAGTCGCTGCGCTCCCTCGACCACTTCGCTCGACATGACAAGGACGGCTAATGGGCCATTCAAAATGATTTTGGCTACAATCGCCTTATGCCTATTGGGTTTCCTCTCCCTGCAAGCGCAAAAATGCCCGATCCAGCCCTCCAAGAACCGCATCGAATTTGCCGAGCATCTCAAAGACGTACACGCGAAGTTGTTCAGGCTCCAAAACCAGCTGGATTCGACGTTTGTGGTCGTGCATTTTGGGGATTCCCACATCCAATTGGACCATTTCTCAGGCGCGATACGCACGCATTTGCAGCATGCGTTTGGCGATTGCGGCGAGGGCGTCCTCTTTCCCTACTCAGCTTGCAAGAGCTTTGGACCCAAGCACTTGGAATCCAAAATGGTCGGCAATTGGGTGTGCAATACCGTGCTCAACAGCAAGGACGCCGAGGGTCTCGGCGTCACCGGCTACCGCATGCGCACTCAGGATCGCAATGCGCAAATGAGCTTCAAATACCTGCTCGATTCGGCGGTTTTGGCAGCGATGCCCGATGGCGCCACAAGTCGCAAGACTGTGACGATCTGGCACGGCAAGGAAGATTTTGAGCTGGAATTGGCCTGCGGCGAATGTGGCAGCATGGTCGTGCGCGATCAGGGTGCGCGTGAGCGCGACATCTGCTGCACCAAAGTCTATCACTATCCTGCACAAACCGAGCTCAAGCTCCGTTTCAAATCGACCGCCTCCGCGATGGGCCAATTCCAATTTCACGGCATCAGCTTTGATCCGCCCCAAAACGCTGGCATCCAATACCACCACTGCGGGGTGGTCGGCGCGCAGTTTGTACACTTCATTCGCAACGCGCCCCTCGCGGTCTCACAATTGGCGGCCTTGAAGCCCGACCTTGTCATCTTCTCCTACGGCTCCAATGAGGGCTATATCGGCTTCAACGAGGGCCAATATGACATCGGCATCCAAAACCTCATGGAAGCGATCCGCCACGAGGTTCCCAAGGTCAATTTCCTCTTCACGACCCCGCCCGATACCCGGGCAGGAGGCAAGACGCCACCGAGCACACCCTTGATCAATGCCCATTTGCGCAAGCTCGCCCAGCAAAACGGCGCGGCCTTGTGGGACCTTTTCAGCATCATGGGCGGCGACAACAGCGTGATGTATTGGCTGCAGCACAAGCTCGCCCGTGCAGACAAATTGCACTTCACCCGCGCGGGTTACGTGCTCATGGGCGACCTCTTCGCGCTCGCCTTCATGGAAAGCTACAACCGCAACTACGACAAAGGCCCCTCCACCGATGCCGTCGTGCAACAACTCGCCATGCAGGCTACTGCGTATGGCCTTCACGCCCCTTTCACAGGCGACGCGGAGGTGTATATGACGCCCGCGCAGCGCGATGCGCTCGCAGCCAAACCCGCGCCCAAGAAACCCGTCGAGCCCTTCAAATCCCGCAGCATCTTCCACGTCGTGGAGCGCGGCGAAACGCTCTTCAGCATCGCCAAGCGCTATGAGGAAACTGTCGCGCAGATACGCGCCTACAATAAGATGGGCGAGGAGGCGGTGCTTAAGGCGGGGCAGCGGATTGTGGTGAAGCGGGTGGAGTAGGGAGGGGCATCCATAGGGCAAACGCATTAAAATGAGTGTGTAACAATCTGGGGGAGGCCACGGCCTCTGGCCATTGGGCTGCTGACCATTTGCCTCCCGCGATTGCGGCTAATAATCGCTGATATTGAGCCGTTTATGCCAGAGGCAAATGGTCAATAGCCCTGCGGCCAGAGGCCTAGGGCTCAGAATCGATTCATACGTTTCCCCCAGATTGTTACATCCTCTACTAAAATCGATCTTCGAGTAAGTGGCGCCAATCGTGGAGGATGAGGAGTATTGTGCAAATTTCGCCATGATGACCCGTTCGTTGGGCCTCCCCATCCCGACATCGTCGGGAGGGAGGCCCGACGAACGGATTGCACCCGTTGTCATGGGTTGTTCAGTATTGCGAAACGCTATGAGGAAACTGTGGAGCAAATCCTCATCTACAACAAAATGGGGGAGGAGGCTGTGCTCAAGGCGGGGCAGCGGATCGTGGTGAAGCGGGTGGAGTAGGGCTATTGATCCACCTTTCGGCGGGAGAATAAGGAGATGCCCTGTTCGTCGGCCCTCCCCAAAGCCTAGTTTGTGGGCCGATGAACGATTCTGCGCATTGTATTTTGGGGAATTTGCTTCTGCTGAATAGGAGGGGAAACCAATGTTCGTCGGCCCTCAGCTTTGTGCTGGGGAGGGCCGACGAACCGCTGCTGACTGACGAACTGCCTTTGAATTTGAATGCATGCCAAACTAAAGATTCCCTATCTTCGCACCGCATCCGCCAAAGCCCAAAAAGCCCAAGCAGACGCCCAAAAAAGTCATGAATCTACTGCACGAATCCATCAAGAAAGACGTCGCGGCCCTCTTGCAAGAGGGCCTCAAGGCCATCGGGGCCGAGGAGACGCTCGACAACCTGTACAATCTGCTCACACCTGCGCCGAGCATGGAACTGGGGCAATTGGCATTTCCGTTGTTTACATACGCCAAAAGCCTGCGTCAAGCGCCGCCCAAACTCGCCGCTGACCTTGCTGCCGCTTTGCCGCAACGTGATTGGTTGGTCAGGGCTACCGCTGCTGGCCCTTACCTGAACCTCGTACTGAGTGCCGAGAAATGGGGGCATGATGTGCTCCAAGCGGTGCTCGATGGCAGCATGTTTAGCCGGGCCCTCACGACCGAGACGCCCAAGACGATGATCGAGTATTCGCAGCCAAATACCCACAAGGAAATGCATGTGGGCCACATGCGCAACCTCGCGCTGGGCGACGCCCTCATCCGCATGCACAGGTACTGCGGCTATGACATCGTGAGCGCGACCTTCCCCGGCGACGTCGGCACCCACGTCGCGAAGTGCCTCTGGTATTTGCAGCATATAAATAAGCAGTCGGCTCCCGCAACGGGCAAGGGCGAGTGGCTGGGCATGATGTATGTGAAGGCCAACAATCTCCTCAAAGAGATCGAGGGCAGCCCCGAGGAGGCCGCCGCCAAGACGATCATGACCAAGATTCTGCACCAAATCGAGGCTGCGGAGGGTGAATATTTTGAGCTTTGGAAGGAAACCCGCCTGTGGAGCATCGCGCTGATGGAGGAGGCTTATCGTTGGGCAGATGTGAAATTTGACGCCTGGTACTGGGAGTCGGATGTGGATGCGGCCTCGATGGCCTATGTGCGGAAACTGTTTGCCGATGGGCGCTTGCAGGAATCCAAGGGTGCGATCGGCCTGGACCTGACCGACGTGGACCCCAATCTGGGCTTTGCGATGATGATCAAGAGCGACGGCACGGGCCTGTATGCGACCAAGGATGTGGAATTGGCGCGGCGCAAATTTGAGGACAATGGCGTCCAACGCAGCGTCTATATCGTCGATCAGCGGCAGAGCCACCACTTCAAGCAGGTGTTCGCGGTGCTCGACAAGCTGGGCTTTGCGCAGGCCAAGGACTGCTTTCACATGAAGTATGACTATGTGGAAGGCAAGGAAGGCATGTTTTCTTCGCGTTTGGGGAATGCAGTGCCGCTGTTTGACCTCATTCACCAAATGGAGCATGTGGTCTATACCAAAAATCTTGCGGGGATGGTGAACAAAGGCGAAATGGACAAGGCGGAGGCTGATCTGATCGCAACCACGGTGTCCAAGGGCGCGATCAAGTATGGTATGATCCGCATCGACCCCAACAAGGTGATCACATTCGACATGGACGAATGGACTGAAATTCAGGGCGATAGCGGCCCATATCAGCAATATACTTATGCCCGTATCCAGAGCTTGCTCAAGAAGCAGGGCTATGATGCGAATGGCGAACTGGATTATAGCTGCCTCGACGACCCTAGGGAATTGGAATTGTTGGTGAAAGCCAGCCAATTCAACGACATCGTGCTCGCCGCCACGCAGTCCTACCGTCCCAATGTGCTCACGGCCTACCTCTATGAGGTCGCGAAGGTCTATAACAATTGGAACAACAGCGTCTATATCCGCGACATCGCCGATCCCGTCGCCAAAAACACCAAAATGGCCCTCACCAAAATGGTCGCCGACTTGATCGCGCGTGGCCTCGCGATCATGGGCATCCCTGTGCCTGAGCGGATGTGAATGGACGGCGGTTTTTGTGTGCGTGCAGCGTTTCCTGCCTTCACCAAAATCCTACACTTTAAATATAGAATCCGCTATATTTGCAGCCTTGAAATGCTAGGAAAATGCAGTCCACGAATTCGATCTTGATGGTAAGGCCAGCAGCTTTTGGATACGATCCAGAAACTGCAGCCAACAACGCCTTTCAAAACCAACCTGGTGATGTAAGTGCAGACGATTTGCAATCTCGGGCAGTCGCCGAGTTTGATGAAGTCGCCAACACGATGCGTGCCAATGGCGTCAATCTCTATGTGGTGAAAGACAAGGTCGATCCCATTCGCCCAGACGCTATTTTCCCCAACAATTGGATCTCGACCCACGAAGACGGCACGGTCATCCTCTACCCGATGATGGCTCCCAACCGCCGGCAAGAGCGCCGTCAAGATGTGCTCGATGACTTGGAGAAGTACTTCGAGATCAGGCGTGTGGTCGATCTGAGCCGCCATGAGCAATCAGGTCGTTACCTCGAAGGGACAGGTTCCATGATCCTCGACCGCACCAATGGCGTGATCTATGCCTGCCGATCACCGCGCACCAATGAGGCCGTGCTCAAGGAAGTTGCACGCACGCTCAACTACCGCTCGGTGGTCTTTGATGCCGTCGATATCACTGGCAAGCCCATCTACCATACCAACGTCATGCTCAGCATCGGCAGCAACTATGTGGTGCTCGCCGACCATACCATCCCCGATCCCGCCGAGCGTGAGCGCGTGATGGCATTTCTCTCAGGTGGCGGCCACCGCATCGTGAAACTGCGCCCCGAGCAATTGGGTGAATTTGCAGGCAATGTCCTCGAGATCCAAGGCCGCGAACGCTTTGTCGCGATGAGCAGCCGCGCCTACAAATCTTTGAGCGACAGCCAACTCGACCTCATCGAGGTCTGGGCCAAGGCCGTCCATTTCCCGATTCCCACGATCGAAAACATCGGCGGCGGCAGCATCAGGTGCATGCTGGCAGAGATCTTCTTGCCGAGGAAGTAAGATTTAAATGCTGCCTTCCACGCGTCTGCATAGACGCTCGTGGATCGTGCAATGGCTATTAACTCCATCAAATAGGACCATTCCTTATTCGCCCTGCCGCGCCGAAGGTGCTGTGTCTCGGGTCAAGTTGGAACTGAAACAAGGCTGCCAAGTCGGCGTGGAGAGTCGGGCGGAGCTGGGGGGCGTCTTCATTGCAAGGAAAATTAGGCAGAAGCTGAATCTTAAACTTTAGTTCTATTGTTAGGGATTTTTCTTCACCTTCTTCGCTTTCTTGTTAAGCGAAGACTCGCCATTAGCTTCTTGCTTGCTCTGTTGTGTCTCTTGATTATCCTCAAACAACAGCTTTCTTTTTTCCTTGAAATTTTCGTATTCATCCTTATTCTTGAACATGTTATTCTTTTCATCAAGTGAATCTTCGAAATGATCTTCCTTGTTTTCCCCTTTGCCTTTGATATTTTTCTGGTTTGTTGTTTTCCCTTTTCCATATACAGTGTAGGGATCCATTTGCATGAGGCGCATCATTAGTTCTTGGATCAAGGGTAAATTCAATATATTCTCTGCTTTGGCTTTTTCCACATTCAATTGCTTCCAGAGCAATTGATAATCTAAGAGGTTACGTTCTTTTATTTTGAGGTCTTTTTCACGGACAGGCCATTCATCGTTGAGCAAAGTCTCGAAATCATCATAATTAGGGATTTGCTGGGTGATGAGGTTTAGCAAATCCGCTTTTGAAATTGCGTCATCCCCACCGGGATTTATTTTCGAATTCAATCGAAAGGAAAGGGAACAATGGCTGACTGTATGCGGCCCCTGAGGTTTGTTGTCCACACTGTTCGCAGCATTTGTATTGAAATAGGTATAGTTGGTAGGGTAGCGTTTTGCGGGATCGTATTGTTGCCGTCCCTTTTTTGGATCTTGTTCTAATTTGGCATCAAGTTCGACGGCATGATCGTAATTTTTGAATCCCTTGGTATTCTTATCGTTATTCTTGTCCCCTATGGTAGGGTCGTAAGTAGAATAATACATCGTGAGATTACCTCCACCATTCAGCTTATAAACCCTTGACAGCACCACCCTCTGAACCACTGCCTTTTGCTGGACGACGGGTGACAGGCCCTCCGCTGGGGTCGGGGTCGCCTTCGCTGCTATCGCCTTGGCCCCCATCACATCCGCTTCCCGCTCCAATTCAGGTGCATCGTTCACCGGTATGCCTTTCATTTGCAGGGTAGGTTTGACCCGGCCCTGCATTTGCTGCACGACATGCCAAGCCTCGTGGGGGAGATGCTGCTCTTGTCCGGGACCTAGGTGGATGTCGCCGCCTTGCGCGTAGGCCAAGGCGTCCATCGCGGCTGGCTTGTCGGAATTGTAATGTACCCGCACATGGTCCATGCTCATGCCTGAAAGGCCTTCGACTCCCTGCTTGAGCTCATCGGGCATGCCGGTGTCGTTGACGGGGATTTTATCGTTGGCCCCGGCTTGGAGTTGGCGGAGTTGCTCTACTTGCGGGCTCTGATCGGCAGACGCTTGGTGCTCGCGGTATTGCGCTACCTGCTGAGATTGGTTGACGCCTTGCTGCAGGGCCTTGTGCTGCTGCACTGCCGCGCTCATGTTGATGCCTTGCTGCAGGGCCTTGTGCTGCTGCACTGCAGCACTCATGTTGATGCCTTGCTGCAGGGCTTTGTGCTGCTGTACTGCAGCACTCATGTTGGCTGCATCTTGCAGCTTCCTTTGGGCGGGAATTTCAGGCCGATTGTCCACGAAGCCCGGGCTTTTCCCGAATCCGAGGTCCATTTCCTGGCTTTCGTCTCCTTGGGACGCGTCTTTGCTCTCCCGCTGCTGCTTTGCTGTAAAATCCTTTTCCATGTGTTGAGGGATATCGTTGTGAAGAAATCGTTGATGACAAATGCGTGGGGCATGGACATGGTGATCCCGGCAGGCCAGGTAGCCCAATGCGTGCTGTACACTATGAAAGATGGGGTTTATCGCACCCTGGTCGCGGCAGAAAACCGTCTGCTTGCTGCAGGAAGCATGGCGCTATCGGTCGGGATCATCCTGTGCGCAGCAATTGGCGGAATTCGTCGGGCAGCCTGAACGGATGGCGACACTGTCTCCCATCAAGGTGATTTCAACCTGGCAGGTCACATTGTTGATCACATGGGTGGTCGAATCCGGCATGGTGACCGTGAGGCAGTGGTGGAACACGGCAAGCCTGCTGCACCAATTCTCGGCAGGGATCATGATGGGTGTGGAAGCATCAAAGTCGGATGCTCCCGTGGGATTGCAGGTGTATTCCTCCCTTGCGGCAGTGCCCAGGGGAGCATGGGCTTCCTCTGCCCCGGCGCGGGCACCAAATGCGCAATATTCCTCCATCTTGGAGCTACGATCGCTGTGATCGCGGCGATAGATGGGATCGATGGGATCGCCGATGTTGTCGATGATGTAGATGATGCTCTGCCCGCCATCAAGGACCATCGAGGAGAAGTAGCAAGTCACCAAGTACAGGACGCTATCCCCAGATTCCAGAGAAGATGGCGTGGGATTGGGACGCGGGGCTGGGTCGGAACCCTCCCTGGCCGATGCACCGGGCTGTGGCGCCTCGATGGTGTACACCACACCCCCTCCACGGTAAAAATGGACCTGCTCACCCGCCGCGCCATAAACCAAACCATACACCGAATCCGTGTTTCCCAAGGGGAAGAAGATGCTGTCCTTGGTGTACCTTCCGTGGAAACTGAAGCTGTTTTGGGGGGCGCAGAGGATGCCTTGGCTTGCCCAGGCCTGCCAGGGGATGGAATCAGGGGCGTCTGAGATCGTTTTTTTGACCAATTCCAGGCCCTCTTCGCCCTGCACCAATTCGACATAGTCGTCGCTGACTTCAGTGTAGTCGTCCACGATATGCACGCGCTGCTCCTCATGTTTGCCCTGCTGCAATACAAAATCTCCGGCGTCAAAGGTCACTGTGAACTCCACGCTCTCCACGCTCTCCACGCTCGTGCAGCCGCTGAAGGCTAGGCCGGAGAGCAGGAGGCATTTGACGGCGATCCATAGGGAGTAGTTGGTCTTTTTCATAAGAATAAGGGTTGAAATCAAGAATCAATCGACGAAAACAAAGATGCGGGGATGGCAGGGACGAACCAAGGACAAGTTGGAGTCATTCTTAGTTGTGTATTGGGTCGTGCGGCTGCAAGGAGGTGGGTGATTTTTGAACAAGATGCGTATTGAGGGAGTTTGAATGAATATCTATTCCACAATGAAAGGGTCAAAGCTTGCAATCATGCCTTGTCATTCTTAGATTTACCCTTAATTCCTATACCCGCACAACATGGTCGCAAGAGATGATTTGCATCGCCTCATCCAGCAAATGACCCCCTCCGAGGTCCGTCACTTCAAGCGCCATGCCCAGCAGCATGCCCGCAATGCGGACAACAAGACCCTCCTGCTCTTTGACACCATTGCAGCGCAGGAAACCTATGACGAGGCGGCGCTGCGGAAATCCCTGAGTGGGCTTGCCATGCTGCGGCAACTCTCAGTGGCGAAAAATCATCTCCATCAATTGCTGCTGCGCATCCTCGGGGAGATGCATTCACAGCAGGGCACCGCAGGCAGGTTGCGCAACACCTTGGCACAGTTGGAGGTCCTTTTCGAAAAGGGGTTGATCGAGGATGCAAAGCGGCGGGTGGACAAGGCATATCGATTGGCGATGCGGTTTGACCAGTTTGCCTATGCGCTCGAGCTCCTGCGCTGGCATATCAAGCTCCTGAAAAAGACAGGATCGCGGGAGGATTACCAAGCATTGCTGTTGCTCCAGAGGCAAGAGGTCAAGCTCATCGACAACATCTCCACAGAATCGGAATTGCGTCGAACCCATGATGAAATTCTGGCCATCCTGAGCCTGGGCGTCGATGCAGCACAGCAACAGGTCGTTGAGCGCATCCATGACATCCTCTCGCGCCCCTTGCTCCATGCCTCACCGGATGACCTTCCATTCAATTCCCAGATGATCTTCCATTACATTCACATCCATGTCGGTCAGTACCAGAGGAACCTGTCCATTGCGCGGCGGCATTACCAGGAAATGATCCGTGTTTGGGAGTCCCATCCTCACCGCATGGCGGAGGAGGTGGAGCGGTATGTCATCACGTTGATCAGCCACCTCCAAGTCAGCTACCAATCCCTGGACCTGGGCAGCTTTGTGGAAGCCATCACCAAGCTACGCAAGCTCGTCTTGCCCCGCTCCCCGCTTGCCGCGAAAGCCTTCCATTACAGCTATTTGCTGGAACTCACCTATGCGCTCGACACTGGCAATCCTCCGTTCAGTGCCGATTTGGAGGAACAAATCATCCGGGGACTTGAGCAATATGGAGGACTGATCGACCACAGCGCCCCGTTGGCCTTTTACAGCAACCTTGCCATCTACTACCTTCACCATGGGGACCACAACCGCAGTCTGAAGTGGATCAACCTCATTTACAACTCCAAAGATCAGACGATCCGCTTGGACATCCGGGCATTTGCGATTTGCCTGCGCTTGGTCCTGCAGTATGAATCTGGCGATCTGGATCTCCTTTCTTATTCCCTCCAATCCCTCCGTCGAAACCTCCACCGGCAGAAGGAGCAGCATCCCCTGCAAGCCACCGTCGTAAAGCACCTGCAGCGCGTGCTACAAAAGCCCGGACCTGGGCAGGAGGAGGAGTGGCAGGCCTTCCTTGAGGCATTGCAACTCCTGGCCCGGGAGTACAATGAGGCCCTGGCGGGCATCGGGACTCTGCTCACATGGCTGAGAAGCAAGGTCGAGGGCAGGACCATTCTGGAAATCGTGCAGGCAGGGGAGTAGGACGCATCATTGCCCAGCTTGTCCGCACGTCTATTCCCCCTAGGGCAGCGCATCGAGGTTTCCGGCAGGATCAATCTTGATTTTTTGGGCCTATCCAGATGACCCCGTTGCCATTTCCCATGCAACCCTTAATCTTTCTTAACAGTCCTTGAATACAAAATTGCATGGCGTATCTTCGTGCTTTGCAAAACCCTCAGCGATCGGTATGACAAGACTGAAATCAATGCCCCATCTTTGGCTGCTCTTGGCAGGGGCTGCACTGCTCACATGGGCAGGTTGCGGCAAAAAAGCTGCGGAAGAAATCATTCAAAAACCCCAGGAAGGAAAGTTTGAGGTCGTGGTGAACACGACTGGCGAATTGCAGGCGCAAAGCTCGGTCGATATCTCTGGGCCAACGGGTGCACGGAAAGCGGGGATTTTTCAACTCAAAATCACGCGCCTCGTGCCAGAGGGCACGATAGTGGCACCGGGTGACTTTGTCGCCGAGCTAGACAAAAGCGAAATCGTTGCCAAGATCAAAGAGGTGGAAATCAACCTCCAGAAATTTCAGTCGGTGTTCACACAGGTGAAGCTCGACTGCACGCTCACCCTGTCGCAAACGCGCGATGAACTCATCAACCTGCGGTATGGCAAAGAGCAAAGGCAATTGGAAAAGGATGAGAGTGCCTATGAGTCGCCCTCTGCGCGTCGCCAAGCCGAGATCGAGTTTGAGAAATCGGTGCGCGCTTATGACCAAAGCCTCGCCAACTACCAAACCAAAGTGCAACAAGCGACGGCCAAAATGCGCGAAGCCGAAGCCGATCTCTTCAAAGAGGAGCAGAAGCACGATGACTATTTGTCGGTGGCAGGCGAATTCACGATCATGGCCCCCGAGCCAGGCATGTTGATTTATGCGCGGGAATGGGACGGCAAGAAACGCGTCGTCGGTTCCACGATCAGCCCTTGGGATCCTACTGTTGCAACACTGCCCGACCTCACCAAGATGGAATCGATCACGTATGTCAATGAGGTCGATATCCAGAAAATCAAAATGGGACAAGTGGTGCGTCTGAGCCTAGATGCCAATCCCGATATGAAGCTTACTGGCAAAGTCACGCAAGTCGCCAATGTCGGGGAGCAGCGCCCCAATTCCGACTCCAAAGTATTTGAGGTCAAAATCCAGATCAATGAAAAGGACAGCACGTTGCGGCCTGCGATGACCACAAGCAATGAGATCATCATCAGCACGTTTGAAAAAGTGCGCTTCATCCCTTTGGAGGCACTGCATGTGCATGAAGATTCTGTGACTTATGTATTCAAAAGAGTTGGTGGGAGCATTGTGAAACAACAAGTGAAACTTGGTGCGGAGAACGAGAACTACGTGATCGTGGAAAAAGGTGTAGAGATGGCGGATGAAATTTTTCTGAGCAAGCCCGAGGGCTCAGAGGATCTGGAGATCAAACGCCTTGAAAAATAGGCCGATGCTGCACAAGCTTACATACAATTTGCGAATGGCCTTGGACTCGATCCTGCAACGGCCTTTGCGCAGCTTTCTCACCTCTCTGGGCATCATTTTTGGAGTAGGCGCTGTGATCGCCATGATGGCGATCGGGCAGGGAGCACAGGAGGAAATCATGGAGCAGATGAATATCCTGGGCGCCAATAACCTCATCATCGAGCCCATCATCGAGCAAAAAGATGAGGCCGTCACAGAAGATATCGGCAAGGAAGAAGGGACGCAGCGATTTTCGCCCGGCCTCACCGTAGCCGATGCCCGCAGCTTTCAGGAGATCATTCCTGTCGTCGATCATGTGAGCCCTGAAATCGTGCTGGAAACGAATTTCCTGCGCAACGGTCGCAAGCGTAGCGGCAAACTTGTGGGCGTGACCAATGTTTTTTTTGAGCATTCGTCGTTCAAAATGGATCAAGGGCAAGATAAATTTACCCCTGACCAATTGCGCACTGCCGATCAAGTCTGTGTGATCGGAGCAGGGGTAAAAAGCAAGTTTTTTTCCCAGGAAAGCCCCATCGGCAAGAAAATCAAGGTTGGTCGCAACTCATTGCGTGTGATCGGTGTCGCAGCAGAGCGTCGTTTTTCTCAAGCCAATTTGATGGATTTGGGGGTACGTGACTATGACATGGATATCTACGCCCCAATCGAGACGGTCCTTTTGCGGTATAAGAACCGCAACCGTGTATCGCCTAGCGATTTGCAGGCTGCACAGATGCGCATGAGCATGGGCGATGGAGAATCGACAGCAGATCCAGACACAAAAAATTACCATCAGATCGACCGCATGACGATTGCGATCGCCGATGGTGCCGATATGGTCAAGGTCGCCGAAATCGTGCGCCGCATGTTGGAGCGTAGGCACAATGGTGTGATCGACACCGAGGTCAAAATCCCAGAAGAATTGCTGGAGCAGAAGCAAAAGACCACCGACATGTTCAACCTTGTTTTGATCTCTATTGCGGCAATTTCCTTGCTGATCGGTGGGATTGGGATCATGAACATCATGTTTGCGTCGGTGATGGAGCGCATCAAGGAAATCGGAGTGCGGCTTGCACTTGGCGCGACCAAGCGCGACATCGTA
Organism: Bacteroidota bacterium; assembly: GCA_031415375.1. Lineage (GTDB taxonomy): Bacteria > Bacteroidota > Bacteroidia > J057 > JADKCL01 > JADKCL01. The sequence continues at coordinate 2,561 of JANORP010000101.1, read as the reverse complement.
CTTCAATTTTTGAGCGAATCTGTAACCTTGAGCATCGTTGGCGGATTGCTTGGCGTGGCGTTTGGCGTCGGGTTGAGCCTCGTAATCGACAAGTGGTTTGAAGTGCCGACGGTCATTTCTTGGTTTCCCATCCTATTGGCTTTTGTGGTCGCCTTCACCGTCGGTGTATTCTTCGGCTTTTTTCCCGCGCTCAAAGCCGCCAAACAAGACCCTGTGATTTCTCTCCGCCACGATTAATGATGTTCACCATGCAGAGACTCCAATACACTTTCGTATTCATGTTTTTTGGCCTGTTTCTTTGCTTGGGAGGCGGGCACCTGCAAGCACAGCAGGTTACCGCGATGACATTGGAAGAGTGCATCTTGCGCGCGCAAGCACGTAGCCCAGAGGCTCAGATCGCCCAAAAGGGATTCATGGCGGTACATTGGGACTTCAAAGCCTACAAAGCGGGGCTATTGCCTCAGGTGAGACTGGACTTGAACACGCCTGGGTTTGTGCGCTCAATCAGGCAGATTACGCAAAACGATGGCACAATAGCCTTCAGGCAACAAAATCAGGCATTTTCTTCGGGCACATTGTCTATCTCTCAGCAGATTGCGCCCACGGGAGGCAATCTCTCTTTGAGCAGTGGACTCACGCGGCTCGATGTCTTTGGGAGCAATAGTTACAGGATTTATCAGGCCACGCCGATTCTACTCAGCTACAGTCAGCCGATCTTGACCTACAATGAGCTTCGTTGGCAAAATCGGATCAGGCCGGTCCAGTACCAAGTGGCCGAGCGCCAATATTTGGAGGCATTGGAAGATATCGCAGTGAGCATTTCTGGAAAATATTTCGATGTGTACATAGCGCAAATGACGATCGAGAATGCGCGGCTGAATTTGAGCATTACCGATAGTGTGTACACGATCTCCGAAGGGCGATTTCGGGTGGGAAAGATCGCTGAAAACGATCTTTTGCAGACCGAATTGGCATTTTTGAATGCACAAATGCAGGTGCAGCAAGCAGAGATCGCCAAGCAAAAAGCCAAGCTGGAATTGGCCATTTCATTGGGCTTGCCAAGTTCAGACGATGTGCGTGTGGAGCAGCCCGCAGAGTTGGGTCAGCTGGTGGTCGATCCAGAATATGCTTGGGCGCAGGCTCGGCAAAATCGCAGCGATCTGCTCGATTACCAATCGCGTGGCATCCAAGCCGAGAGTGCATTGGCGCAGGCGCGCGCCGGCGCCCGGCTCACCGCCAATTTGAATGCGACCTTTGGCCTGAACCAAAGCTCCGACACGGTGCAGTATGCTTACCGCAACCTGCTCGATCAGCAGACAGCGACCATCGGCATCGGGATTCCGATCATCCAATGGGGGAGGGGAAAGGCGCAGGTGCAATCTGCGATGGTCGCCCGCGATCAGACGCTAGAGCAAATCAAGCTCGATCAACGTCGATTTGAGCGCGACTTGCGTTTTCAAGTGATGGATTTTTTGCAGATTCAGCAGCAGCTCATCTTGGCTGCCAAGTCAGACACGATCGGGCAGCGCCGTTTTGAAGTCGCCAAAAACCGCTACCTCATTGGAAAAATAGACATCACCAATCTCCAAATCGCCCAAAATGAAAAGGACAATGCGCGCATCAGCTACGTGCAGGCCCTCCGCCAATACTGGGTGGCTTATTTTCAGTTGCGTCGTGCGACCCTGTACGATTGGGTGAGGGGCGAGAAGTTGGTGGCACCTGAAACGAAGTTCTGAGCATTTCAGTCAATGATCGCATGGGCGGGCTACCGCAAACCCAATCCTTGCATCTGCCGATTCACAGTCGCGAAAACACGCCGTCAAAGGTCACAAAGGAAGAATTGTAGGTGATGGTTCCACTCACTGTGATCGAATTGGCTCCTTGGGCTGTCATATGGCCAGAGGCCGTGATGCCTGTGCACAGCGATTGGCTGACCACGAGCGTGCTTGCGCTGCCCATCGTGCCGCGCACCAGCAATGGCCCACCCGATGCGGCACAAGTTTCGTTGCCAAAATTGGTGATCCAAACGGCAGCGGGTTGCGAGCTATCGGCCGCAATGGTGAAATCGTAAGGACCTACTAGCCCACCAAAGGTGATTTGGTGCGTGCCGCGCCACGTTCCAGCGAGGATTTGTGACCAAGACTTGGAGCACTTCCCATCGCTATCGAGCACATAATAGATGTCACAAATGCAGGATCCGTTGATGGTACTACAAAATCCGTGGTCACAATCGACATTGTAGCAAGGGACAGCTAGGGTGCAATGGCCGTCGGCGTCGCGTTGCCAACCTGGCTCGCAGTCACAACCCAAGGAGTTGCAAGTGCCATGCACACAATCGGTTTGGGAGCACAAAGCTTGTTGCTTGCAACTCCCGTTCACGTCCTTTTCCCAGCCATCTTCACATTCACAGGCCTTGCCATTGCAGGTGCCATGCCCGCAGTCGATATTGGTGCAAAGCAAGTCTTTGCAGGAGGCGAAGCCGAGCAAAAGCACGACGATCAAAAAGAAGTGATACCTTGTTTTCATGTCTGAAGGCGAGATTTTGAATTAAGGTACAAAAA
>JANORP010000100.1:0-19870 GCA_031415375.1 Bacteroidota bacterium | reverse complement strand
CAATCGCTGGCTTTGTCAGCGGCTCGAAATTCCCCTTGGCCCCCACCACCAATCCCTGGTTTGTGTCGGCCTCAGGAAATTCTGATACTTGCACATCCCCCCTGACTGTAAACGACTCCACAGCACCGACACTGGCTTGTCCTATGTTTGACACGCTCTTCCTCGATAGCAACTGTGTGGCCTTTGTGCCCGACTACACCTCCATCATCGTGAGCACCGACAACTGCTCGAGCGTGACGACAGAGAGCCAGTCGATCATTGCGGGTGCCACACTCACTGGTCTCGGGTCACTGTTCCCGATCACTTTTGAGGCTGCAGACGCCGCTGGCAACGAAGATTCTTGCTCCTTTGTGATGGTCTTGATGGACAATACGCCACCCACGATGAACTGCCCAAGTGTTGTGGACTTCACTCCTGCGGTGCTGGATTGCAATCCCATGGTAAACTTTGCTGCGCCAGGGATCCTCGACAACTGTAGCAACTCGATTGTGACCAGCACCCATTCGCCAGGCGACCAATTCCCTGTCGGCAGCACAACCGTGACCTATACAGCGACCGACCTTATCGGCAATAGCGCCACCTGCAGCTTCGCAGTGGTGGTACATACGCCTGCCCTCAACGGCTGGGTTACGATGAACCCTGCCATAGCTTGCCTTGGTGATACGATCACACTCACGGCCACACCTGGGTACACCTACCTCTGGTCCAACAATGCGACGACTGCCAGCATCTCAGTCATGGTCGGTGGCACCTACTTCGTAAACTTTACCGACAGCAGCGGCTGCACGGGCCGCGAAACAGATACCGTCGCCTTTTCCCAGCCGCAACCCGTCATCACACCGACGGGCGCGAGCCTTTGCACAGGAGCTTTTACAAGCTACCAGTGGAATATGAACGGTTCCCCGATCCCCGGCGCGACGGCACAATGCTACCAGCCTACCACCGATGGCACCTTCTCTGTGTCGGTGACCGATGCCAACGGCTGCAGCGGCATCTCTGACACCCTCGGCTTCGTGGGCATCGCACGTGGTTTTGCGCATGCTGGATTTGACTTGTACCCCAACCCAGCTGGCAATGCCGTGAACCTGCGCATGGAACAAACGCTCAATGAGCAAGGCCAAATCTTGGTTTATGACTTGACCGGCCGTGTCGTGATCGCCCAAGCATTTGCCCAGTTGCAAGGCACGGTGCAGATCGACCTCGCCAGCCTCGCCAAGGGCAGCTATGTCGTGAAAGTCGTGACAAGCTCCTTCGAAGGGCAGCGCAAGCTCATGCACATTGAATAATTAAGGCTTAACCCTTGCGGTGAAGCTACATTCTCTGAGAGCCACAGTCAGCGCGAGCTGGCTGTGGCTCTTCGCTTTGCGGAAAGGCGAATGTGGGCTTGCTGCAACCATTCACTGAGGTGAGGCAGCGTGGACATTGGGCAATCCCAGGCACAAGCACTGTGCTTGCTGGAAGCGTATTTGCAGCTGTTGCGAGAATCTAGGGTTGGGCAGGGGAGTTTCTGCATTTTCATTCCCTATCTTTGCGACTCGATGTACAAAATCGGAGACTACATAGATCGGGGAACGCGCATGCTACACAATGGGCTTTTTCCCAAGCATCGGCGGCTATCCACGTTGATGGTCTATGCGACCGACCTGTGCGATTCCCGCTGCAAGCATTGCCTCATCTGGGCCAAGCGCCCGGTCAAGTACCTTGCCAAGGAAGCCATTTACGGCCTCATGGACAACCGCTGCGTCACCAAGCATACCAAGGTGGGCTTGGAAGGCGGCGAATTCCTCTTGCATCCCGATGCCCGCGAGATCATGGCTTGGTACCGTACCAACCACCCCAATTTTGATTTACTCAGCAATTGTTTGAAACCCGACAGCCTCATTGAGGCTGCGAGGGCCTCCCCGCCCGTGCGACTCTATATTTCCCTCGACGGCACTGAGGAGACCTACAAGGAAATGCGCGGCAAGGATGGCTATGGGAATGTGCTCAAGGTCATCGAAGCGCTGAAATCTACGGTTCCGATCTCGGTCATGTACTGCGCGTCGCCCTGGAATAGCATGGACGATCTCGCCCATGTCGCAGATGTGTGCAGCTTTCACGGTGTCGATCTGCGCGTGGGTGTCTATAGCGACATCAAGTTTTTTGACACCAAAGACGAGGCCTACCAGCAAGCAAGTCTGGGCGCAATCCCAGAAAACCTGAAACAATTCAAGGAAAATTATGATTACTTGGTCTTGTATGACCAGTGGCGTGCAGGCAAGTTGATCTTGCCATGCAAAAGCATCCTCGACTCTGCGGTGATCCTCCCCAATGGCGATGTGCCCATCTGCATGCACCTCGACGACAAGCTCGGCAGCATTCACAACAATACCCTAGACGAGATCCTTGCGATGAATGAAACCATCGCAACCCTCAACGATCACCACGACAACTGCAATGGCTGCTGGATCAATTTCCACCGCAAATACGATCTCATCCTGTACAAAAACTTGGAAAAGTTCTTTCCACGTGGACTCACCAACAAGCTTTTTGGCTACTACCAATGGACCGACGACCCCAAACGCCGCTACAGCGACGTGGTGAAATGAGCCACTGAGCCGTGATTCTGAACTGCTCACGCGCCATCTCGCCCAGCCACCAAACCCTGCGACGACATTTGTCCCAAAGCGACCAATGTCTATCACCCATGCAAAACAAAAACATTACCCTTCTCTATCGCCCCGTAGGCCCCGAAGAATTGAAATTGATTGAGGCTACAGGCTGGACGGCCTTCCCGCCAAGGCTTGCTTGGCAACCCATCTTTTACCCCGTCATGAACGAGGAATATGCCATCCAAATTGCAAGCAACTGGAATGTAAAGGAGTCTGGATCAGGCTATGTCACGCGCTTTGCCGTCGATACCGCCTATGCGAGCAAATTTGAAGTGCAAAATGTAGGAGGCTTCATCCACAATGAGCTATGGGTACCTGCTGAGGAATTGGAAGAATTCAACAGCCATATCGTGGGCCTGATCGAGGTGACGCAGTCCTTTTTTGCTCCTTGAAATCGTCTAGGCCATGGCATAATTCGTGCCGGGACCGAGGCCATATTTCTGGATCAGTCCCTGCTCCAACAATTGCGAAAGCAGACGCTTCACAGTCGGGCTTGGGATGCCCAGACGACGGGCCACATCGCCCGATTTGCAGCCTGGATGGTTGGAGACAAAAACAAGGATTGCCTTTTCTCTTGGGGACAATTGTGACTCGATGCCGGTGGCATGTAATTTTTGAATCAATTGCTCCTGAATATTCTTGAGCGCATCTAGAAAAAATAGTACCCAAGGTGTGACATTTTCTCCTGGACGCTCGCCTTGACACTTACGCAATGCACCATAGTATTCATTTTTGCGGCTCTCTATTTCATGCTCAAAACTCACATATTGAATCCAAGTGTAGCCATGCTTGAGCAACAAAAGTGTCGATAGCAATCTGCTCAAACGGCCATTTCCATCCTGAAATGGGTGGATAGACACAAACTCATACGTGAATAACGCGCATCGTACCAGTGGGTGGGTCTCCTCATCGCTTTCATACCAATCGATAAGCCGTTGCATGGCGTCATCGGTAGGCACCCCTGGCTCCGTAGTGCGAAAGACGATTGTTTTTTGCCCATTTGGAGCGGTAGCCTCGACAGCATTGCTCAGCGTTTTGTAGTCCCCGCGGTGCCAATGATCCTTTTCGCTTTTTTTGAGCAAGGTATTGTGCAGACTTTTCAAGCCGCTTTCCGTGACATGAATATCATCATAGGATTCCGTGATGATATTGAGTGCGTTGTAATAACCAGAAGCCTCTTGCTCGTCACGGCTTTCCAGCCTTGAGACATTGATGTTGCGGAGCAAAGCATCGATCTCCTCATTGCTCATCTTAGCCCCCTCGATACGTGTCGAGGCACCCACACTTCTCACAGTTGCGACAGACTTCAATTGCATGAGGCCCTGCCCCTCTTTTTTTTCGATCGTCCCCCATGCCGCATCAAAGCGATCGACCATACTCAAAAGGCCCATCAAGTTCCAGTCAAGATTCAATTTGAAAATGAAAGCATCGAATTCCATGCTGCAAATCTACGAAATTGAAATTCCAAATGATACGATATGATCCCTTTTGATACGATACCGAGACGATGCTCCAGTCAAAGTGATACGATATGATCCCTTTTGATACGATACCGAGACGATGCTCCTGTCAAAGTGATACGATATGATCCCTTTTGATACGATACCGAGACGATGTCACAGCCAAAATGATACGATATGATCCCTTTTGATACGATACCGAGACGATGCCACAGCCAAAATGATACGATATGGCCCCTTTTGATACGATACCGAGACGATGCCACAGCCAGAATGATACGATATGATCCCTTTTGATACGATACCGAGACGATGCCATAGCCAAAATGATACGATATGATCCCTTTTGATACGATACCGAGACGATACCACAGCCAAAATGATACGATATGATCCCTTTTGATACGATACCGAGACGATGCCACAGCCAAAGTGATACGATATGATCCCTTTTGAGACGATACCACAGTCAGAATGATATAATCCTGGAATGATTTGGCCCTGGGAACAAGACTCTTTTGCAAAAAATAGGATGCTGAATTTTTCTATTTTTGTCCAGTCTTAAGATATCACCCTCACAGAAAAGAATCGACATGAGGACAATCCTTCAAACACTTAGACTGGACTTGTACAATTGTGATCTCCCCTTGATCGAGGCAGTATTGCGTGGCAATGCCGCCATCGCTGAAGTGACCGACTGGAATGTCCCCGACGACTGGACCGAATTTGGCGAACCTGCATTCAAATTCACTCAGGCTCGCCTGGCCGAGTTTCCAGAAGACGCGGTCTGGTGGACTTGGCTACCTGTCATTCGGTCGGAAAAGTTACTGGCGGGCAGTTGTGGTTATGTGGGTCGCCCCAATGCAGAAGGCACCGTCGAAATTGGCTATGAGATTGCTGCTAGCCGTCGCCAATTGGGACTTGCTACCGAGGCTGTGCAGGCACTCATCAATCATGCATTCACACACGACGAAGTCCAAACCGTGATGGCTCATACACTCGCTGTGCCCAACCCCTCCACGCTTATTTTGCAACGCTTCGGTTTCTTGCAGGTCGCCGAACTTGAAGATCCCGAGGAAGGCAAGATTTGGCGATGGGAATTGCCACGCACCCATTATGGGGCGGCTCAACATACATCAGTATGATCTATCCCCTGCGCTTGGAAACCGCACGTCTCTGGACGCGCCCGGTCACGATGGAGGACCAACAGCCCTGGGCAGCGTTTCTGGCGCATCCCGAGGCATCGCGCTACCTGCCCAATCCCGAAGGCTACAGCCCGCAACTGCGTGCGCAGCTCTGGATGGAAAGGCAGTTGGGACGATATGCCGACCAATCCTACGGCGTGCTCGCACTCATTCACAAAGAGACAGGCGCTTTCATCGGGCAGTGTGGCCTCATCACCCAAACGGTCGATGACCTCGCAGAGCTTGAGGTCGGCTACCACATCTTTCCCCAATATTGGCGCCAAGGCTATGCCAGCGAGGCAGCCAAGGCATTTCGCGATCTTGCCTTTGAAAATGGGCTGCGTGACTCGATCATCTCCATCATCGATCGGCACAACATCGGCAGTCAGGCAGTGGCCCGCAACAATGGCATGCAGCTAGAAAAGGCGACCCAGTTCCGCGACTTGGATGTCTTTGTCTTTCGCATCTGGCATGATCAATGGCTGCAACTCAAAAACAATCCCGCATCGAGCAGCGTTTGAAAGTTGTGATTGCCCACAATAGGCCTCGCGACAGTGCTTCCACGCTTTATTCTGAAACACCAAATGTCCTCATCCACACCCAAAGACATTCTCACATTCCTGCGCGTAGGCTTGCTAGAGGCGGCGAGCTACATTTTGTTGCTCGGGGTAGCCATGCCACTCAAATACCTCGCCAAGATTCCTGAGCCTGTCAAGTACCTCGGTTGGGCGCATGGCCTACTCTTTGTCGGCTACCTTTGCATTTTAGGATGGCTTGTCTTGGCGCGCAAGTGGCCATTTTACCTTGGAATCCTGGGATTCATCGCCGCTTTGCTGCCGCTTGGGCCCTACGTGTTGGAGCGCTATTTGCGCAAACAGGGTCGGCTAGGCTAGCCCCTGTCGATTCCAACATGTTTTGCATGCCTACACACCCCCACAAAGTCCACCCATGGGTCTGCATCTTTGGGTTTTTGGCAAGCTTGCGACATTCGTACCGCTCGCCCTTTCCCAAAATTTACCTAAATTGCGCCCTGTTTTACAAAGGCATGCCATCTGGTAGTGCCCTCTGGAAACCTCGTACAGAAACAGGAAAAAAGACTCCTGCAAAGATACAGCATCATGGATACAGCTTCACACGCTACACAGATCGTCAAGGATATTTTTGTTGCCAATGAAGTAGGCCGCTTGCGCAAACTACTCATTCACAGCCCCGACGGAGGCATCGGCAAGATCATTCCCAGCAAATTCAATGCGTGGCTCTATGACGATACCGTCCAGCTCACCCGCATGCAAAAGGAGTATGACCAATATGTCAAGATCTTGCTTTGGTTCTTGGATCCAGAGGTCCTACACCGCTACAACAAAACCGAAAAGGGCGAGCGCCAAGATTTTTTCAAGCCCACTAGTCCGCACTTTCACAACAGTGAGCGCGTCGTCGAGGTGCAGCGCCTCATGGCCAACATTCTCAAGGACAAGGATGTGCGCACCCGCATGATTGTAGCTATCTCTGCATTTGAGGGTCTGAGCCGCGAGATCCAGGACGAACTCGAGCTCATGGAGCCCGAGGATCTCGCCAAGACATTTATCTCAGGCTTCATTTCCTATGAACCTGAGGGCGGCGAACGCAAGTCACGTGGCAAGATGAAGGGCAAAAAGAAGATGAAATTCATCTTCCCTCCCGTCCCCAATTTTGTCTTCACCCGCGACATCGGCATCACAATCAAGGACCACATCCTCGTGAGCAAGCTCTCCATGCCTGCCCGCAAGCGCGAGTCGCTGCTCATGAAATATGTGACCTATTATGGCCTGCTCAAAGACCACCGCGAGCGCATCATCGAAATCACCGAAGACAGCGACTTCTTCTTGGAAGACGAGGACGTTCAGAAATACAAGCGTATCACGATCGAGGGCGGCGACGTGATGATGATCGCCCCCAACCACTTGATCGTGGGCGTGAGTGAGCGCTCGACAGCAAGCGCGGTCGATGCGATCATCCACCGCCTCTTCTCCACCGAGGCACTCGGCATCGAGAAAATCTCGGTCGTCAAGATCCCACAAGAGCGCACGGTCATGCACATCGACACGATCTTCACACAAGTGAGCCGCGATGCTTGGGTCATGTTTGGTGAGTATTCCGACATCCACAAGCGCAAGCGCGGCGAGGAAAAGGTCGATTTTTCCAAGACATTTTCCGACGCGCCAGAGGAGCACACCACCAGTGTTGTGCAATTTTGCAAGCCTGCCAGCGTCCCCTACAACAAAAACGGCGAAGGCATCACACGTGAAGAATTGCCGGGTTTGGAGACCTTGCTGCACCGCATCAGTGTCGAGGACTTTGGGGTGAAACCAGAGGATGTGAAAGTTGTCTATAGCGGCGGGGGCAGCGATTACTTCCCCTTTGATGAGCGTGAGCAATGGACCGACTCCTGCAATGTCTTGGCTTTGAAAGAGGGCGTGGTCCTCGGCTATGACCGCAATGAACGCACTGCAGCCGAGTTTGAGGAAGTGCTCGACTATGATGTCATCACCGCCGAGGAGCTGTTACTGCAATTTGAAAACGAGGAGCGCAAGCCACAAGATGTGACCAATACGCTGATCCTTTTGCCTTCTTCTGAGCTATCTCGTGCTCGTGGTGGCTCACATTGCATGTCGATGCCATTGCTACGCGACACCACCTTTTGAGGGAGACAACGCACCAAGGTGCTGCGCCCTTGTAAGGCAAATACGGCCCATCACTGATAATGAGCGTTTTTTTTGACGAGGGTTTGCTGAGTTGACCGCTGACCCATTTCTAGGAAAGGATCAAAACTCAGATAGATGCCCATGATATAGGGCATCCATCTGAGTTTTGATCCCTTTTCACAAATACCCAAATTCCATCAACATCTGCGCAGGTAATGCTGTCGTTCTCATCTGTTTTAGCTAGATTAGACGAGTCAAAATCGCCGTGCCCTGATGAAAATAAGATTTACGCTAGTTGCCCTTGCTTGCCTTCTTCTAAGCGTTCAGTTTGATGGATTGCTTGGGCAAACGGTTGTGGCATTCCAGGGCGGAGAGGTCGGCGATACATGGACGTTTCAACCGATTGCAAACGCTGGTGGGCCGATCCCACCAGGCATCGTCGCCGTGAATTCACGCACAGGTGCAAATGCAATCCGTGTCGGGGGAGGCAACACGGCCTGCACTTCGGGCACCAATTGCATCACAGGTGGCGCCAACACGGCATCAGGCTGCGCCATGCATGGCAACACACTCCAGTTTGACCCTATCAACGTTGCATGCCTCCCCAATGTGCAATTCAACATTTACACAAGAAGCGAGGGTTGCCTGGGATCAGGCTTTGATGCCACCGACAACCTGAACTTTGAAGTGCGCCTCGACGGGGGCGCCTGGACCAATGTTCAAAACTTTGTGGGCTTCAACGAATACGGTTGGTTGTATCCCACTAACCCCATCGGCCCATCGGGCAATGTTCCCAACCCCTGGACATACAACGTCCCAGTCAACACAAATACTTTTGAATTCCGACTCCGCCTGACCGTGAACCGCTCAGACGAAGTCGTCTATGTCGATGATGTATCGCTCACAACCACCTCAACAGCATACGGTTTCCCTGGTACCGCTGGCCTATGGAACGGTGCCGCAGATGACAATTGGTTCAATGCCTGCAATTGGAACAATCGCCAAGTGCCTTCCGCTGCCACCAACGTCACATTCCCCACGGGCAGCAACAATGACATCGTGATTCAAGCCGGCCAAGACTGCCAATGCAACAATTTTACCTGCACGGGCGCGCCTGGTCGCGTGGTCAAGGCTGAGGCAAATCCGAGTAAAATGCTCACCGTCTTTGGCAACTTGGCCATCAATACCACCGCAACCAGTGCCGTCATGGACTTTAGCGATGGCAGCATCGGCACGCCAGACGGCACGCTCAACCTCTTTGGCAACTGGATCAACAACTCCAGTGCGGCCGATTTTGTCGAAGGCGAGAGTACGGTCAACTTTCTCGGAAGCGCCAACCAGACCATCACGCTCTCGACCATCGAGCCGGCAGAAAACTTTTTCAACCTCAGCGTCAACAAGCCGAGTGGCGATGTGGTGCTCGCCAAGAGCGCCCAGATCATCGGCATCTTGTCGCTGTTGAATGGAAAAATCACCACCGCCGCCAATGCTGTCGGCGTGGCCAACATTTTCCCAGCTGCCATCGTGGGTCACAGCACAGCCTCTTATGTGAATGGCAACCTCGTGCGGGCCATCCAACCCGGCCCCGGCACGCGCACCTATGATTTCCCCTTGGGCACTGCCGCATTTTACGAGTTGGCAAGCCTGAGTCTTACCAACCCCTCTGGGTTCAGTGTGATCGCTGGTTTCTTCAATCCCCTCATCGGCGGCGTGGCCCCCAATATCGTCGAGGCGGGTTATATCTACGACACCATTTTGAATGCGGGCATCTGGACCTTGGCGCCCGATGCGGCATTTAATGGTTCCTATGACATCACCCTCCGAGAGCGCGGCTACACCAATGGCGGCGCAACCCGCTACATCAATGTCAAGCGTCCCGACATTGCAGGAATCTGGGCCAATCCTGGCACGCATGTGAGCTTTTCAGAAGTCGGCGGCGAAGTTGTATGCACCCGCTCGGGACTCACGGCATTCAGTGATTTTGCCATCGCGCTCAGCAATCGGCCGCTGGCGATCGACGGCATCGGCCTCTTTGCTGCACCCACGAGCCATGGCGACATCGCACTCCTCTGGGATTGGTCAGATGCTGTCGTGCGCGGCAAGTTTGAGCTGGTGCGCGAGCATGAGGGGCAGCGCTTGAATTTGGGAGAATGGCAGATCGGCAATGCGATGACCATGGAAACACAAGACTTGCAAGCTCCTGCGGGATTGCTGCGCTATAGCCTTTACCACAAAGACCTCAATGGCAACCGCTCGCTCGCGGCCAGTGATGAAGTTTGGAACAGCGTAGATGGCATCACCTCCCCGATGCTATGGCCAAATCCATACGCAAGCGACGTGCACCTGCAACTCGGCGGCGATACCGACTGGCAGCTGGAGCTGATGCGCATCGATGGCGCACAGCTATTGAAACTGTCGGGTGCAGCGGTCGATGTGCAAAGTGACTTTGAGGTAGCGGCAAATGAACTGACAGCAGGAGTGTACATTCTGAAATGTGTACACAGCGGCAAAGCCTTTCATTTGATAATGGTGCGTCAGTGAGAAAACCATCCATGCGGGCTTACTGCCCGTACATTCCTGAACGTCTATCCTCAAAACCGCCAACCCAGCCCGAGGTAAAACTGCGTATGGTAAAGCGGGATCTCAGGCAAGCCCTGGCTGGCTAAAAAACCCTTGCGGTACAGCCCGCGCAAGCTGCGCTGCGCCCGCATCTCGAAAAAAAGGCCATTTTCCAACTCGTAACTACCGCCTAGGCAGATGCCCACGTCGAGTCTGCGTATCTCATGAATGTTGTCAAAGGTGATGGTCGTGTCGGGAAACAACAAGCCATCCCCGATTTGGATGTTGGCCTTGCCTGCATCTTTGCCACCGATCAAGCCACTCAGATACGGACCAAACTGCACCCACATACCTTTGGCGGCCCGCCATTGCACCAAAATCGGCAGGTCTATGTAGTGCAATTGCATCTTGCCACTGGCGTCGGCATAGTAATAGGTGGGCACAGTGTCGATCAAGCCAGGGAATATCTGGAGCGGCATGAGCGTGTCGTTGCGGTATAGCTGCTGGTAGGTGGCGCCTTTGAAAGCGTAGGCCAATCCTGCCTGGATCCGCCAGCGCTCAGACACCGCATACTGCACAAAGACCCCTCCCGATGGCCCCACCGCAAGATTGCCGCTGCTGCTGTCGGGATCAGACGATGCAGGGATCGGCCCGCCCAGCATCACGCCAGCACGTAGTCCCCACTGCCAAGGAGATTGCCCTACAGCATGGCCCACACAAAGCAATAGCAGCATTGCCGTCAAGTGCAACTGTCTCATGGCTGGAAGTAGATGATTTTCTGCCGGAAGAGCTGCCTGCCTGCCTTGGCGATTTCCACAAGGTAAATGCCACTCGGCAGATCGACCTCCACAGATTGGCTTCCTGCATGCAGCGTGGCCTTGGAAAGCTCCCGCCCTTGGAGATCGAGCAACCTCAACTGGCTCGCGCCCATATCCACGGGCACCCGCACAGTGACCGCCTGGCCCTGTATGCCCACCTGTGGCATTGCTTGCACGCCCACGCCCTCGGGCGCAGCTGTCCCATAGTCCAGGCTCAAATCGTCGATCCAAAGTGTGCTTCCCGGCTGCCCATTGAAATTTTGGCCATCACCGCTAGATACCAAGGCCACCAAAATGCTGTCTGGAATCCCAAATTGGAAATAGAAAAATGGCAAGTCAAAACTTGTCCATGTCGCCTGTGTGCTTGTGATCACCACCGCTGCAGCCGCAACAGTATCTCGCCGTCCAGCACCAGCGTTCCAGCGCGTGAGCAAGGCGGCGATACCTGCACTGTCACCGTTCACGGGCGCGTATTTGTACCAGCCCTGAAAGGCACCTGGCAGGTCACCAAAAGGTTGCCCCTGCACCAAAAAGCTCGGATTCTGAATGTCAAATTCGCCAGAGACCAGCAGACCAGGCAACAGCACCGTGCCCCATAGCGCTGTCGTGAGCTTGGCCGAATACGTACCGCTATGCGCGTCGGTCGATTTCTCGACTGTGATAGGTGCTGTCAATGAGCGCAAGGCGTTCAGCGACGTCCACCAGCCGCCACTTGGCTCTTGGTACTGCGTCCCTGGGGGCGTCGTCCAATTCTCAAACCCACCATTGGGGATTGGGATTTGTGCCGATGCCCAGCCCCATGCTATCAAGCAAGTCAAAAAAAGCTGGTACTCACGAGTCCTATGCTTCATGCCGAAAATTTAACATTTACAACTAGCGTAGTAACAAGCTACAACATCAATCGTTCAGATTTTTTCTGTATTATTGTCAAAAGGCCATTTTGTACTTGTTGAAACATGCTTCACATACGCGCACTGAAATACCTTTTTATCTGGACCGGCGTGGGCGCAGGATTGCTTTCGCTGCTAGGACCCGGCATCTGGAGCTATTCGCTGGCTATCTATGCCTTTGTCTTGGTGCCGCTTTTGGAGCTGGCCTTGCGGCCAGATCCAGCCAATCTCAGCGCCGCTGAGCAAGAGATGGTCAAGGCCGATCGCGCTTATGACATTCAGCTCTACCTCATTGTACCAGTGCAAGTGGGACTCGTCTCCCTGCTGTGTTGGCGCCTCACCGATGACAGCCTCAGCACCAGCGAAGTCATCGGCAAAGTTTGGTCCACAGGCATCGGCTGCGGGGTCATGGGCATCAATGTCGCGCATGAGTTGGGGCACCGCAGCACTTGGTATGAGCAACTCATGGCCAAGATATTGCTCCTCTCATCGCTCTACATGCATTTTTACATCGAGCACAACCGCGGCCACCACAAAAATGTCTCCACCCCTGAGGATCCTGCAAGTTCCCGTCGTGGCGAGCTCCTATACACATTTGTCTGGCGTTCTGTATGGGGCTCCTATTGGGGTGCCTGGGACTTGGAAAATAAACGCTTGCGCAAACTTGGCAAGCCTGCCTGGTCCTTGCAAAATGAAATGTTGCAATTCCAACTGATCCAAGCAACACTGCTCATCGCGATCGGCCTCACCTTGGGCTGGTTTGTCCTCGCTGGGTTTGTGACAGCGGCGGTCTCCGGATTTTTGTTGCTGGAGGCTGTGAATTACATCGAGCACTATGGCTTGCAGCGCAAGCGCTCGGCCTCGGGCGTTTATGAAGCAGTGACACATCAGCATTCCTGGAATTCAGACCACCTCATCGGTCGATTGCTGTTATTTGAATTGAGCCGCCACAGCGACCACCACTACCGTGCCGCTCGCAAATACCAAAATCTTCGCCACATGGACGGCAGTCCACAGATGCCAACGGGCTATCCCGGCATGTTGGTATTGGCGACCGTGCCGCCACTCTGGTTTTGGGTCATGCACCGCGCGATCGACAAGTTTGAGCAAAGGGAAGCTCCCCACGCAGAATTATTGGTCAGCTAGGCTAGATCGACCATTTTTTTCACCAGCAGCCATAGGTTTGGAGTGCATCCACCTGTTGGCTCTTTTGCTGTTGAGGTCTGTTGCAACAAGCCAGGTGTATTTCAGATTCTGATATCGGAGCACATAATTTGTTCGTTGGCCATCCAAGAATTTTGCTTGTGGACGATCGAGCGATCATAGCAGCCTAAATTAGTAGTATGGGCGATCCTATTGGAAGGAAAAATATCCTTTGCAGGCCCACATGTTTGCTCTGGGAACGGCCAAGGACCAGGTCGGGAAATTGCGTCACGCCGATCAAGGCATAGACCTTGCCAACCGATACCAAATCCTTATCTTTACCCTAGAATGCGTTTGCTCAAAAACCTCATTGTCGCAATTGGGATGCTCGGGACCTTGGCGGGCGCACTGCCCGCCCAACTATTCGTCGGCCCCAATGTCGGCGGTGTTCTAGGCCGCACTGTCGATCTTGGAGCACTTTATTATCCCAAAAATGAAGACTGGATCGCCATCTCACTCAGTGGCGGCTATACCGTCCACGGGCCGATGTACTTTGCCCGGCGCGAAGCAGAGTGCCTTCGCCAATTCAAAAATGGCGGTTGGCACATGCGCCTCGGTCTGCGCAATGGCCTCACAACCGACCATCACAGCAACCATGTCTTTTGGGGTGCAGACCTCATCTACAGCCGCCAAAATGAAAGCGCCCACATCAATGCATGCGCCACAGCCACCGAGCCTGCAACGCTGGTCACACAGCAAATCGACGTCATGAGTTTTGCGCTCAACATTGGCTATACTTGGAATCCTCTGCGCCGCAAGACAATCTACCAGCGATTTTTGGTTGATTTTGGGTTGCGCATCGGCCACCCATTCTGGAGCAGCGCCCCGCCACTTGGCGAGCGCGACTATTTTTCGGGGCTTGGCTTTACTTGGCTCCCTATTCGCAGCGTGACGATCGAGCCCATTGCAGCGGTGCGATGGGAGCTGTTTCACAGCCGCTACGGCTACCACAAAGCCAAGACCAGGCAACGGTTCAAAAACAATTATTGAGCCGACTGCTTGCCCACAAATGGCAACGCATCCAGGTGAGACAGGCTCTCGGGCATCGATACCCCTACCTTTAAATCCTCGCTTGGTACGGGTGTGCCAGCAACAATCGTGATCGGCAACAGCCCCGCCCAATGATCCAAATCCAAGTCCCGGGGATCGTCTTTGGCTCCATGGGTACGCATCTTGGCAGCACCTTCCACGATGTCGAGTGCTAGGACGGTGGTAGCTTTGAGTTCGCCAGCATTGGGAGCGCGGCATTCATCCCATCGCCCGGGCAAGAAGTGCTCTGAAATCTTGCGCAAGGCCTCATTTTTGGCGGCATCGCCCTCAATAAGGTAGGGTCGGCCGTAGAGCACGACACTTCTATAATTGGCGCTGTGGTGAAATGCCGATCGTGCCAGCACCAAGGCATCGAGCAAGGTCACGCTGAAGCAAATCTCGGGGCCTTGTTGTGCTGCCTCCAGCATGCGGCTCATGGCAGCGCCATGAAAAAGCACGCGGTCGCCATCGCGACCATACAAGGTCGGGATCACATGCACACGACCTTGCCATTCAAAGCCGATCTGGCACATCAACTGTGCATCAAGGATCGAATCGATGGTGGCACGGTCATAGTGCCCGCGGTCACTGAGACGTCGCACTGCGCTTTCTTCGCTGCGGATCGAATCTTCTGAAGGTGTATTCATGACAAACAAATAGATTTTGGTCTAGAAAAGCGTCCCCTGCACGCCCTTGTACAGCGACGCCGGCTGGGGGTCACACAACTTGGTACCGATGGCTGCATTCAGGCCGCGCGCCCAATAGCCGACAAATGGCGGCACCTTTTCCATCTCGGGTTGATGAATGAAGATATAGGCTGCTTGCAAGCCACGTTGCCACCAATCCGCGATGCGTGCAATCCAGGCATCGCTGCGCACATAGTCGCTGGGATGCAAGCCATTGCCCACAAAACGCAGCATGAGCACAGGCGTGGTAAGTTGCATGTGCAAGACATCGCGGCGCCCAGCCACGTCGGTGATGACGGTGCCGTGGCCAGCAGCCTCCATGGCATCAAAGCCTTCGCCAGCAAGGCCGCCGTCGGCAGTGAACCAATCAGGATGCCGCAACTCCCAATGTAGCGACGATCCTTGTGGCCAAAGTTTCAAAAACCGCTGCACCAGATCCTCGCCTTGTGGACCATGGTGATCTGGAAGCTGTATGAAACTGGGTCCAAGCTTGTCACCCAGACCTGCCATGACCTCGGCGAAACGCAAGGTCGGCTCCTCGGCCTGTAGCCGCGCACGGTGACTGATCTCCTGGGGCACCTTGGGACAAAACGAAAAACCAGGCCCCGCCTGATCGTGCCAACGCTGTACCAAATCGAGGTCAGGGATGCGGTAGTGCGTCGTATTGAATTCGATCGTGTTGAAAATGCGGCTATAATGGTACAAATATTCCGTCGGCTTCGCTTTTGCCGGGTAATATATGCCCCTCCATTCCTGGTTGCTCCAACCAGTCGCACCAAGATATACATTTTGCTGAAAATCAGGTCGTTTCACGTTGCGAGCAAGCACCTTGCTTGTGCGCACGTGGTCAGGTGGCAGGGTAAAATCCACCTTGGACAGCTCATGGAGTTTGCCAAAATTCATTCCTCCGAATTTCCACTATTTACCGATAGCGGAAAGCGCCCGATGAAAAATTCTTCCTGAATCCATAAACTTTGTGTGGATTTCTTTTGTGGAAAGAAAAAAATCGTATTTTTATCATCAGGAGGACACTTATATCACCTCCTGCTTTACAAAAAATGAAATACAGGATGGTCGTTCGCCTAGGAAAATTGATCCTGAGTTCAGTATTGTTCGTTGGCTTGGCCATGGGCATGTTGCATGCACAAGCAGTGAATGCGAATGCATTAAAGGCCTTCCAAGCCTCAAGTGGCGGTGCTGCAGCCACATGGCTTGCAGGTCCCAACAACACTTGGGAAGCTACATGGGCCAAGGAAGGACAGAAGATGGTCTATTGCTATGACCAAGCTGGCCTTCTCCAGCAAAAGAAGAGCCTTTCCAACATTGCCTCCTTTCCAGCGACAATCAACAGCTCGATCAATGCCGCCTACCCAAAAGGCAATGTGCAATATGCCTACAAGGTCATTGATCGCACCAACCAGAAATTTTACGAGGTACAGGTCGCCAACGGCGTCACCCAAGATCGCATGCGTTATAGCTTGGAAGGCAAGCCAGTTGGCAAAACCAGCATGGCCGCAGCACCACAGCCGATTGCATCGCAACCGACCGCAAGCGCAATTGTTGCCGCTCCTAAGCCAGCTACCGCTGTCGTGAAACCTATTGCAGCAACGCCGGTCGCCTCCAAGCCAATTGCAGCTCCTGTAGCTGTCAAGCCCAGCCCAGCGACCGTCGCTGCCACACCTGCCAAGCAGCCAGTGTCGCAACCGATCGCCATGCGCGGCGAGGGTGCCACAACCACCAAAACCGCCACGGTTGTCAAGGATGACTTGATCGACGATGACCTCGGCGACCTCTTGGAAGACGACGACGATTTTGAGGACCTCTTGAAAGACGACGAGAACTGGGACGACATCAATCTAGACGATCCGGCCGACGATGACAGTGACTTGCTCGATGGCACCGACGACTTCGACGATGACCTTGATCTTGACGACCTCGATGACGATGACGGTTTCTGACCGCTTTGAAATAACCGAGAACCCGCTGCAAAGCGGGTTTTTTGTTTTTGGATCCAGTGGGACGATGTCCACATTGTCTAAGAACGAACCTTCACTAGCCTCTAAATCACGTAGAAATCTACCCGCGACGTACCCAAGTCCAAAATCCTGCAAATCCTGATATCTTTGTGCCATGCGAGGTTTTGCTTGTGAGTGGCTGTTTACGGGAACCGAATTGCTGGAATGGCAAACGGTATGGCTGGATGATGCTGGCGTGGTGACGCAGATCACGCCTGGTATGGATGCCGCTGCGACTTACAGCTCAGGCTTGGTCTCGCCTGCATTCGTCAATGCACACTGCCACCTAGAACTCTCGCACCTGCGCGGCATGATCCCTCCTCATACTGGCATGGCTGGATTTGTGCATGCATTGCAACCGATCAGGGACCAGTTCAGCGACGCGCAACGTGATGAGGCGATGGAGGCAGCACTTGCAGAAATGCGGCGCGGCGGCATTGCCGCCATCGGCGATATATGCAATGGCCTGAGTAGCCTTCCGATCAAGCAAGCGCATCCAGAGTTTGTCTTTCACAATTTCATCGAGCTGTTTGGATTGAATCCCAATATGGCCGAGGAGATTTTCTTCCAGGGCTTGGAGATGCTCAAAGCTTTTGGGCGCAACACCTCGATCACCCTACACGCGCCTTACAGCATGTCGGTCGCGCTGCGCGACAAACTCCTCCAGTATGCACAGCGGCGCGAATGGCCGCAAAGCATCCACCTCCTGGAATCGGCAGAGGAGCGACAATTGTTTGAGGATTTGGAAGGGCCATTGATGGACTTCATCAGAGGCATCGGGGCTGTCTTTCAGGCGCATACTTACAAGAGTGCGGCCCATTTTGTGATGGAGGCTGTGCCACACAACTGCAACACCCTGCTCGTGCATGCCACCGAGATGCTCCCCGAGGAACTCACACACATCATGCAAGGATGGCAACGCACCTACATTGTGCTCTGCCCATTGGCCAATGCATTCATCCACGACACCCAACCCGACGGCAAGCTGTTTCTGGCCTATCCAGACCGCATCTGCCTAGGCACCGACAGCCTCGCGGGCAACCGTAGCCTCAATATCTGGGCAGAGGCCACATCGCTCCAAATTCACAACGCCATTCCGACAGCGACCCTGCTCCGCTGGGCAACCCTCAACGGTGCCATCGCGCTGGGCATCGATCCCCAGCGATTTCAAGTCACAATTGGCAGCCGCCCCATATTGATCCATGTGCCCGATTTCAGGGGTGAGTTCATCGACTTGCCCATCCTTCCCACGATACAATTTATGACTCCATGATCGCCATCGACGACAAACTGGTCAGTGAAGACCTGCTGCGCATACACTTTGTCTGCGACCTCAATGCCTGCAAAGGTGCATGTTGTGTGGAGGGCGACATCGGCGCGCCGCTCGACGCCGACGAGTTACCCACCCTAGATGCGATTTATCCCGAGGTCATGCCCTACCTGAGCGAAGGCTCCAAGAGAGCAATCGCCGAGCAGGGCACATACGTGATCGACGAGGACGGCCACGCAACCACCACATTGGTGCAAGGCAAAGAGTGCGCCTACGTGGTTTTCAAAGACAGCAAGGCACTCTGTGGCATCGAGATGGCTTGGAACGATGGCAAGATTGCATTCCCAAAACCCATCAGTTGCCATCTCTACCCCGTGCGCTTGAAAAACATGCGCATCATGGAGATGGAGGCCATCAACTATGACCGCTGGAGCATCTGTGCGCCCGCCTGCAAACTCGGCGTGTCGCTCAAGGTGCCATTGTACAAATTTTTGAAGGCCCCGCTCACCCGCAAATTTGGCGAAGCGTTTTACAATAAAATGAGTGATTTGCTGGAGGCTTATGCAGCCTCGACCAGCAAATGAGCCTCAATTGCGGTCACGTCCCCGCAACACACCATTGCTGCGGGCTGCATCGGGATCAAAGGTCACATACAATGTGAGCAGCAATGCCTGGAGCTTGTCTTTGCCATCTCTCAGGCCGACCAAGCCGATGTTGTCGAGATAGTCGCTCGTGGTGATGCGATAGGTATATTCAAGCCCGACCATGAGAATGGGACTTACCCGCAGCTCGGCTCCAGCACTCAAGGGCAATCCTGCTGTCATGGACCCAAATGTTTCCCCGTCTTGGCGGGTTGCAAAATTGTCGATGAGATTGTTGCCATCAGCATCTTTGGGGGTGTAGCCTAGCAAGCCGATGCCGGCGCTCAGATAGGGATGCACCATTGCTTCTCTTAGGAAACGGGCTTTGAGTCGCAAATCGACAAAGAAAAACGGCGTCTGTACAAACGTATTGGGTTGCACTCCTTCCACAGCTTGCAGATCGCGATTCTGCGCGACAAATCGTCCAAAGCCAGCATTGAGTTGCGGAGACAGTAGGTGGTCTGAGGCAAATTGCAGGGAGAGGCAGGCCCCGGGAGAAAATCGCTCCCAAGCTCCACCCTGCGTGTTCAGGTCACCCACATAAGATGTTCCCATGAGGCCAATACCCAAGCGCAAAGGTTTTTGTGCAGGTTGCTGTGCAGCAACAGATGCACACAATAGCAGCAGCAAAGCGATGTTGACGATCCTTTTCATTGATTCAAATATAAGCTTTGCCGATGAAGAATAAACATAGGTGATTCCTTTTACCTTGGTCGAGCGTCAAAAAACCAACCATTCCAAGATCAAGTAAATAAGGCCGGCAGCCAGAAAAATAAAAACGAC
>JANORP010000099.1:0-2015 GCA_031415375.1 Bacteroidota bacterium | reverse complement strand
ATCGAAATATTAAATTTCTCTATGATTCACAGCCGAATGTCGATTATTAGAATCGTGTATTCTTGGTCTCAATTAAAAATCTTTCAACTTTTAACTTTTCGACTTTTCAACTTGATTTTTCTTTGAATTTGTATTTAGTATTCATTATTCAATAATGCTTCAATTGGCACGATATTGAAAAAATAAATCAACAACTTGGTTTTAAACTGATCGCTCAGTTTATTTTTCCCTTTTAAAAAGAATAATTTATCAAATTAAAGTCTTTAAACAAGATTGTTCTTTCAAACTCATATCTCATTCACATTCACTCAATTTTTTCTCAAGTCGAGATTCTTGCTTAGAGGCGTTCAGCTATTATCTCGGCAAGCGTAACATCAGATCTCGTGTTTGTCAACACAATCTTTTATCAGAAGCTTGAAAGGGTTGTTCCTCTCGTACTAAATCCTATAACTCTTAAAAAATTCATACTATTTCATCTTTACAAAGAAAGATAATCTCATTTTCATTAGTCACAGTAGGATAAAACTAACCTGTTTCGCAACGGTCTAAACCCAGCTCACGTTCCCTTTTGAATGGTGAACAATCATATCCGTTTTGTCTTCTGCAACAAAAGAATAGGAAGAGCCGACATCGAAGAATCAAAAAGCTATGTCGATATGGACTCTCTACAGCTACAAGCCAGTTATCCCTGTGGTAACTTTTCTGACACCTCTGGCATAAGACAAAAATATTATTTTACAATTCCAAAGGATCGCAAGGACATTCTTTCAAAGTTTCAATAGATACTGAATATTAAAATCAATAGAGCTTTTACCCTTATATTCTACGATTCGTTTCTGTCGAATCTGAGCTCCACTTGGTACACTTGCGTTATAATTTAACAAATGTGCCGCCCCAGCCAAACTCCCAAGTTGATTCATGTTAATAACAAAAGTGAATTTCTATCTCAATTCTTGAATAAATGATTTGAAAAGAAAGATTTAATGGCAAAATTGAAAAACTGAAAAAACAATGATTTTACTCTTTGCTTTCTTTACCAGCTTTAATTTTGAACCTCTAAATTGTAAAAACAATACAAATTCTTCAAATACATCAAAAACTGATTGAATGATAAGAAAATTCTTAATCTTGAATAGAAACAAAAGTTTGAAACTAGTCCCAACTCGTTGCTTCCTTCTTTTTCAATTATTTAAGCAAAATAAATACAACGATCGAGGTTTTTCAGTGTCGATTATTTTATTAATCTCCCTCGTAGACTACACTCGATGTTTTATTCTACAAAATCACACATAGAGTCAAGCTCGACAGGGTCTTCTTTCCCCGCTGTGTTTTCAAAGTCCGTTCCCTAAAAAAAAATTAAAAAAATATTAATTAAATATTTTCCAATTTTTTTTCTTTTTTTTTTTCTTTTTTTTTTCTTACCTTTGCTGCTGGTTCGCTAAAACGTAGTTAGGGACAATAGGAATCGCGTTAATCCATTCATGCACGTCACCAATTAAATGACGAGGCATTTGGCTACCTGTGAAAGATTTTTAAAAAAAAAGTGATTAGAATAATTGGTTTCTTAAAAAAAAAAAAGGTTATTTTTAAGAAACTTGCCTTAAGAGAGTCATAGTTACTCCCGCTGTTGACTCGCGCTTATTTGAATTTCTTCACCTAAAAATTAAATTGATTGTTAATATTTGAACAACCGACTTGTCCGATTATGATAAACTCACTTTGACATTCAGAGCACTATATAAAATAAAATATTTGTTGTTAGTTAAATAATCTTCATTTTCCTTTTCCTCTCCTCTCTTTTATCCATCCTCACCTGAGCAGAAATCACAAACAGTAATCAAGTCAATGACTCTAATCTGTTTGCTTTGTTTTAAATATACAGTCGGATTCCCGATGATAGAAACAGTTAATAATTAGAGTTCTTTTGAAGGAATCTCTTTATCAGCCAATATTTTTCCCAAAGTTACATATCAAATTTGCCGAATTCCCTTAACTACTTTATGATTTTATTGAAT
>JANORP010000098.1:0-7607 GCA_031415375.1 Bacteroidota bacterium | reverse complement strand
CCCAGAGATTTCAGGCTTCAAGACGCCACGTGCATTGGGGCCAAAGGAGGAAAAAGGCATGCGGTAGGCAAACATGGGGTAGGAACCGCCGACTGTGAGCACGGAGTCGGCATCTGCAGGCGCACCGAGGTAGTGGAAATCGCTACGCCCCTCGTTGCCGGCACTGTTCACGACGAGCATGCCCTTGCGCACAGCCATCGCTGCTGCACGCGAGACGAGGGTCTTGCTCCCTGTCATGTCGGCATAGGTATAGCGCGCCTTGGTATAACCGAGCGAACTGCTGATAATGTCGGCACCATTGAGGTCGGCCCACTCCATGGCAGCCATCCAATTGTCTTCTTCGCTCACGGGTTCGCGGAGGTTGCGCTCGGTGCGGGCGAGCAGAAACTCTGCATCGACGGCTGCACCGATGCGCTTGCCTTCGTAGTAGCCCGCGATGCAACTGAGCACTGCGGTGCCGTGGTTGCTATGGGCATAGACCTTGTCGTCGCCACCGACAAAATCCTTGGTGGCCTTGATCTGGCCATTTTTGCGCAAATGCTCAAAGGCAATATGCGTATCCGTTCCTGAGAAACCTGCGTCAAAAACCGCGATGCGCATTCCCTTGCCTGTGAGGCCCGCATCCTCCAAAGCCTGTAAATGCACGAGCTCTCGCTGATTGGTAAACAGCGTGTGCAACATCGTGCTGTCTCCCGAGGCGATGGCCAAATCGTCGGCGACCTCATCATCCGCCAGAGTGCCCACCCAAACTTGCATGGGAGCGACAGCTTGCACAAAGGGTAAATTTGCCACGGCCGCCATTTGGCTGGGCGTCGCGGTCACAGTCATGGCATTGAACCAGCGCAATGAATGGCGCTGGGCGCTCACGATTTGGGCGACCGCAGATTGGTAAGTGGGATCGACAGGGTAGTCTTCCATGGTCGGAAAGGCAATTCCCATCTGACTGCGCCTAGCGAGGGCCTGTGGGGCAAAGTCGGCCTTCGGAGAGACTATGGATGGCTTATCTGTAAAAAATACCCAATAGTTGGCCGTACCTGCCTGGGACTGAGCTGCCAAGTTGCAAACACAGGCGACCCAGAGAAGCAAGGAGATGATTTTTTTCATAATGTCGTGTGGCAAACGGTATCCTCGAATTTGCGGAAAACTACTTAGAAATGGCGGGGGAATTTCGCAAATTTGCTTGGAATACCGTCAAGGTCAAAACGAATGGTACACAAAAGGAAGAAGGTGATCGGGATCGTGCTGTTGGTTGTAGCCATGCTAGCAGGCTGCGCCGGCACTGCCAAGGTCGAGCAATCGACGTCACAGGTCTGGCATGGTGGTGCCGCAGGATCTGGTGGCGGCAAAAACTACAAGGTCACCGTGTCCAAATCTGCTGGGTTGGAGGTGATGATCGACAAGGTCTGGCTAGGCGACCGCGAACGGGGCTGGCTACCTGAATACCGCGTGATGTACAAAGGTGCGCCCAATGGCATGCGCAACCATCTCGCCCCCAAAGGCGTAACAACATTTACGCTGGAATTTGCAGAAGTGCATCCAGGGCAACCCAATCCGCGTGGAGAAGGTCGCCCTGTCGTAGTGAAGCCCTTTGACAATCCGCCGAGTGACTTG
This sequence comes from Bacteroidota bacterium, assembly GCA_031415375.1. GTDB lineage: Bacteria > Bacteroidota > Bacteroidia > J057 > JADKCL01 > JADKCL01. Next base: position 5,996 of record JANORP010000098.1, on the reverse strand, counting down.
CCCGAAGACTTTGACAAAGGTGCAGTCGTTTATTGTCACGTCGGAAACAAAGCCGTGGTCTGGACTGTTTCAGATTTTGTGGTGCTGGAACCTCTGAATTATCCATGATGCAGAGCCTCTGGCGTACTTATGGCATCGATTTTGCGCAGTTTGTTGCCCCAAAGTGGGTTTTAAGATGAAGAAAAATATCATATTCCTGCTTGCCTTGCTCATGTTGGTGGCTGCCGATGCGGTCCATGCAACGCATATTGCTGGGGCAGAGCTGGTCTATAGTTGCTCGGGCAACAACAATTACCGCATCAGGCTCAAGATGTACCGCGACTGCCTGAATGGGACGGCTGCTTATGACGATCCGCTCATCCTTTATATTTTCAGAGGGGACGGCAGTGTCTATGGCACTTATAATATCCCGGTGCCATCCTCGACGCCTGAGCTCATTCCTGAAAACTGGAATGCCTGTGTGGGCACCCCATACGACATCTGTGTGCAAGAGGGTACCTATCAGTTGAATGTACAGTTGCCGCCGCTACTGGCTGGCTACAACATCGGATGGACGCGTTGCTGCCGCAACAATGTGATCAGCAATCTGCTCGCACCTGAGTGTGAAGGCATCACCTTTTTGGCCCACGTGCCGAGTTCCTCGCTCGCGAGTTGCAATTCGATGCCGGTGTTCAACAACACTCCATCGATCTTCCTGTGTGCCAATGAACCCTATTATTTTGACTACTCGGCGACCGATGTCGATGGCGACAGCTTGGTCTATTCAATTTCGACTCCCTATACGGGCACCAACTTCGCGGGGCTCGGCACCGGCAACAACCAACCCAATTGTGGTAGCCTATTGGGCCCGCAACTCAATGCCTTAAACGTGATGGGGCCGCCCCCTTACCAAAGCGTGACTTATGCCGCTGGCTTCAGTGCCCTCAACCCTTTTGGTCCGGGAGGCTTTGCGACAATCAACCCCAGCACCGGGTATATGGAAGCTTTCCCTGCAGCGACTGGCATTTATGTGGTCGCGATATCTGTCAAGGAATACCGCAACGGTAACCTCCTGAGCGAAAACAAGCGTGATTTTCAATTCCACGTCATCACCTGCATTCCGCAGGGTCCCCCGCCTGTGCTCACGCACGACCTCAGTGGTCTCAATACCAATGGCGACACGATCATCGTGGAGGCTGGCCAATCGTTCTGCTACACGTTTAACATCAGCGATGCCCTTGCTCCTAGCCAAATCGCCGTCACACCCCTGAGTGTGAGCTTTGGAGGCAATGGGGGTTTCCCGCCGCCCTACGCGACCATCCAAGTGAGCGGCCCCAATCCACCGGTCACGGGGACGATTTGCTGGGAACCTTCCTGCGCCTACGGCGGCAACTTGGTGCCCATGATCATCAGTGCACGCGATGTGAACGATTGCCCTAATTACAATATCGTCTTTGACACGGTCTGGGTAAGGATCATACCTCCTGTATCGGTGCCGCCCTTGGTCGCCATCGATCCAGGTTCCTTGCCGATGAATGGCGATACCATCGTGCTCGACGTGCAGCAAAACTTCTGTTTTGACTTCATCGTCGTGGATACCGCTGGTGGAGGCAGCCTCATAGGACAGGCATTGTTGCAAGATACCTCGGGCAATATGCTCGGCCAAGTACATAGTGTGACGACCACGATTGTCGGCGACACCTTGTTTGGGCAGGTGTGTTGGGAGACATTTTGCAACTACGGCCGCACCTATATGTTTGTGATCAATGCGATTGACGACAGCCGCTGCCCACCCAATAATACGAGCCACGACACGATCTACTTGCGGGTCGAGCTGCCCTACAATCCAACACCGTTGCTCAACAGTGATATATTCCAGAACCCTACGGTCGGCGACACCATCCTCGCCAACGTATTTGAAAATTTTTGCTTCCAATTTAGTGTGGAAGACACTTCCAATGGCGTAGGCCAAGGAGTAACCTTTGACGTGACGGTCTATGACCAATCTGGCGTGCCGATTCTGAACAATCCAGTGACGTATTCGGTGTTTGGCAGCGCAGACAGCATCGCAGGTGAAATTTGCTGGACACCAGGCTGCCCCAGTGTCGATCAGCTCATCATGATTGTGGTGCGTGGGGATCAGGAAAATGCCTGCAACCTGCACAACTATGATTCAGATACCATCTACGTGAGGGTAGATGAACCCTTCAAACCTGTGCCACTCATCAGCCATGACTTGGGTCCCAACAATCCTGGCAACAGCGTGCTAGAGGTGGCCGATGACGAGAATTTCTGTTTCAATTTCCAGCTTGTCGATACGGTGTCACCTACACACGTCGCTTACACGATCAAGGTCTTGTATTCCAACGGTGTCCAATTCAATGGTACTCCCCCTGTACTCACATTCACAGCGCAACAAGATAGCTTGTTGGAAGGCACGATCTGCTGGACCGTGCCTTGTACGCTCTCGGATCAGGAATTCCTGATCGTGATGTCTGGCCGCGATACCTTTGATTGCCGCACCTCCAATACTGTGTATGACACTGTGCAGGTGAGGCATACCGAGAATCCACCATCGGCACTCACATTTTGCAATGCCTCCGTCGATACCGACGATGCCTCCATCACGATCAGCTGGCAGGCACAAGTGGAAAGCGATGTTGTGGGCTTTGTCGTGTACCGCCGGCGCGACGACGAGGCAGGATTCGTGGTGCTTGACAGCCTGTTTAACCTGAGCCAGACGTCTTATGTGGATGCGGGCATACTCGCAGATGACCATAGCTACTGTTATCAAATGTCGGTGGTCGATCGTTGCGGTTCGGAGTCCCTGTTGTCGGAACAAATCTGTACGATTTTGCTCGATGCCAACCCTGTTGAATATACCTCGGAAATCAATTGGACAGCGTTTGTTGGTTGGGGTGTAGGCCCGTTGCGCTACGATATATGGCGTGGTGCACCCATTCTAGGGGGATTTCCAGCCGCACCTTGGCAAACTACAACGCCGAACACATTGAGCATCGTGGATCTGGAAGCCTCCGCTGCCAGGCTTTGCTACCGTGTACACGCCATCTCAGACGGCAACGGCTGTGCAGACGCGTCCCTATCCAACGAAATTTGTGTCAATTTCCCACCGACCCTCTTTATGCCTACAGGCTTTACCCCCAATGGCGACGGCCTTAATGATCTGTTTTCGTCCGCTGGCGAATTTGTGGAGACCTTTAAGCTCGATATCTATGACCGCTGGGGCAAATTGCTGTATAGCAGCGAAAATGTGCGTGAAGGCTGGGACGGCAATCTTGAAGGCATTGCGGTTCCAGAAGGCGTCTATGTCTATCGCGTGAAAGTCAAAGGTTACAATGGCCAATTCCTCGAAAAAGAAGGTAGCGTGACGTTGATCAGGTGAGCCATAATGCCTTGGTGGCATACATGTATTCGATTACTCGCACCAATTGAATTGGCTTGATTATTGTAGGATAATCACGAAAATTCAGTTTGAGAAATCGATGCAGCGCATTCACATTTCGGATCATAAACGAAGCTACTACCCTTCCAATGATAGTCACCCAATTGCATTTCCACTCTATTTGAACGTAAGACAATGAGAAAACTGTGTACATTCTTTCTGCTGACCTTCATCATGGCCATCACAGCCTTTTCACAGCTCCCTAGCAATGCTGCGGGTTATGAAAAGAGTTTTTGGCAATACATCGAAAAGCTAAAGGTCACCGACCCCGTGGCAGCAAAGGGGGCTTTCCAAAACTCTGTGATGCAGGCACAAACCAACCTCAAGCAACTCAAAAAATATGCACCGACCTATGATGTGTCGAAGCATGAAGCAGCCCTGAGGCCATTTACGGAAGCGGACGCAAGCGCATCTGCTGCAAAACGGCTTGCCGAAGATCGCGAAAACGTGGAATCATATCTGACAAAAGTGGCTGCTGCACCTGTGGGATACATGCGCGACAGCCCACTTTATGGCGCAGAGGCTAGCCTTGCTACACTCAAAAAGAATTCACCCAATTTTGATGCGAGTGCCTACGAGAAACAAATCGCAGATTTCAAAGCCGCTCAAGGTACGAAGAGCCCTGCGAGTGACAATGCTGGGAATGCTGGTGCTAGTGGAGGCGCCTCGACTGGCGGTTCCACCGACAGCGAACTCAACAGCAAGTACATGAGCATCTTTCTGGATCGAGGCAATTCCTTGACATGGAGAGACCAATCTAGCTTCTCTACCGACGAAATCGCAGCAGCAGAAAAGAAATGCGTTGCGATACGTGATAAGTTCAACGCGTTTGTAAACAGCGAACTCGGCCAACGTGGCAAAGGGCTTGCTGTCGATCCTCCAGCCAATCCATTGAAAAGGGCCGTTGAAGATGCAGGATTTTTGCAATCTAAAGTTGCGAAGTTGGGTGCAGACTACAGTTTCAACAATTCCCAAGGTTCAGCAGTGAGAGACTATTTTCAAATGGTCCAATTGGTGGATTTGTGGACAGCCCAAGCTAAGCTTTTCCCCCAATCCGCTGTGGTGCAGCAAGCCGCCCAGTCGGTGAATGCTTTGCGTGCAGAGACAGGTGATCTGCAAACATGGATCAAAAAAGCTGAAAGCAAAAATGCAGCAGAAGTGAGCGCCGTAAGACTCGCGCCAGCCAGTCATCGTGATGCAACTTTGGAAGCTGAATTCAAGTCAATCTTTCAAGCCTCGGGTTGGGGCACCGACGTAATCAAAGTCAACCTCGTTTCGACGGACTGGCAGATCATTCGGAATGAAGCAACGGGAGCCATATTGAACCGCCGCTACTTTGCTCGTGTCGTAGAGCACGAGGAAGACGGGAAATGTATTGTTCATGACTACAACATCCAGCAAGACTACAATGGCGGCAGCTACGGCAGATCGCATCAAGCTTTCATGTCAGACACTGCCTACGAAATCTTGTGCGAGCATGTGAAGTAAGCGTAATGCACCTGAAGAGTCCCAAAAAGGTGGCCATTCCCAGTGAGTGGCCACCTTTTTTGTGCACGCAAATTTGCCAACGAAACGCGCTCATCTTAAGAAATTGATATAGCCCGTGGAATTAGATGCACTCACCAAACTTGCCAACCATCGCTTGGCACTCACGACTATATCCTGCGCATTCAAATTGCAACAGCATGACGATCATTGCCCCAACACATTGTTGAGGTCATACTAGCTAACCTTCAAAACGAAGCTTGCAGGGAATTGTGACCCATCCAATTATGAAATTCATAGAAGCAATCCCGAATTTTCTGAGGAACTAACAACAAAGGGTTCGATGATCTGGTACCAAAGAAAAAAGCTCCTGATCACGATCAATTGTCACGAGCCCATAGTTCGACGGTATCGCATCAAGTTTCCCACATGGACAAAATCTATCCAGTGCCTTCTGATCGTTAAGCTAAAACTCCTTGGAAGTGGATGTGCTTTCTTAGATAGCTAGGTCAGAGTGCTGAGGTAGGAATGGCCAAGTGGTGATCCGGAATGCGGTGTTAACCCAAGGCCCCTATTTCACATTTTGCACACCCAGCAAATGCAATTCATTGGGTACGAGAGTGATAATTGAGATCGGCAATCTTCACCTTCCAACCCGATGCTCGGAAAAGGGTTCGGGACAAACGTGTGCAGGAAGGCCAAATTGGCAGGCATTGTGTTCGTGAGCTCCCGCTCCCTACACGGGATCGGTCACCGGCTCTTGGTTCCGTTGTAGTCGGGAGCCATGGGCTCCAGGACCCGCATGGCGGATTGGATGTGCAGCCTTCATGGTAGGCAGCCTTCATGGTTACTGGCCAAAGACCGGGACCAGGGCTGGCCAAAGGGGAGGACGGGGATGAACAGGCCCTCGCCGGGATGGCAGGATGTCGGCAATCGCCGCATGCTGATGCCGGTGCAGGCGTCCCGTTGGCGGGCAGCGCGGCATCCCCTTGGCCGCGCGGGGTGCAAAACGACAAGCCCGCCCACCTTTTGGGTGGACGGGCTGTGTATGAAAAAGTGGCGGCGACCT
>JANORP010000097.1:0-10408 GCA_031415375.1 Bacteroidota bacterium | reverse complement strand
GTATCGGATATTGGGAATGGATATTCACCACATGCATAAATTCTGGGTACAAAATCCGAAGATAAAAGAAGCCCACTGCCTGGAGGAATCTCTTCCTCAACCCTAATAATCTCAGCCGAATCACATGGGCCGAATAGTGGCATAATGTCATAGAACATAGGTCTATTACCATCAACACAAATCCTATAGTCGTTACGTTTCGCAATGTCGTTTGTAATCTTGCAATCGCTAAAGCAGTTGATGCTTGCCTCCGCGCAAAAAGCATTCATCGCATCCAAAGCATCGTAATAAAAATTCATCACGATGGTGTCGGTAAAGCCATTGGCGTCATAGGGGCCAATTGGGTTTAGGATAGGCTTTTCAATGAATGCAATATCATAAGGATGAAGTGTTTTATTGGAAAATCCGTGAAGCCGTAAGGAAATGGTTCCTGGATTATCCAGGGGATTGTATGCGTCTGATTCAAAGTTCCTGATAGCCACTCTGATGTGAACACCTTGACCAGGCTGTATGATAAATGGATCCCCCGGGTAGCTATTGGGTAATCTAGTATAGATATCCGAAGAATTATGAGAAATGCTAGGGCTCATGGCGTAATAATCCGTGAATCCTAAGTCGCATTTATGTGTTCCCTTTAGGTGGCCGATCACAAAGTTGGGATCGACGATACCATAGCCTTGTTGTATAGGAGTTGCGGAGACTAGCATGTTTGATGCGGAGTTTTTCAATAGCCATTTGAGTTTTTCAATGTTGAGAAAGGGATTCACCTCGCAAATTAGTGCTACCAAGCCAGCAGTAACAAATGCAGGTGCTTCAGCACTAGCGTTGGGTATGTCGAAATCAATGGTGTTCTTGAAATTAGCGCCTTTCACATTGCAAATCGCAGCGAAGTTAGGCTTGAGATCAATTGGGTCGTTAGTTATGCTTCCATGGCCTAATACTTGCGTTGATGCCATCCCCATCGGCTTAGGATTGAGAGGGTCTTTATAGACGACTGATGCCACAGTAATCGCTTGTGTTGCGGCACCTGGAGAGCATAGCCCTGCAGTATTGTTACCAGTTCCGGCAATCACAGCCAATCCATAAGACGAGGCAACATTGACCATTGCCGATATGGCTTCCAAGTCGTCGGCGGCATCTTGCATCGTAAAGTCGCAAATCAAAATGCCTATCGGCCTAGAAGACGATTTGTTCATGATAGCCCAGTCAAATGCCTCTAAAACATCAGAGGGTCTTACCATTTGGGTCGCATCAACCACATCCAAAAAAAAGTACTCCGACAATGGACAGATGCCATTAGCGATGTCATTGACATCGTCGTCGTCATCGTCATTGTTTTGGGTTGTCAATAACGATGTCTTTACAGTTCCCCCGCCATGCTCATCCAGTGCAATCTGGCTGTCCCAATTGCAATCCTTGGAAAATGTTGGCCCAGCAAAATTCATATAATATTCGTAGTTCTCATCCTTAGGGTCAAGAGGGGAAGGACTACTTGTTTTCTTCATTTGAATAGAGGCAAAGCTTTCAGCCCTGCCAGCCCCTATGATGCCGATTCTCACCGCATCTCCAGCTGCTACAAAATTCGTGATATTTACTCCTAGGGTCCCAGGTTTGAGACCCATGAAATTCATGATTTGCTTCGCTTGGAAATGTTCGCCGTTTCCGAGTGCGTCAAAATTTGCATTCGCTGGCACAGGCATGTCAGAGGCCACGAAGGCTACTGGCAGAGGTGTAGCGAAAGGGTTCGAAAGGCAACTTTGTGACGCGTCCAGCAAGCACCTAATCCAGTCCATGTTGACCTGCCGAAAATTCACTGCCGTAAGGTATGTACAAAATCGATCGGGGCTCCCCCCAATTGCTGGCGAATTAGGGAGGAAATTTCTTAGGTCGGTTTTCACGCTTTCATGGTCCTTGTTTTTTGGGACATAGTAATAAACAAGTACGTCAAACTTCAAATTTGGGTCATTCCCAGAACTTTGGAAAAGATTGTCAATCTTATCATCGATGCTATTAGGGTTTTGGGCATCTGCTAAGAATTGGTAGTTAGTCCTAGGACGTGTCCATTCGATCGGGGTATGCCCTGGAGAACAAGTACAGTGCTGCATCCTTTTGGGTTTGTCTGGCACATAACCATACCTTGCAATGCTCAGTTGATAAGAAGTGCACTGGTAGGCGGTTGTTGCAGTTAAGGACAGACTCCACGGGCTACAACTATCAGGTAGCGGACCAATTGTTGGCGAACTAAGGGTACTAGTATTGGGGCCGATGGCCCATGCATAACTAATTGGTCCGGAAACCGTGGCCCAAGACGGGTCTGCTTGTGTTAGGTTTTGGATTTCAACAGCTCCTTGGATATTTGTTTCAGATTCAAAATGAACTTCTGGAACGGCACATGGCACCTCTGCCGTATCCGAGTAGGTTGTTTGTCCATTCACCGTCACAGAAAATGGATAGCTACCAGTATCTGGATATTGATACACAGGATTACATGTCGAATCCCTATCCAAAATAGTAGTGCCATCGGTGCCATAAAACACCCAATGATAGCTGTTTGGAACACAAACAAACGTATCAATCTCCCCAAACCATACCCGAGTACTATATTTGTCCTGAATCCAAATCGGAGCATCGTTCCTAATTTCGATTAAAGGAAGCGCATATCCCACGGAGTAAGAGGCATAGTACAAATGAAATTCTGGATCGGCCACGGTCCTCGTGGGATCAACAAATCCTGTTGAAAAAATGAGTCCATCTCGCCCATCGACATTCCATGAGCGACTTGGAAAAACGTAGGTGCGGTTGAAGTCGATCAATGTAGTATCCCACACTTTGATCAGCGAGTCAATGGTATCGAGTGATTGATAACTGGGTGCAAAATCCCTGAAATCCAGCGTATCTCCTAAGGTGACCAGCGGATTCTTGGCAGTCGTGAAGTTGAGGGGCGGTGCATCTGGCACACCATTGTGCACCATGATATTGTTTTGACCACCGTTCAAATTGTTATCTACTGCATCCAACAAGTCAATATGAAGAGCACCAATCCCAGGGTAGGTCTGCGTGTCATAAATCCCATTCAACAGCGCAATCTTCACGTCACCTGAATTCAGTGCAAATGCCTGTGAATAGAATGGAGTTCCATTAGGACCTGCGGTTTCATTCGCCACGGAGATAATGACTGTCCCTGAACCCAAAACCCAATATTCCGTTCCCCATAAGTATGGAAGGTTGTCGCAAAAAATGGTTTGCCCGTTTGCAAAGGTGATCGTGAGGTCTATGTTGTGGATGGAACTGTCAGGAGAATTATGAATGAATTTCAGTTTTCCAGAACCCGCCCAGCAATTCAAAAAAAAGGAAAAAAAACAAAGCAATGCAAGCGACCGAATCAAAAGAGTAGATTGTAGTTTCATAAATTAGCGTTAATTCAATAGGTAACAGCTTCAATCATTCCTAAGAATCCAACCGATCCGCTCTTGGATGCTGTCGGAAAGAAATGCGGCACCAAAAACAAAAAGGACGCATTCCTCATCAAGATGCGGGTTGCAAAGGATCGCCTTAGGTGCCAGCGAGATTGCCAGCGCCAGGTTGCCGTAGATCGATCCTCGTACTTTAACGCATTTGATTCTAGATGCTGGACTAATCTAGTGACGGAGACAGCAAAATTGGCACACAAAATCGGAGCAAAATTACCTCCATGATCCGAACCTATTTTTGATTTTATGCGGCAGGGTATGTTTTTGGCACTTGAATCAGCCCAAGAAATTACCATTCGCTTTTTCCCTTCGGGCACCTTACCCACGCAGGCCATAAAGGGAGCCACTGATATGGCCGATCTCCTAGCGATGCACTACGACTTTCCCTCACCACACAGCATGTCGCCAACGAATTTCCAAGACAACCGGCCTCTGCGATCCCGCGGTTTTTTTTCCATCAACTCTTGATCCATGGAGCCAAGGGCGACTCACTTGCCGCCGCGATCATGTCTTAGGAATGGTTTTTCAATAGGTTCCAATTCCAATCCCGATTAGAATCGGGAGGACTTGTCTTTTTGATCCTCCTTCGGCGGACAGGCTTCTAGCTGCGTTGCAAAATGGATTCGTCCTGTTTGCGGGACGAACCCGTTTTACGCCTTTGCGCCAAAGGCGCACGGACGTGTTGCTGGGAACCCATCCCTACGAGTCGGGACAGTGCACAAAAGCGAGAACCAATTGAAATCTCAGCCCCCAAAACACCCTACCAATAAGTCATGTAATGCCCCCAATAATAGACCATATAGATCAGTGAGAGGGCAGAGAAGAAATAATAAGCCCAGTTCCAGCGGTTGCGCTGCTTGCTAATCCCTCTGAAAAAAGCAATTCCCAAGGGTACCAAGACGCAGATGAAGTAGCTAGGTGCACGCAGCTTCCACTTGGCAATGAAAAATGCCGTCCCGCTTTGGCCTGTGAAATGGCTGTTGCGCAGCAGTCCCTCTTGCATATCGAGGCTTTCGGGGTGGTCGGCAGCGGTCACGCCATCGCTGAGCAACTTAAAAAACAGGCGTTCATGTTGGTAGAGGTCGATGTCGGTCTCGATGATCCAAAACCCTACGAGGGCGATGACAGACACGAGTCCCCAATTGATGGCAGCATCAATGCGCGACTGTCGCCGCCGCTTTCCCAGGACGTCTGTCTGGTCTTCTTGACCACTGTCGTAATTTGCCGATGAACCCATGATTCCCTACAATACTATTCTTTGAAGCAGCAGACCCAACCGTAGGCATCACAGATGCGATTGGTGGGATAACTACTGCTTCGCAAAGCTACATTTTCCGTCGATTGGATTTAGAAAAATCAATGATCATCGGGCATTTTTGTTTGCTGCGGAACGAGCGCGAGATACGCACATTGGGGCAGGCGGCTGGCGCACTTAAATATCAAAAACAAAGTCGCTGGGCCACAGACAGCGTGCATTGCGCCACTTTCCCTGCCAGGCCTCCACCGGAATCACCGCACCTGTTTCATCGAGGCAATTGTCGGCCCTGTCCTTTTTGACGATGAGAAATTCTAGTCGATGCAATCCGCACAAGATTTCGCGGGCGGTTTCAGCATCGTTCAAGCCCTTGCAAGCGAGACCGATGCGCCTGCCTGCTTTGTTGTTCCATAGATCCATCTTGCTTGCGATGGCATCCTGTTGCGCGCCATCCTCGAGCTTTCCCTGCCTGAAATCACGGTGGTTGCCACGTTCATAAGCGCGGCCTAAACTAGCCGCCTTGTAGGGAAGGATCTCTTGTACCAGTAGCGCCATCCAGATGCCATGCCTGAATGCATCGAGCTTGCCACCATTGGCGTCGTGGCCGATGCTGCCTACAATGCGCATGGAGTCGGTGATCACGAGTGCTCGCTTGCTGATCGGGAGGGCTTTTTGGGCAGCAAAGGGATGCAGGATCGTCCATCGCTGCATCGGGCCGCTCAGCTGCTGCCACTGCGCAAACTTGGTCTGCGCAATGGTAGCGTTGTGGGCAAGGCACAACAGTAGCGCGGCCAACATCGCCGCCTGGAGCCGAGCTCCGAGACTGAACGATATTCGCCGCGCATGTATCATATTGAGATGTAATGTGTTCAGGTGACAGGCCCATACAGTGCCTGCGCAGGCTGAGTTCAAGCCACCACCTGATCAAGCATATTCTGAAGTCGGTGGGCAGGTGCAGACGAGGTTGCGGTCACCGTAACTGTTGTCGATCTTGGCGACACTGGGCCAAAACTTGTTGGCGAGGCAGTAGGCGTAGGGGAAGGCAGCCTTTTCGCGGGTGTAGGCGTGGGCCCAATCATTGGCTGCGATCACACGAAGGGTGTGCGGGGCATTGATGACGACATTGTCTTCAAGGCTTGCCGTGCCGTTTTCAATTTCCCTGATCTCCTCGCGGATGGATAGCATGGCAGCGATGAACTTGTCGAGTTCATGCTTGCTCTCGCTCTCGGTCGGCTCGATCATGAGGGTGCCTGCCACAGGAAAACTCACCGTCGGGGCGTGGTAGCCATAGTCCATGAGACGCTTGGCGACGTCGCCAGCCTCGACATGCGTGGCTTGTTTCCATTGCCTAAAATCCATGATAAACTCATGGGCCACGCGACCATTGGCACCGACGTAGAGGATCGGGAATTCCGTTTCAAGTTTGGTCTTGAGGTAGTTGGCGTTGAGGATGGCATACTTGGTGGAGTTGGTCATGCCATCTGGGCCGAGCATGCGGATGTAGCCATAGCTGATGAGCAGGATCAGCGCCGAGCCCCAAGGTGCTGCCGACACGGCATGGATGCCCTTGTCGCCACCCGTTTGCTGGAAAGGGTGACCCGGGAGGTAAGGTGCAAGCTTCTCATTCACACAGATAGGACCCATGCCTGGGCCGCCGCCGCCGTGCGGGATGGCAAAGGTCTTGTGCAGGTTCAGGTGGCATACATCGGCCCCGATATTGGCGGGATTGGTGAGGCCCACTTGTGCGTTCATATTGGCACCGTCCATATAGACGAGGCCGCCATTGTCGTGGATGAGCTGGCAGATTTGGATGATGCTCTCCTCAAAGACGCCGTGTGTTGAGGGGTAGGTGACCATCAAGCCAGCCAAGACATCCTTGTATTCGATGGCCTTGGCGAGCAGTGCATCGACTTGAATATTGCCATTGTCATCGCAAGGGGTCACGACCACTTCCATGCCGGCCATGACGGCGCTTGCTGGGTTGGTGCCGTGGGCCGATGAGGGGATGAGTACAACTGTGCGATGATGGTCGCCGCGGTCCATGTGGTAGGCGCGCATCACCATGAGACCTGCATACTCGCCCTGCGCACCCGAGTTGGGTTGGAGAGAGGTGGCTGCAAAGCCTGTAATCTCGGCGAGGTATTGCTCGAGCTCTTGCACGATCTGGGCATAACCAGCGGCTTGCTGGATCGGGGCAAAGGGGTGCATGCCCGCCCATTCTGGCCACGTGAGGGGCAGCAGTTCGGCAGCAGCGTTGAGCTTCATCGTGCATGATCCCAGCGGGATCATGGAGGTCGTGAGGGAAAGGTCCTTGTTTTCCAGTCGCTTGATGTAGCGCATCAATTCGCTTTCGCTGTGGTAGCGGCTGAAGATGTCGTGGCTCAAAATCTCACCTTCGCGCTCCAGGTGCTCTGGATAGATGAACTCGACGCTGGCAGCCAAGGCTTGCAAGTCAGCGTGGACATAGCTTTTGCCAGCGGCTGCCGCAAAGGCTGCCAAGAGATTGTGTACATCGTCTGGGCTATGCGTTTCATCAAAGGCGACGCTTATTTCAGTGTCGCTGATGTAGCGGAGGTTGATGCGGCGGGCCTCGGCTTCTTTGCGCAGCGCATCGACAGCGACATTGCCGAGGTGGATGTGCAGGGTGTCAAATAGCAGCTTGTTGGATTGGACAAAGCCGAGATTTTGGAGTTCATTGGCCGCGAGGCGCGCGATGGTGTGGACGCGCAGTGCGATGTTGCGCAGGCCATCGGGGCCATGATAGACGGCATACATGCTGGCCATGATGGCGAGCAGAGCTTGGGCGGTACAGATGTTGGAGGTCGCCTTCTCGCGCTTGATGTGCTGCTCACGGGTCTGCAAGGCCATGCGCAATGCAGGATTGCCTTGCGCATCGACCGACACTCCGATGATGCGTCCGGGGATCTGGCGCTTGAAATTGTCTGTCGTCGCAAAAAAGCCAGCATGCGGGCCACCAAAGCCCATGGGCACACCAAAACGCTGGCTGTTGCCCACGACCACGTCGGCACCGATCGCGCCGGGGGATTTGAGCAATGTGAGCGCCAATAAGTCGCTGGCGAATATGCTGTAGGCACCGTGTGCTTTCGCTTGGGCGGTGATGGCGGCATAGTCCTCGACATTGCCAGCAGCGGTGGGGTATTGCAGCATGCAGCCAAATACCATGTCGTCCCAGACCCAGGTTTCGGGTGCGGCGACCTCTACCTGGATGCCAAGTGGCTCTGCGCGTGTGACCAAAACGTCGATCGTCTGGGCATAGACGTCGCTGGACACCAGGAAGCGGTTGGCTGGCGCGCCTTTGGGGCGCTTGTTTTTCTCGTGATAGACCATGAACATCCCTTCGGCCGCAGCCGTGGCCTCGTCGAGCAAGGAGGCGTTGGCGAGGGCCATGCCAGTGAGGTCGGCGACCATGGTTTGGAAATTGAGCAGGGCTTCCAAACGGCCCTGGGCGATCTCGGCTTGGTAGGGCGTGTACTGGGTGTACCAGCCTGGGTTTTCCAGGATGTTGCGCTGGATCACGGGCGGCACGACCGTACCATAGTAGCCAAGGCCGATGAAGTTGGTGAAGACTTGGTTTTTGGCGGCGATCTCACGCAACAGGCGCAAATAGCCATACTCGCTGAGCGCAGCAGGGGTGTCGAGACCCTTTTGCAGCCGAATGGCAGCGGGGATGGTCTGGGCGATCAGTTGATCGAGCGACTCAGCCCCAATGGCCTTGAGCATATCAGCCGTATCTGCCGCTGAGGGGCCGATGTGACGCGTTTCAAAACGATCGGTGGAAGCAAGGTTAACCTTCATATTTCCGTTGTGACGATGTTGCACTGAACTAAATTGGGGCAAATGTAGGGAATTGAACAATGAACAATGAAAGAACAACCATGAAAAATGGAGGATGGTTCATGAAAAATGCATTTTGTCTGTAAGCGGAATTTTGGGCTTGGCCTATGGTGTCTTAGGCAAGCCGTTTGCGGGCATCTTGGCCGCGATCATTGAGCGTGGAAGGTCTTGGCAGGTGGGTTATTCTCAAGGATGCAAAAGCACTTTTAGGGAATGCCGCGTGCCCGCAAGCGTGGTGTGCAAGCTATACATGCGGGCTGAGGAGTGGGCGACCGTCTGGCAGAGGCCACGAGGTTGTCGATCTCGGCGACAATATTGGTCGTGCTTGGCCCGCCATAGACATTGTCAGGGTTGACTTTTGGCATACAACCCCAGCTTGCAGTGCCTGCTGTAAAGTCGCCATTGATATTCGATTGGCCTTAACCTTGGCCACCAAACAATGCAAAGGGTGTAGCGCAGCAGAATCCCTTTGTTCATCGCGTTGACTGATTCACCCGTGGGAAACGAATTTAATATCCATAAGGGCACCTCTCAAAACGCATCAGCCACTGTCTCCCGTGCAGCGCATTTGCCTACACCGATTCCTGATCACCATTTTGATCATCAACGGAATGAACAGCCTTCTTGCTAGGTTGCGACAGGGACGGGGAATGCGCAGTGCGCGCAAAAACAACGTGGCGCCACCCCGAACAAGCACGGCCACAACCTCCCAAGTTCCCACGATGGCCTCTGCCAACCCTAGGCAAGACTTAGGGCAGAGCTAGACCAGACTTAGGCCAATACAGCACTTTGACCGCATAAACTCCGCACATACTCCGCACATACTCCACACCCAACGCCCCCTGCCGTTCCGACCAATCTCTCCTCGGGTTCCAGGCCGTGGACGCTACAAAGGCTACGCGCAACCCCTAGGAATCGGCAGAGGCCCACCTTGCTTCGTGGAGATTGAAAATGAGAAATTGAAGCGCATAAGTTGGCGCACATGCGGGGTTTCGGAACACAGCGAGACGGCACATATATCATGGATGTTAATCGAAATATATTCCAAGGTGATCTTGTGGCAGGCGTTGCGGTTTTCTGAAACATGGCACCTATCTTTTCTGCTGCGATCCAACCTGCGCCGATACTTTGGGTTTCGCCCCGACCCAAATGCAACGAGCAACAGCGTCTGCCCGATGGACTCGTTTTGCCAAATGCCCGCAGGCGATCTCGGCACAACGTGATTTCATGCCGCAGGATTTCCACAAGTACTTGGGGCGATTCAACAGCAATATTCATCATTGATCGGCCATCAAAATGTGCCGAATTGGTTCATAGGCGCAACCCTCGCAGTTTGTTTGCCCCATGTTCATCATTTTCATCGTGTTCAAGCCCTCGCTTGTCCACATTTAATAGTCGTATTCTGTCGCCTCAACAACGTAAGCCGCTATGTTCCCACGAAAAAACCATCTAAATTGTTTCCTGTTTCGGAAGTAAGTATTTTAAGTGTTCGGTAATTTTAAAGAAGCACAAAACATGCGTAGATCGATTTACTATCTCGGTAGTTCTTTGCTATTGGTCATCCTATTGATGTTTTTTAGTAGCAATGAGCCATTCTCGGTCGTGGAGGATGATTCGAAAGCTTTAGGAGAGAAAGGCAAGTTTGATTTCCGTGAAGCTGAGGAAGAGGAGGAGGGGGGCATCCCGTTGCGTGACCGCATCGACCTCGCAATGGCACAAGAGTTTAAAAAGACCGTCGATCCAGCGCTCGGCCGTGTGCCACGCGAGCGCCTGCTCGTCGCCAAAGCTTATGCCGACGAGCTGCGCTCCGCCAACAAGATCTCGGCAG
>JANORP010000096.1:0-1681 GCA_031415375.1 Bacteroidota bacterium | reverse complement strand
AAATTTTGGGCAAGAGGTCCATCATCCGCCCTTCATCAGTCGATTCCGGGCGAATGCTGGACATTGCCCAAAATTTTATCGCCTACCCCCGAAAAGCACCCAGGACTTGCCCCGCTCAGCCACCGGCCAACATCCCCGGGGTGAGCGGGAATATGCATCCACCAGAAAAACACCTGCGAAACGAAAAATTAAAGGCCTTGAAGGCAGAGTCTGAGCGCATCCTGGACAAACTCGTCGATCCGAAATCGAACCTGAGGTTTGCCCTCATCGAAACACAGTTTGTCTTGATCGATCTGATGGAGGCGATGATGGAACCTGAAGAGCCTGGGTAACCAGGTTTTTTGTTGCAGGCATCGATGCTTCAGCCAAGCGATCAATTTTTCATTCCACAACCATTTTTCTGGTGGAGGCATGTCCATATTCGCCCCGAGGATGTGGGCCAATAGCCGATCGAGGCGGATCTAGGGCAATTTCGGGGGCAAACGATAAAATTTTGGGCAAGAGGTCCATTAGCTGACCCAAATAAAATTCTTGAGATAAAAAGTAGTGGGAGGTCTTGTGCTGCTCTCATAGGTGATTTGCATCGGTTTTTGATTGCTGCAGCGATTTTCCACCCGTCTCTCGAGTGATCGACGGCAGAGATTCTGTCCAGAAATTGCATTCTCTTGAAAAAAAATTAGCGCCATTGGGCTTGACATGTAATTTTGCGCGATGTTGTTCAGCTTGGTCATCCCCACATTCAACAACCTTCCGGAATTGAAAAATTGTCTCACGGCCCTGAATCAGGTCGTGGGTGCAGATTTTGAGGTGTTATTGGGTGTAGATGGCTCGACCGACGGCACGCTGGAATGGCTCGGACGAGCGCAATTTTCATTTCCCCTGAAGGTGCTGCAACATGCCGGAGGCCTGAATGCTGGTCGCTCGGCAACCCGAAACCTTGCATTGCCGTGGATCAGAGGACAATATGTATTGTTCATGGATTCAGACATGGAAGCGGCGCCCGATTTGTTACTGCAACACTTACGTTTTTTGGAGCAGGGAAATGCGATTTCTATCGGGACGGTGAGCTACCGCAACCGTGCGGGCAATGTTTGGGTGCGCTATACTTCGGAGCGTGGGGTCGCCAAGTACCAAGATGCCGCCGAGGTTCCCTTTCATTACTTTATTACTCCAAACACAGCCTTGCCTTCCCGATTTGTGCTTGAATGTCAGGGCTTTGACGAGGCGATCAACCGCTACGGTGGCGAGGATATGGAACTCGGTTATCGCATTTACCGCCGATTTGCACCCAAATTCATGTTCAACGGGCAAGCGATCGTGACCACGACGCAGCCCAAGACTCTGGCCGAGGCCTTGCCGCAACTGCGCGAGTATGGGGCTACGGGCCTGCGCTACATCGTGCGCAAGTGGCCGCAACTCGATCAGGTCTATTGGGTATCACGCTGCGATAGTGATCGGCTCGTAGATCGCCTTTTTGAGATGCTCACCTGGCGGCCTTTTCAAGTCATTGGGCTGGCTTTGCTGAAAGTGATGCCCTTCGCGATCCAGAAACTGATAATCAATTACTTGGTGGTGAGCTATGTACACCAAGGCTATCGAAGCGGACGATATTGTTTGGCGCTGCGCATTCCCCTCAGAAATACAGTTTACGGTTTGATGCGGTCCAAGGGGCAATCTTTGC
>JANORP010000095.1:0-2060 GCA_031415375.1 Bacteroidota bacterium | reverse complement strand
AAAGCAAGAAATTTCGTCAATTTCTTTCCATTTAACAAATTTCTTGCCAAAAGCTTTTTTTTGAGTAAATTTTTTGAAATTTATTTCATACCTTTGCATTCCTAATTTTGGGAGCATAGCGCAAGCTATATCCTAAAGTGAAGGATCTTCACTAAACCGTCTTAATAAAATATGTCTGCACCAAAAACAAATGTCGCATTGCGTCACAGCTTCGGAAAAGTTGAACTCATAGCGGAACAGCCTGATTTGCTTGGAATTCAGATACAGTCTTTCAAAGACTTTTTTCAATTGGAAACCACGCCTGATAAGCGAAATGTAGAAGGATTGTTTCGTTGTTTTAAAGACAACTTTCCAATTACTGATACTCGTAATATTTTCGTGTTAGAATTTTTGGATTACTTCGTAGACCCTCCTCGTTATTCAATTGATGAATGTATTGAAAGAGGTCTTACATATGCTGTTCCATTAAAAGCAAAGCTTAGGCTTAGCTGTAATGATGAAGAGCATGTGGATTTCCAAACAATCGTTCAGGACGTGTTCTTAGGTAACATTCCTTACATGACTCCACGTGGTACTTTTGTAATCAATGGAGCAGAAAGGGTTATCGTAAGCCAGCTTCACCGTTCACCTGGTGTTTTCTTTGGTCAATCTACTCACCCGAATGGTACTAAAATTTATTCTGCTCGTGTTATTCCTTTCAAAGGAGCATGGATGGAGTTTGCAACAGATATCAACAATGTGATGTTTGCTTACATTGACCGTAAGAAAAAATTCCCTGTTACTACTTTACTTCGCTCTATTGGTTTTGAAACCGATAAAGACATATTGGAATTGTTCGGTATGGCTGACGAAGTAAAAGCAGATAAAAAGAGCTTAGAAAAGCAAATTGGAAAGCGTCTTGCTGCACGTGTATTGCGTACATGGGTAGAAGATTTTGTGGATGAAGATACTGGTGAGGTAGTTTCCATTGAAAGGAACGAAATCATTTTAGAAAGAGATACTGTTTTGGATGAAAGCAATATCGCTACAATCCTTTCAGTAGAAGTAAAAAATGTATTTATACAAAAAGAAGAAGTGAGTGGTGATTATTCTATCATTTACAATACTTTAAACAAAGATACATCTAACTCCGAGTTGGAAGCTGTTCAGCACATATACAAGCAACTTCGTGGTGCAGATGCGCCAGATGATGAAACCGCTCGTGGTATTATTGATAAATTATTTTTTAGTGATAAGCGTTATGATTTAGGAGAAGTTGGTCGTTATAAAATCAACCGTCGTTTAGGTCTTGATTTCCCAATCACTAAAAAAGTACTTACAAAAGATGATATCATCGCAATCATCAAAACACTTGTTGCCCTTACAAATGGTAAGAGTGAAGTAGATGATATTGATCACCTTAGTAACCGTCGTGTACGTACAGTGGGCGAACAATTGTATGCTCAGTTTGGTGTTGGTTTGGCACGTATGGCGCGGACAATTCGTGAGCGCATGAACGTGCGGGACAACGAGGTATTTACGCCGATTGATTTGATTAATGCCCGTACTTTATCGAGCGTTATCAACTCATTCTTCGGAACATCGCAGTTATCACAGTTCTTAGACCAAACGAATCCGTTGTCGGAAATTACGCATAAGCGGCGTATTTCAGCTCTCGGACCCGGTGGTTTGAGTCGTGAGCGCGCGGGTTTTGAGGTTCGTGACGTTCACTATTCTCACTACGGTCGTTTGTGTACAATTGAGACGCCCGAAGGTCCAAACATTGGTTTGATTTCAACGCTTTGCGTTCACGCGAAAATCAACAAAATGGGCTTTTTGGAAACACCATACCGCCAAGTAGTTAACAACAAAGCGACTGAAAAAATTGAATATTTGTCGGCAGAAGGAGAGGATTACAAGCGCGTTGCGCAAGCAAATTCTGTTCTTGATGGGGATGGTAATTTCCTTGATACGCAAATTAAAGGTCGTGAACACGGTGAATTCCCGTTATTTACGGTTGACCAATTGGAATACATGGACGTTGCACCGAATCAGATTGTGGGTGTGTCGGCTTCGATGAT
>JANORP010000094.1:0-7509 GCA_031415375.1 Bacteroidota bacterium | reverse complement strand
TGCTGCCTTCAGCCTCTAATTGTTGCGTTTCCTTGACGGTGCTGGTTTCTTGGGTTTTCATCTTGAAATTATAGTAGTAAAAACACTTGAAGACATAGAAGATAACGCGGGGCTAGCCCCTTGATCGCTTCATACTTCCTCCTATCCAAGTGTAAAATCTGTTGATTACGGGGCTAAGATACGACATTGTTGGATAAGGCCATGCACTGTTAAAAAAAAGATCGCTACCCCGAAAACCAAAAACGGACGAAGCTGGTGCCCTCGTCCGTTTTTGCAATACACCTTATATATACGTGTCAGTCTTTTCTGAAGGTCGCTGTGGCGAGGCCGCGACCGTTGGTGAGGCTGAGCTTCACGATGTAGAGGCCGCTGCTGAGGTCCTCGACGGGGGCTATTTTCCCCGACAAAAACTGTCTAGCTTGGGTTGGGCATCCTCTAGTCCAAGGTCCAGGGCTTTTTGCCAATCTGCACAGGCAGCTTTGAGGTCGCCTTTTTGATGATAGAGGTCGGCGCGGTCTGTAAACAAGAATTTGAGCATTTTCTCGGGACGATCTTTGTTTATGATATCGATAATCGTATCATATTCTCTTATTGCCAGATCAAATTTGGACTGTGATTTCCAAAACTGAGCTTTGGTTTCATAGCCATCAACTTCCAGTGGAAAGCTCCTTTTGAGATAATTGGCAAGTGAGTCCGCCAATTCGAAATGTTGAAGCGAGATAGCGATGCCAACAGCATTAAATGCATTGGTCATGCTATCCCATTTCGTTGCGGGCAAGCATTGAAGGGCCGTTCGATGGGCGCTCAAAAAATCTTTCAGACATTCCTCAGCCATTGCTTTGCCTGCAAATCGCTTTTCAAGGGCGCGATTTTCAAATATCGTTTGTCTGAGTTTACAGGAGTCTTTCGGACAATTTTTGAGTGCCAAATTAAATTCTGCGATGGCTCTAGGCCCGTTTTTTTCGACCGAAAAGCAATTTCCTCGCAACATCAATAGTCTGGAAGATAGACTATTAAGGGCCTCTAAGGAATCGATTTTAGACTTTGCGACTGCATATTGTCCGTTAGCCATCGCCAATTCGATTTCTCCAATCGCTTCAGTTTGTTCTAACTTAGCCTTATCAGGTAAACAGCCGAGGACGGCAACCAGTAGGATTGCAATCGAAGTACAGCGTGAAGCTAAACTCGTTTTCATGGTTACAATCAATTACCGCAGAGATTCGAAGTCACCAGCATATTGTACGCCTTTCCTTGAAAGAATGGTCCTCTGGAAGTATCCAGGTGTTACAACCGCCTGTGAGCGCTGTCCATTATCGTTGAAAAAGAATCTATATTCTTTGTCCCTTTCAAACTTTTGCCCATCAATCTCCACATATTTTTCGGCCTCCTCCTTGGAGCTAGCTTCCTTTTCGGCACTGTTTTCCTCGACTGCTTTCCCACCTTCGCGAACCTTCGCCATAATCTTTTCAGCATCTTCGGCTGCCTTTTGTAGTCTTTGTGTCCAGGCAGGCAAGTCCTTGCTAAGCGATTTTGGGTCGCCTTTCATACCCGCGAGTTTCCCCATTAGATCGTTGATGATGGGTAGCCATTCGTTGTAATCGACGTGCTTGGCATCATGGGAAAGGTCAGGCTTGTTGGTACGGCCTCCGCCGTCCCCGATAAACACAGTACCACCGGGCAGGAATTCCCTGATTTCTTTGGGGATCAGAGATGCGATCGGGAAATATACAATGTGGGAATAGTTGTATCCTCCCTTGTCTGGGTTGCTCGGGTCATTCCAAAAAGTGAGGATCACGAGTTTGGGCCAGGTGCTTTTGCCGTTGGAGGTTGCAGCCATGTTCTGCTGGTTCATTTTGACCGTGCTGTGCAGCTTCCTATCGGCCCAATCGTTGACTTCTCCTGAGGCATTTTGAAACTTTCTGTTGAGGCATTCGGCAATTTTGGCATCCATGGCGGTTGCAGCCTCATCGTATATTTCGGGATGAAAGCTTGCGTTCAATGCAATTGCTTCGATTTCCTGGGAATAGCATGGACTGTGAATCATCACGACCTCGCCCGGCCAACTAGCAATCTCAGATTCGTAGGGCGTACCTTGGAAGCCCGAATGGTTGGGAACGGCCTTTTCACCTCCCCCTCCGCCGCCGTCCTCACCCGCAGTAAGCGCAAATGCAGGGGGCTTCATAAAGGTGCTGCCTTCAGACTCTAATTGTTGCGTCTCTTTGACGGTCGTGGTTTCTTGGGTTTTCATATTGAAAATTTCGTGGTTAATGACACCTGAGGACATAGCAAATAACGAGGAGCGAACTCCTTGATTCCATACTCTCTACTATCCAAGTGTAAAATCTGTTGATTGTAGGTGCAAGTTACGACTTTCTTGCAAATTGCATTCACGATTGCAAAAATATAGATCAGGTTCTCCCCAAAAACCAAAACGGACGAAGCAGCTTGCCTCGTCCGTCGTGGGAATACACCTTATATATAGGTGTCAGTCTTTTCTGAAGGTGGCGGTGGAGAGGCCGCGACCGTTGGTGAGGCTAAGCTTCACGATATAGAGGCCGCTTACGAGGTCCTCGACGGGGAGGGTCGTCTCGGTGGCGATGCCTGTGGTCACGGAACGCATGAGGCGACCCTGCATGTCATAGATGGCGATCGACTCGGTCGCGCCCGGGTTATCCACACGCACGTGTAATACCGTGCTGCTTGGATTGGGCCAGATCTTGACATTGGAGACGGCGCGAGGGTTTTCATTGGCGACCCAGATAAACTGTGCAGGAGCGAGAGTGTCGCTACATTGTCCTGCGTAAACGATCAAGCCAATGGTTCTTGTGGCCGTGATGGTAAAGGTGTTGCTGGTAGCGCCAGGAATCGGGTTACCAGTTGCATTTGTCCAGTTCAAGGAGTCTTGAACGATGCCAGTCGTGCCAGCGGTCAGGGTCTCACCATTGAAGGAGCTGATGCTCGCCGTAGGTTTGAGGACGACCTGCACAGATGCGGAAAATGGGGAACCCATATAGCCGCCATCGACAGCTTGCACCCGGAAATAGTAATCATTGTCGCAAGAGACGTTTTTGAGCGTCCATGTGGTGGTCACGACCTGCCCATACTCGACCACGCGTCTAAAGCCCGTCGTCGGGTCAGCGGGCGGGGAGGAGATCTCGGTGCCATTGGGGGTCGTGCCGATCATGACGCTGTAGCTCAGGCCAGCCGAAGGGGTCTGATCGCCTGTAGGTGCTTGCCACTGAAAGGTGATGCTGGAGTCGGCATTGATGGTGTAGCTCACGCCAGTTGGGGCTGCGGGAGGGGTGTTGGTGAGCAATGGCGTAACAGTAAAAAGCTTCGTATCGCTGGTGAGTCCTGCCAAAACGTCAAGCGAGCCGTTGTTGTTGAAGTCTCCAAGCGCTAGACTCCTCACTTGGTTTGTAAAGGACGGAGGGAAAGGAAGCTCTGCAAAGCTTTGCAAAGTATTGTTGAAAGAGTAAAGAAGCGCAGAATCAACGCCGATTGCGAGATTTCCGCATGCGGAAAGTTCAAGGTATCCGTCATTGCCGAGGTCACCCCAAACTAGTTCTCCACGAATCAATGGCGCAAAGGAATCGGCTACAGCACTGAAAATACCACCTAAGTTCTTATAGACTGATAATTTCGAAAAGGGAAGATTCGCTTCGATTCCGCTAATCGCAAAATCAGGTGCTCCATCGGAATTGTAGTCTCCCCAAGAAACCTTTGGCGCAAGTACAGCTGTTGGTGCAAAACTAAGATCGCTTGCAAACACCCCGTTGGTATTCTTGAGCAAAATAGGTGATTTGCGTTGATTGCTAGAATCACCTGTAACAAATGCGTCTAAGTTCCCATTTTGATCATAATCAACCCACTTAACTTGCGAGCTGGATAGGTTAGGGAGTGTTCCAGCCACTTGGGTAAAGACCATGGCATTGTTTTCGTAGATAAATGTTTTCGGGGCGAATTGCATCAATCCTGGGTTCCAAATTGCTCCAGAAATCAACAAATCTAGGTCTCCATCATTGTCGAAATCTCCCCACTCGGCTTCGCCAGCTTGTCCAGCAACAATTGTGGTGTCGATCAAGGTGAAGACACCGTTTGTATTCTTGAATATACCTGATTTCTTGTCACCATTGGCATCGATCCCTGTGAGAAACAGATCTTGAAATCCGTCCCGATCCAGATCTCCAAATGCGAATATGGAGGGAGAAACCTGAAAAAATGGAGCCGTTAGCGTGGTAAAGGATCCATTTGTGCCATTGCCAATATAGAGTGAGGTAAGGTTGTCACCATTTAGATCGTAGCCAGTGAAAAATACATCGAGCTTGTTGTCATTGTTGACATCCACAAATTGCATTTTGCCACTATTGTTGGCAAGGCTAGTTGTGATCTCAGTAATGCTTTGGGCTTTGAGAGTGCCCCATGGCGATGCAAGGGCGATGATGGTCAAAAAAGCAAAAGTCTTGATACTTGAGGAGTCAAAAAAAGTGGTTTTTCTCATATTCTATTCACAGTTTCGGCAAAAGTAACTCAATTTGTTGGTGTCGGCAATAGCCTCAGTTGAAACCCCTACAAAAACGTTGAATCCTCATTTGGTTTCGTAATAACGATAGTTGTGGAAAATAAAAACACTGGAATTTTTGGAATCGGACTTTAGAATTGCTACTTTTCGGAGTGTAGGTAATTAGTTCTGAACATTAGAATCGCTCCAAGATATGATTTGCCGTCGTTTGAATAGCTTTGCGTGCCTTGTTGAATTTCGTTGCATGAGATTTAGTTGCTTGATTGTTATGTTGTTGCTCGCAGGTTTTGTCTGGGCGCAACCTGTACCAAAACCAGGCGGACTTACGGGATCTTTTACCGAACTCAACCTTGGACATTGGTTTCGTGCAGAGGATGCTGGCTGCACAACTGACGGTTGCACTTTGCCAGCAAGTCCGGCGATCACTGCGAAGCAAGGGGCAAATCCACAGGTTACGGCAGGCACGGTGACTTTTGAAACAGGAGAGCTCAATTACAATCCTTCGTTTTTTATCAATGCATCCACCCTCTCTTTTGCGAGACAGGGCGGTGCCGCTGGTCGTAGGATACATGATGATTTCTCTGTTTTCGTGGTTTATAAGGCTAATGCATCTCCAGCTTTGACGGCAGCGGGAGCCACGTGGTGGAATGATGGCCTGCTAGTCGGCGGTGACGAGGGTGGCAGTGATGACTGTGGGCTTACCTTAGCGGGGGGGGCAATCAGGTGGGGCCACAATGGTAGTGATGCCTATTCATTCGCAAGTGCTGGCTCTACCTACGACAATGGAAGAACCTATATGCCTAGCCTCACGCGACAAAAAACGAATTCCACGAATACTGGTTCATTCTGGATTGACGGAAAGCTGGAAGGACTTGGAACGGTTGGCAACAATAATGTAAACACAATTACCAATTTCCGGATGGGCAAGAACCTCGTAGCCTCATCACAATTGAACGGCCATTTTGGAGAGGTAATCATGTATGGGAAGATTTTGACTACCGGAGAGCGTGAACGCGTCGAAACATATCTTGGCTTGAAGTATGGTATTTCTTTGGAGCATCACTACTATCGTCTAACGGGAACGACCTTGGTTAAGGTTTTTTCAGATTTCGGGGGCTTTACCAATCGCAAATTTGGGATTGCTAAGTGCGATTCTTCCCTCCTGAATCAACAAGTTTCGGCTGCAACAAGCGAGAACGGCTTGGTCCTGATGCATGGTGCTACTGCTCCAGGCGGCTCTGCTCCATTTTTCAATTTTCTGAACGATGGATCGTATCCAGTCCCATTTGGCGTCGGTGCCGCAGGAAATAACAGGTACCAAATTATCGGCGACGACAACGGTTCAGCAACAACATTTTC
Organism: Bacteroidota bacterium; assembly: GCA_031415375.1. GTDB lineage: Bacteria > Bacteroidota > Bacteroidia > J057 > JADKCL01 > JADKCL01. The sequence continues at coordinate 1,628 of JANORP010000094.1, read as the reverse complement.
AAAAAATCTCGGCGGCGGTACCGCCAATCAACTAGGGCGTACATGGAAGGTGACCGATGTAGGCAGTGTAGGGCCCGTGACACTTTGGTTTAAGCAAAGCACATTTGCTGCATTGACAAGTGCTACAAATTACTCTTTGGCCTACGGGAGTGACCCCGACATGGGCATTGGCGAAAATCTAGTTCCTTTGACTCCAGTGGGATTAACCAATGATCACTATGTAACGGTGGATTTCCCAAATAACGACACCGTTTATTTTACGCTCATCAAGAACACTATTTTTAAGGGGCCTGCCAATGTCAATAAGGGCCTAGAGCTCTGGCTGCGGAGCGAAAAAGGCGTGGTGACTCCAGCCGCGATTACAAGTTGGGCAGACTCGAGTGGAAATGGACACCACCTACTGCGTACCCCGGTGGGTGGCATGGCCCTTGAGACAGGCGTGCAAATGCTTAATTATCACAGGTATATCAAGGCAAATGCGCTCGTGCGGGAGATGTCCACGGCGGGCATTTTCAGGGGGCGTACCATTGTGGCTGTGACGAGGGTTCAAGCCGCTGGTGTAAAGAGTATTGCAGGTTTTGATGGGAAGAAAGGACTTAGAACAAACGGGACCAATTTGGATGTCGGCGGCGTGGGCGTGTGGTACAATGGCGCTGCCAACCCACAGCAAAATGGAGGCGCACCCGCGGCATCCCTTCCAATATCAAAATGGTCGATCATCGTAGCCAGAGATTCTGCCAGGATTAAGCAAAACCGCAAATTTTTCCTTGGGCATTATCCTACGGCTAGTACTCCGACCGACTCACTGTACTTTGCAGAGCTTTTGGTGTATGATACATTGTTGATTGGTGCCAATGTCCAGAACCGCTTGGAGACTTACTTGGCCATCAAATATGGCATTACCCTACAACACGATTATATTGCTTCCAACGGTTCCACTGTATATTCCCTTGCCGTCCCTTCATACGTCAACGATGTATTCGGGATCGGGCGGGATGAAACTGCTCAGCTCCTGCAACGACAGTCCACCTCTCAAAACGCGACCAGCATTGTCGGCTTTGCGATGGATGCATTCAAGCCAGACGAGGCAGGAAACCTAGGCGCTTTCGGCGGTGACATGCATTACCTTGTTGCTGGGCACGACAACGGGGTTGGAGGGTGCTGGACGACGCAGGAGTTGAAAGTGGCTGGCGAGGAAGGTCAGCACGTGAGAATACGGAGGGAATGGAAAATCCAGGTTACAGGTGCTTGGACGAGTGGCTCCGCCGTGAAGGTGCAGCTTCAAACAAACAATGCAAATTTCTTGATGCCGTCTCTCTTGCCTACGGGTTCTACCAGTTACGAACTCTACCTGAGTGGGAGCAATAATTTTAATACCTTGCTTCCTGGAGATATATTTCCGGCGAACCTCGTGTCTCCTGGTGTGTATGAAGCTACGATACCTGCAGCGATTTTTGGATCAGGATCGACCACGTTTTACATGACTTTTGGTGCAAAGTTAGCTCCATCCTTTAATACAGCTACAATCTGCCCTGGTGGTACTGTCAAAGTTTTTCATTCCTTGGTCGGCACCGGTGATTTCTGCTCGCAGCTCACGTTGACCAAGACCATCGCGCCTTTCAATACCT
>JANORP010000093.1:0-5964 GCA_031415375.1 Bacteroidota bacterium | reverse complement strand
TGCCACGATCATTGCCACGATCATTGCCACGATCATTGCCACGATCATTGCCACGATCATTGCCACGATCATTGCCACGATCATTGCCACGATCATTGCCACGATCATTGCCATGATCATTGGGGTAGAAGTCGTTTTTGGTAGATCGTGCAGTCCCATCTTTGCATCCCTTCTATGAGGTTATGCAACGATTCCCGACCAGTTTGGCGGATAGATTTTTGATTCCGTGACAGTCTTCGTAAATTGGGCAAGTTTTGTGCTAGGCGGTAGTGGTACCGCCTGCCCCCACTTGATAGTGGAATTGTGAAAAGAATGAAAATGCCCAAGCGCTCGGTTTTGAAATACCTCCTCTTTACGCTCCTGCTGTGTGCAGCATCGCCTTTTGTGGCCATTGGCCAACTGGAAGATCTCCCTGTACCGACTGCACCGACCAAGGAAGGCCGCGTGAAGGGCGAAAAACCCAATCAGCTAGACGTGCTCAAGATCGATGTCTTGCAGTGTGGAATCAACGAGGTCAAATTGTCTTATGAGGCGCAGGTTGGTCCCCATTCCAGCTTGGAAGTGGGGGTAGGCCGCATCTTCAAAAATGGTTTCTGGTATGAGCGCGGTGACCGTCCTATGGTCGCCAGTGGCTTTGGCCTATATTTTGGCTTTCGCTGGTACATGGACAAGAAGCGCTACTTTAGTGAGCCCAAGTTGCGCTCCTATGTGAGTCCGATGCTCTTCTATCGATATTCGTCTTACAAAAATGAGTGGTTTGCAATCACATCCGCTGACCCTGGCATCAACGATTGCCTGCTTCAATCAGAGAAAATCAACCAAGCGGCATTTGTGCTGCGCTTTGGTTGGCAGACATCACGCGGTCGCATAGCTGTGGATTTCTATAGCGGCATGGGTTTCAAATACATTCCCTCTGTACGCACGACCCACATTATTACACCCCTCACAGCTGTCTGCGCCATCAATTCCACAAGTTATGCGAGCGGCGAGGTCGTCAAATTCAACGGCACGAACGTGATCTTCAATGCTGGCGTGAAGTTGGGCCTGCGGCGCAACAACAAGGTCAGACATTACGACGACGATGAAGTACCTGTCACTCCCGATGCCGATCCAAATTCACCGCCTCAATTCTGAGGTTTAACAATTTCTATGAACTATCTCAGCGCCAATGGCCTCTTTAAGTCTTATGGCATCAAAGTCCTGTTTGACGACCTGAATGTCGGCGTCGAAAAAGGCCAAAAAATCGCCCTTGTAGGTCGCAATGGCTGCGGCAAAAGCACGCTGTTGCGCGTGCTCGCTGGGCAAGAAGTGCCCGACACGGGCGAGGTAAGCACACGCAACGGCATCAAGACCGTCTATTTGAGCCAAAATCCAGATTTTGGTTCAGCAGTGACGGTCATGGACGCCTTGTTTACAGGTGACGATCCAGTGATTGCAACGATCAAAGAGTACGAGCACCTCTCCTTGCACTTGGAATCCGAACCCGAAAAATTCCAAAAGGTCATCGACAAGATGGAGGAACTGGGCGCTTGGGACTTCGAATTTAGAGTCAAGGAGATCCTGGGAAAACTAGGCGTCAATGACCTTGAAATGCCCCTGAGTCAGCTCTCGGGTGGGCAACACAAGCGCGTGGCACTCGGGCAGGCCCTGGTGAGCGAGCCCGACCTGCTCCTGCTCGATGAGCCTACCAACCACTTGGACACGGCCACGATCGAGTGGCTCGAAAACTATCTTGCCGGCAAGTCCATGTCGCTGGTCTTGGTGACCCACGACCGCTACTTCCTGGACCGCGTCTGCAACGAGGTCATGGAGCTCGACCATGGAAAGGCCCATCGCTATGTGGGTGACTACGAGAACTTTCTCGAGAAAAAATCTGAGCGTCACTCTGCAGAGGATGCGCTCACTGCCCGCGCCCAAAACCTGCTGCGCACAGAGCTGGAATGGTTGCGTCGCCAACCCAAGGCGCGCACGACCAAAAGCAAAGCCCGCATCGATGCAGCACATGGCCTCATGGAGGTCGCACAGGGCAATGATCGGGACAAGGACATCAGCGTGAACTTTGCTAGCCGCCGTCTCGGCAACAAGATCCTGGAGCTTGAGCATGTCTATAAAGGCTATGACGATAAGCTGCTTGTCGAAGATTTCAGCTACGTTTTCAAAAAAGGCGAACGCATCGGTATCGTGGGCCCAAATGGCGTGGGCAAGACGACATTCCTCAACCTGATCACACAAAAAATCACGCCCGATCGCGGCAGTATTTCTGCGGGAGAGACGATCCACTTTGGCTATTATTCACAGGATGGGATCGAGATCAAGGAAGGTCAGAAGATCATCGATGTGATCACGGAGGTGGCCGAAGAAATCACGATGGGCAATGGTGACAAACTCAAAGCGAGTGGTGCCTTGGTCCTATTTGGCTTCCCACCACCCATGCAGCAGCAACTGGTCTCCAACTTGAGCGGCGGTGAAAAACGCAGGCTGTTTTTGCTGCGCATCTTGATGTCGCAACCAAACTTCTTGATCTTGGATGAGCCAACCAATGATCTGGATTTGATCACGCTGAATACGCTGGAGCAATTCCTGCTCAGCTATGCCGGATGCTTGATGATCGTGAGTCACGACCGCTATTTCATGGACAAGCTTTGCGAGCACCTCTTCATCTTTGAAGGCGAGGGAGAGATCAAGCCCTTCCCGGGCACATACCGTGAATACCGCGAACGTAAGGCTGCCGACGATCTGGCCTTGCGGCAGGCTGGGAAGCAATCCGCGCTGGCGCTACCTGTGGCTGCACCAGTCGTCAAAAAAAGCAATCCCCAGAAGCTCAATTTCAAGGAATTGAGGGAGTATGAAGGCTTGGAAGGCGAGATCGCACAATTGGAGGCACGTAAGACGGCACTGAGCTCAAAACTGAATTCAGGTTCGCCAGATTACAAGGAATTGGAGGGCTGGGCCAAGGAAATTGAAGACTTGGTGAAGGAGATCGAGCAGAAGTCTAATCGTTGGGTCGAGCTGGCCGAGCGGGCGTAATAGATAGCCCGATAGCAAATCGCCGCCTCTCATGTCATGCATGGGAGGCGGCGATCGTCTTTTCGTGGGCTTAGACCGTTTATTCGATGCGCTTCAAGACGACTGTCGTCTCTACCTTGTTTCTATTGTTGGAGCCGCTCAAGTCGATCGAATGCCAAGTCTGCGCATTTTCCGCGGAACTCACGACATCATAGACATGCCTGAAGGTGTTTGACTCAACGACAATGCTGTCTTTGTCGCTCCATTTCCACCAATTGTATTCCACCTTGGCCGTATCACCCGTCTCGGTATAGTATCCATGATAGTCTTTGCCAAAGTAATATGTGCGCAAACTGTCGGTTTTCATCAGGTCTGAGGTAACCGTGCCGGAGGTAGAATTCACCGTATGGCGACTTTCCTCTTTCCACAAGCCATCTTTTTTCAGGATCACATCTTGAGCCTTGTCACTTTTGCAAGCAAACGTGATGAGGGACAATGTGGTGAGGAGCACTGCGATTTTTGAACGAGATACCAACATTTTCAAGCTATTGAAATTCGATTCTACGATGTTAAAAATGTATGAAGAGGCCAAATTTGACCACTTAAGCGGTTTGCTGCGCTCGCCAGAGGGCAAACGGCAGTCAAAGAACTTATTGGAATCAATCCATCGATCCACTTCCAACCGCAAGGAAGACAAGTCCTAGAACATCGCCTTCCTTGCAAAAATACAAAACCTAGTGAATAGTCCTAATGGACTTGCACAATCACTTTACGCGTTCTAGGACTGTGGTCGTCTCCAATTTCACGATTGTAGGAAATACGCCAGTGGTGTAGGTGGCAAACAAGGTCATGGATTTGCGGTTGATGTCGAGGATGTCATTTTTCCAGACGGTTCCATTGGCATCGGTGCGGGTAAGAGCATCTTGGTCGGCATTGAGCCCCCATACATAATTTGTAATCGCACCATTGCCGTCTTGGTACCATCCATTGCCGTCTTCACCGAAGTACATCTGTCCCAAGTTGCTGTTGACAGTGATGTCGAGCAGGACCTGATCGTTGAGATATGTCTTCGTGCGGAGACTCATCTCCTTCCAAAGGCCATCGTTTTTGACCATGATCTTTTCTGGCCTGCTACATCCCAGCACCATGACTGCAAGCAGCATGGTCATTCCCCATTGTTTCCATGTATTCATCATTGTTATCATTGATGTCCTAAAAAAAACTTCGACATGTCCACGACAGGTCAATAACAGCGAACAATTATCGCCCCCTTCTTGCAAGGAATGCTTGGTTCAAGCAACGACTTCTTTGTTATGAGCACCCCTTGCTAGGCGCAGTGTTCACTCGACACGCGCAAGCTTCATCAACTTCTCAATCCAATTGCCATTGACAGCGCCATTGATGGTCTGCTTCCAAGTCTGGGCCTTGCTACTGGTTTCGACAATCAAATATTGATCACAGACCTGCGAGGTGGGCGTATTGGTGCAGGTGGTCATGATGTCTCCCTGCGGATTCACGTACCATGTGATGCCGCGTGTGCCTGCATTGTCGGTGATCGTCGCAGGACCTGTCTTTTCAAAAAAGTAGGTATAGGTCTGTGGATCGGTCCAGGTGGAATCCAAGGCACTGTTTACATAGGACGTATAAACCACTGAGGTGGTCTTCCAAGTACCGCCTTTTTTGGGGAGGAGATCCTCGGTCTTGCTGCTGCAGCCTACAACGACGAGCGCAAACAAGGCCATCCAACAGATTGTGTTCAGTGTCTTCATAGAGCGAATATAGTGGTTAGGAATGAGATTTCATTCATTGAGCGTTGTGAGTTGGAAGCGCTGAATCGGGATTGGTGGTTCCCTCGTCACTGTAGGCGAGGAGGGTGTGATGGCGAAATTTCGACGGCTGACTTTCGATACAATCGTAGTTGTATAACGACTCTGCCTGAAGGGGACATGTACCTCCTCACCTCCCAGTGCTTACACTCGGAGGTGAGGAGGTACATGTCAACTTGCCGCGCGAAATATCAAATAACGATCAAATAACAATGCATTGAAAATCAGGTACTTAGTTTTCAAAACACCCCAAATATCAAATAACCATCAAATAAAAAGTCAAGCCCAGAACGGAATATAGGCAGCATACTTTCTTGATTTACTCTCGGGATCGTCCTCTTTTACCATGGCTCCGGTCAGGGCATCCTTGATGATTCTTGAGGCGATAGCAGCATTCTGCTCATCGATTTTGAAACGCTGTCTCAGTGATTGATTGGTCATTTTTTCATTCGACACGTACTTCAGGCAGGCATGCTGATAGCATGCTCTCACTTTTTCTTTCTTGTCAAGATCGTTCAAAGTACGGTAACTGTACATGGTGACTCTGGTACGGTTGACCGCAACTTCGACGTTGATGGGAGGCAATTGATAAATTTCATTCAAGAAAAACACCTTGTCCATGCCACTCCCTTTCTCCTCACAAAAACCTAACCGTCGCATGATATCTGCCAGCTTCTCATTTCTGGAAACATAACCATCGATGAACCTGTCGGTTGAGACGAGCGGGAGACCTGGGTTTGAGATTTCAATCCGATCCGCGTAAATTTCGACCATTGGGAAACCTTTTTCACTGAAATCCTGATGGATGAGTGCATTCGCAACCAACTCTCTAATGGCCACTTCTGGATACATTCTGGTTTCCTTGCGAAGTGTCTTACCGATTTCTTCATTGGTCGGTAGTTGACTGTTGATCCAATCTACCAGCCCCTCAAAACCCAAGGCATAACCCTTTCCTCCGATTTGTTCACGCTCCGTTTCGACCTTGTTCTTCCCTTTGTAAACAATGGCTCGCACAGCCTTTCTCTCCACGCTTTCAAAGTCCTTGAGTTGCTTGGCAAAGAGGAGCGCACCTAGTCTTGTGATGGCATACCCATTGGTTTTCAGTACTAGCCCTTCCTCGATAAACTTTTCA
>JANORP010000092.1:0-30355 GCA_031415375.1 Bacteroidota bacterium | reverse complement strand
TTAGCCCTGCGGCAGGATGCCGCGGGCTCGTAGGGGGCTGTTTGCCAGAGGCAAATGGTCGATAGCCCTGCGGCAGGATGCCGCGGGCTCGTAGGGGGCTGTTTGCCAGAGGCAAATGGTCGTTAGCCCTGCGGCAGGATGCTGCGGGCTCGTAGGGAAAAAATACATAGTCTCAGAATACATCTTTTAATTTAGTACTTATGAAATCAACCACACAGCACATGCTGGAACTCTGGCAAGAGGCAAGGACAAGGTTTGTGAATCAACTCGCAGCAATTACGTCCGAGAGCTTGACATGGAAATTGGGCTCGGCCCCCAATTCTGTCGGCTTTTTGATTCGCCATATTGGCGATGTAGAATTGCTTTTTGCCAAGAATGTATTCGGTGGGGCAAACGTCAAGGTATCGGCGAAAACCGTGATAGAGAAAAAAGACTCCGGGGAATGGACAGACCTTGAAGCATTGATGAACTATGTACAGCTCAGTCACGATACCCTTGCTACGGTAGTGGCTGCACAAGCAGACACTGAGTGGGAGACGATAATTTCCACCAAGGAATTCGGCAGCAAGACCAAGGCGGAGGCGCTTGGCCGCATTGTATCGCATACAGCCTACCACGCTGGGCAGATGGCGATGATCCTCAAGTATGGAAATGGCTAATCCAAAGATGGGTTTTGGCGCAAGAGGAGATATTTCCCAACCCCAACGCATTGACTGTTATGAAAATCGCATTCTTCTCAGACATCCATGCCAATCTTCCCGCCTTTGAGGCGGTCTTGGAGGACTTGGATGGGCAAAACCCCGATTTTGTGTACTGCCTCGGCGATCTCGTGGGCTACAATATCTGGCCCAACGAGGTGATCGCTGCGATCCGCAAAAGGCAAATCCCAACCATCGCAGGAAACTACGACGAGGGCATTGGAATAGGCGGCGACGATTGTGGATGCGCCTACAAGACCGACGCGGAAAAAGCATGGGGTGCAGTCTCGATTTCCTACACCAACTCGGTCGTGAAGGAAGAGGAAAGGGCATATCTGAGAATGTTGCCACGCCAAATGCGCCTTGAATTCCAGGACAAAGGCGAAACCTTACAGTTGCTCATGGCGCATGGAAGCCCGCGCAAGATCAACGAATACCTTTTTGAGGATCGCCCCGAAAAAAGCCTGATGCGAATCTTGGAGGATTCCAATGCCGACATTCTCCTGATCGGCCATACGCACAAGCCCTATCATCGCGTTTTGCAATACGAGAAAGGGGGCAAGGCTGCTTTTCGGCATGTCATCAACCTCGGCTCGGTCGGCAAGCCAAAGGATGGCGACCCACGCGCCTGTTATGTGATGATGACGCTTGACCCGCTTTTGTCTGCGTTTGATGCCTCATCCGTTCACGTCGAGTTCAGGAGGGTGGACTATGATGTGGAGAAAGCGGTCAAGGCAATCGAAAGCTGTGTTTTGCCTAATGAATATGCTGACATGCTCAGAAAGGGCTATTGATCCATTAGGAAGTTGTTCCTTTCTGTGCCTTGATTCTTGCAGTTTTGCACCATTCGGATGCACAATAATGAAAATTCGTAAGCAGCCTCCCTCCTACACCTGGGTCGCCTCGGCAACCGGGGCTTGCGCGACAGGCTCTTCCTTGGTGATCACGGCTTGCTTTTGAGGATGCACATACTCGTCTAGAAATTGCTGCTTGCTGTCACGGTAGGACTCGATGCCGCCGATCTTGTGAAGCAGGTAGATGTAGATCCAAGCCGTGTCGAGCTGGTAAGGCAAGAAGCCTGCACGCGCACTGCTGGGGAACAAGTGATGATTGTTGTGCCATTCGCCCGAGAGAAATCCAGGGCGACTTTGATTGATGGACATGTCGCGACGGTTGTAGTCCACGCCATCTTTGCGCTTGTCTTCCCCGCCGCCGTGCCCGTTGTAGTTGAATGTGCGCACGGCCAATACCCAGAGCATCGCGCCGCTGAAAAGCGCGCAAGCGAAGCCATGACCGCCGATGAGCCAAAAACTCCCATACCAAAATGCCCAATTGAGCAACCAATGGAGCGCGGTCACACCTGGGTGAGCCACCGAACCCCACTTTTGGTATTGCTTATAGCTATTGATATAGATGCCAGTATGTGTAAGAAACTTGGTCGTGCGGGTATAATCAGCCTCAGACATGTCCTTGGCGATCGGCTGATGGTTGGTGTCTGCAAGAAAACAGTAGAGGAAACCGCCGAAGGCATTGTAGGGATCGCCCGGCTTGTCTGACTTGTTGTGGTGTACATGGTGCGAAACCACATAAATCTCCTCGGGAATCAACTTCACCACCAGATTTTGGGTGACAAATCTCCAGAAGCTGTTCTTGAACTTGAAGGCGCGGTGCGTGCTGTAGCGATGGTACCAAATCGTGCCATGGGTGCTCATGATCATCATTCCATAAAACAGACAGGCCGCTGCCAGCGGCCATGTGATGTAATAGGTCAGGAAAATCACAAAAATAGGAACGAGGCAGGCAACCCAAAACCAACCTACCATTGCCGACCAGTTTTTCTTGGTTTTGAAGACATTGACCCGAGACAGCAACTCTAGGAGCAGTTGACGCTTGGTTGGCTTGATCAGTTCCCCTTGGGCATCTTGCCAGCCATACGATGGCGGCTGCAGTATCGAATCAATATAGGACATAGGCCAAAATTCTTCGTAAAATCCAATTCAATCCCACGCCCCACCAAGGGCGCAACATGCTGCCAATCATCCCATTCCAGAAAAAATCGTTGCCAATGACCAGCAGGAAACCTAGCAACGATTGAAAATCAGAGGGCAATCCCTTAGCATCCCTCCCAAAAATACGTCCTAAATTTTCAAAATTCCAAATGTTTTGATCCCCGTCAGCCCTAGCAAACGCTCGCTCGCAATCAGTCGCAACTGCATCCATGCGAGGCAAATCGGCTTGCCAAGACATTGGGTGGCGGATCCGTGTAAAAAATGTAAGAATTCGATCTGCCGGTCGCTCAAAATTTTTGCCTACCTTCAAGAGGATGGACCATGTGTCCATCGAAACGGTCAAGAGCAAAAACTCCGAGACCAGGCTGCGATGGCCATTTGAAATGCAACGTGAATGACCGATCTTGGCCCAAGGTTCGTGCAAAAACCAAAGACAGGATTCCATTTCCAAAATTCACCAGATGCAAAACTCAGCAGAAATCGAAACCATGCCGATCCCGCCTTTTGTCGAAGGAAGTCCCACCAAACTCATCATTGGGACATTTCCACCTCATAGCGATCGGTGGAACTATGCATTTTTCTTTCCCAACCTGCAAAATCGGCTTTGGAACACCTTGGGGAGGGTCGCATTCGCAAATCCAGATTTCAGGACCCTGCACAATGCGTTTGATGTGGCCGCAGTCGATGAGCGAAAATCGATCCTGCTCAAACTCAATGCTGGCATGGTGAACATTGTTCATGCTTGCATCCGAAAAGATGGGAGCGCATTGGACAGAGACCTGACGGTTTTGGCTTTGCAACCAATCCTTCCTGAAATTCTTGCACCGCACCCCACGATCTCCAAAATCTTCCTCACCAGTGCAAGTGGCGCCAACAGCTGCCTCGGGCTGCTGAAGCGCCACCTCAAGGTGCACAACATTGCATTGCAACCATCGGCCGATGCCGGGAAAAGCCGCCTTGAGCGCCTTGAAAATCCGATTTGGGACAGCTTTGAATTCGATGGACGCACGGTGAGCGTGTATTCCTTGTATTCCCCCTCCCCGACCGCCATGCGCGCAGGCATCACCGAGCAAGACCTGTACACACAGTACAACATCATCGCAGGTTAAAGCGTGCCTTCCACAGCGGGTCACAGCGCGAGCGCTTCAATTGCAAAATTTATCGAGACCCCACCCCTGCAAGTAGGCTGGGTGAAAGACAAATTCACCAATTGAAGCGGGAGCCTCTGGCTCCAACGCTGACGGAATCGTGAGCCTCTGGCTCGCGAATTGAACAGCTGCTCCCACTCTCTGAGCGGGGGCTCGCGAATTGAACAGCTGCCGAATTTGACGTTCGCCCAACTCAATCGGGTGTACGACAAATTCGGCAGGCGCAGGAATTACGTTGTTCGTTGGCCCTCACCAAAGCCAAGTTTGAGGGCCGACGAACGATATTGGGCGCCAAGCGATGATTCTGCGACGCCAAATCTATGATCAAAATGCTCGTTCGTCGGCCCCCAGCGTTGTTGTGGGGTGGGCCAACGAACAGCTGCCGAATTTGTCGTACACCCACTCAATCCAGAGCCTTTGCAAATCAATCGATTCCAATATATTTGCATCCAAATTCACTGTTTACCCTCCAATGCAATGACTGTCACTGAAGTCCTTTCGCAACTCGAAGCAATGGGTTCCGCCCAGACCATCAAGACCTTTGTGAATCATGGCGGCCCGGCCGATAAGATGTATGGCGTCAAGGTCGGCGACATGAAAACAATCGTCAAAAAGGTCAAAAAAGACCATGAATTGAGCCTCGGACTCTACCGCACTGGCAACAGCGACGCGCAGTACCTCGCAGGCTTGATCGCCGACGAAAAGAAAATCACCAAAGCCGATCTCCAAGAATGGGTGGCGGGCGCAACATGGCATATGCTCAGCGAATACACGGTCGCTTGGATCGCCGCCGAGAGCCGTTTCGGATGGGAACTAGGATTGGAATGGATCGAAGCCGACCGTGAGCTCACAGCTGATGCAGGCTGGGCGACCCTCGCCAATGTCGTGAGCATCAAACCCGATTCGGAACTGGACATCGACCACATCCTGCAGCTCATCGCGCGCGTGGAGACCACGATCCATCAAGCTCCCAACCGCGTGCGCTACGCGATGAATGTCTTTTTGATTTGCGTAGGCGGCTACATCCCACTGTTGAGCGACCGCTGTATCGCCGCTGGCCAAAAAATCGGCAAGATCCATGTCGATATGGGCGGCACCGCCTGCAAAGTGCCCAGCGTAGCCGAATACATCCAAAAGATGGCGCAGCGCGGCGTGCTCGGCAAGAAAAAGAAAATGGCGCGTTGCTGAACTGCGGTTTTGACGCGCCCTACCCACCCCCCTGTATGCGTGCGCACTTGCGGGCAAGCCATCCTAGACGCCGTCTTGCGACCGCGCCGAGGATGGCCTTTCATCTCAATGGTTCAATCCGCCGCTTGCAGGTGCTGTTGGCACAGTGCCACGCCGATCTCGCTTAGGTGTTTTGGTCGATCGATCCTTCACAAAATCGATGCGTTCAAACAGGCTATTGCCTTGCCTTGCGGCCTTCTTTTTCTTCCTCTTGGTCGTCTGCGCATCAGGATCGCCATGGTCGCTCGTGACCTGATCGGCACGCGGCTTGTACCTGCGCACACGACTCTCGCCCTCGCGGAATTTCCGAAATTTCATCGTCACGCAGGTCAGTTCCAGCGCCTTTTGCTTGGGGTGATCTGACTCGATGCGCAACTTGCGGATAAATATCCTCGGAGCCAATCTGTACTCCGTATCGTCTGAGTTGATGTCCCAAGCGATGGGCATGGGCTCATCTTCCCAAGCGATGACCACATCGCGGTTTTGCGCAGCATAATACATCTCCAATTCATACTCCAACTTTTTGCGCATCGCAAACAGCTTGAGGGCCGACAGCTCAAAATTATTGAGGTAATAATTGCGTGGCGGGATCACCACCGTCGTGTCACGCTCGTCATACACCACCTTGAATTTCAGTGTATCCAGCTTGTGCCATGGCGGATTGAGTTCACCATTGTAAGTGACGCCAGGCCCCGTCATCGCACTTTGGCGATCCCACTTCAGGTTGGTGGAGAGCTGCACCCACATGAGGCGCTTGAGACTGTCCATTCGCTCCAATTTCAGCACCTTGGTGAGGTCAGGCGACAGGCATTCCTCCACCGTTTCATGGACGACATTTTCAAGAAAATTGTCGATGCCCACCCACTCAGCGCCTACCGCCGACAGCAAAGTATCCATCGCAAACGCAGGCCGCTCCCCCGCATAGCTGCGCGAATCATCTGCAAACTCATAGGTGATCACAATATGGCTATCTGCCGGCTCCAAGCCCGCCACTATCCCCGGCGGACTGGTCGGCGCAAGCCGGTCGTCCTTGTGGCGCGTGAGATTGGCCCCCGACTCCCAAATGGGGCCTACGTCGCGCAGGGTGTCGATACGGGTAACCTTGTACCGCTGCCCGATCGCAAGGCCAAGACCGATTTCAGCTGTGGGGCCGAGTTGGTTGTTGCCCCAACCAGGTATATTGAACACCGCAACGAGATTCACCCCCAAATACACAAGCTCGGGATGCATGATGCTGTCACGCTCCCATATCTTTGCGCCCAACCCAGCAGTGAATCCACCATGGTCGATACGGTAACTTGCCAAAAACCATAGATTTTGCCGGTCCAGCTCAGCTTTCAAACCAATATCGCACTGCGATTTTCGGATCGTTTGTCCATCGGCAAACATCGTATTTTTATACAATATCCGTGGCCCAAGATTCAGATTGTAAGCGAGCTTGAACAATACACCACCATAGACCATGGCATGTGGAACAAAGTGCATCGTCGCCACCTTGCTAGAGATGGCATTGCCTGGCAATTGGCTAGTGAGAATCCCTATGTCGCCATACATCCAACGATTGCGCCACGCCATATCGCCGCCTGCACCCGCATCGAGTTCGATCACATTGTTTCGCACGAGCTTGGGGTCCCCCGAATGAAAAATAGGTGTTTTGTCATAATTGGCTCCATAAAATAAGAATCCCCCTGAGATTCCAAGACCGATCCTGAATCCCGGTCTTTGCACAATCGCCGCAGAAATCGTAGGGCTAAGGCCCATCCTTGTATCAGTGTGATCATGATCGCCTTGCAGTTGCAACCCCCAACCCAGACGCGTTTTCCCCTGACTCTGCGCGCTGCTAAAACTGAAAAAATCAGAAATCCGCTCCCACCCATTCCCAAAATCGCCACGTTGCTGATGCAAAAGCACCAGCTGATTGTGTTTCCAACTCCCCGCAGCAGCAGTATTGAAAATGCGAGGGTTGCCAATGCCATACAACGACAATGGCATTTGTTGTGCATTTAGATTTCCACACCAAACTGCGATGCAATAAATCAAAACTGCAACTCTATTGCTTAATAATTTCATATACATAGCCTTGCAGATTACCTTTTGATTGTGACACCACCATGTTTTACGACTCTTCCCTCCGTATCCCTCAAAAGATAGCGGTACACACCATCTGGGAGATTGTCGCCGTCCCACAAATCGGTGAGCTGTGGGAGCAATTTCACCAATCCACCAGAGCGGTTGAAGACTTCGAGGCTATAGTCGATGTAGTTTTTGGGATCTTCTTTGGGCCAGGTGATGAGCCAAGTATCGTTGAATTTGTCTCCATTGGGTGTAAATGCTCCTGGAATGAAGATTGGCGGATTGGCACTCGGAATGATAATGAATCGTACGCTGTCATCTTTTGCATAGCAGCCAAATGCATTGGTTGTCACATAAAAAGCAAGTTCCATGACTGATGTCCCTGGCTTAATGATTGGTCGGAAATAACGGGTTATCACTTCACTGGGAAAAACGATCGAATCGCGCCCTGTAGTTGGACCATCTAATTCGCTTCCTTTCAAGGTCGTGAACCAATCAAATACGGTAAATGGTGCCGTGCTTTCCATCGTAATCAAGACGCTGTCTGATTCGACATAAACTGTGGAGTCCGAAGGCGTTAATGTGAGGACAGGGTATGGATGAACAACCAAAGTGTCACTGAAATTTTCCCGGCATCCATAACGATTGATAAACTCTACCCTCAAAGAATCTCCATCATCAACAGCCGGAAATGGACAAATTTCAGTAGTGCAGGTACTTACGATTTGGCCATTCAGGTAATATCTGACAGTATCAATTGGGGTAGTCTCAGCCCAGACGGGTTCACCTACACAAATCGTATCTGGAAAGACATCCAATCTCAAAAGATCGCGATCAGGCGAATCCCAAATTTGGATTGTATCAAGGCCGTCCAACCTGCAAAAAGCCTGAGGGCGAAAAGATATTGTGTACAATCCTTGCGGAGCCTCGAAAAGATCAAGTAACCCAGTCGTTGTATTGACAAGGAGGTTCTGAGGACCGATGCAATCAAAAACCCCGACCAAGGCACCAACATTGGGAGGCAAGGTGATACGATCGTTGTTGCAAAATTCAGCATCGCCCAAAAAGTGGTCTGGATAGCTTAGAAGGGTTGGATCCCTCTGGATCACAAGGAAGGTATCCCTAGCAACTTCTTCACATAAACCATAACCAGCATAAGTTACAATGAATTGCACATCATCAATCCCAGTATATTCGCGAATAAAAATGCTACTGTCTTGGTAGATTGGGGTAAGAGAGTTAGGAAATACCGACCAAATACCATCTTGTACCGTGTCGCTAATAACATTTAGAATAATAGAGTCACCTGCACAATAAGTGGTATTGTTATTTTGGAATTGGGCTTGGATTTGGGTGACGTTATCTATGGGATTGATGGTGATAACCCTATTAGTAGAGTCTTTGCAACTACCGTTGATATCCACATAGTGCTTAACAATATAGCTCCCAGGATGAGATGAAGCAATGTCTAAGAGTCCATTACCTGTATCAAGAAAAACCAACCCTTGTAATGCATTAAGTTCAGAAAAAATGCTCGTAGCTCCTTGCGATCCGACAAAAGTGGGCCGAACAGTATCAATTGCTGGACAATAGGAGGGCTGCCCAAAACTAAAATCAGCCTCTGGCGCATCGTTGATAATAATCGTAAAGAGAGCTTGTTTTGAACCGCAAGGTGCTTGATTGGGCGTAGAATATCGAATTGTCAAGCTCCCCCTAGTGCTCTGAAATATTACTTTTCCTGTAAGACTATTTATTGTTGCAGGTGTACTGCCCTGAGGAGGAACGGGAAAATCGAAGGTACCTCCAGCCTCGGTTCCTAATCGAAGGCTAGGCATAGCAAATCCTTCATTCGAGCAGAAAGAGGTTGATGTGATTAAACTGCTCGAGTCGCTCCCAAAGTAGAACCCTGCTTTATCTTGTTCGTGGAGCCATACCTGTGCCGTGCCAATTGATGGACATTCGGGGGCAATAGTAGAAAATGTGATGACAAAAGGTCCGCCAGAAACCCCCGAATTGAAGGGAGTAATTTCGCCAGATACAGAGTTAATATTGAGTCCAGCTGCTTGGAATACACCGCTAAGACCAGGAACAGAAACTGGCCCCTGTACGAATCCTTGAGTCTTGCACAGGTGGTCTGGAGAATAATTGAAATTGACTGTTGGAGTTGGGCGAATTGTTACCGAATTATCAAAAATTGCTGGACACGACCCATTTGTGGTGTATCTCAATACGTAAGCACCAGCACTACCTGGCGATAGGGAAAGCTCTCCCGTGACAGAGTTAATTCCGATTGGGCCTCCAGTAATTTTTGCAAATGAGCCAGAAGTGGCCGTTGCTGCCTTTTTTGTCGCTGACAAAGGAAATTCAGGCAAACAATACGACCCCGAGGTCACATTTGAGTCAACCCCATAGTAAAAACCAGCCCTTTCACGCTCAAATAGATAAATGGGAAAAGTTGTCGTATCCCTGCAGGTGCTTCCAACGATATGGGTCACTAAGATAGGGCCGCCGACACCAGTCGAAGTGGAGGGAGCAATTGACCCTGTTGAAGGGTTAATATCCACACCTTGCGCGAAAAATCGATCTCCCGTAGTATCCACGGAAATCGGCGATATTACGCTTTGGTCTCGACACATGCTATCTGGGTTGTATAGAAAGGATGGATCTGGTGGAGCAACAATGGTAATGCCTCCTGAGAAAGTATATGTGTTTTGACAAACGTTTCCAGGCCCTGAAGTTATATATTGTAGAGTATAAGTTCCTGGCGAGGCTCCCGTGGTGTTGATGGTGCCAGATGTGGAGGAGTAATTGGGTGCATTGGAGAAAAATGAACCCGAAATGGCCGGCATAAACAAAGGATTTACAGTTGGAACTTGCGTATTCCCTGTATTACTACAATAGCTCTGGGTCGGCATGGTGATTAAAACAGCGTCATTTTGTAATACGATGGTTTGAGAGACTGGAGAAGCACATGATGCAATCGGCGGTGTATAGGTAACTTGGTAGGTTCCTGGGGTTGTTCCAATTGCAGTGATTTCACCAGTATTGGAATTGAATGTAGGGCAAGGTGGTGAAATGGTGAACGTTCCCCCAAGAGGGGTTGCCGACGGCGGGCCAATAATAGATGAGTCCGGCAGGCACATCTGGGCAACACCATAACTCAAAACATTCGATGATAGCGGTGGCACCAATTGTATGTTAGTTGGCCCAGTATAGCCACAAGTTCCGTTTTCGGTCCAATTGACATCATAAGTTACATTGTTGGCCTGCCCTTGACCCACTACAATTGTACCATTTGAAAGCGTAATCAGCGGAGAGTTCGAGGCAACAAAGGTAAGTTGACCAATTCCAAAACCACTAACATTCACCATAGGAAAATAGGAAGCGCCTGGTAAATTGCACATGACAGCAGGATAGACAATCAATGGAATGCAGTTGATATCGATAGTTTGTGATAAGATATAATTGCTATGGACAGTAAGGTTTGATTCAATGTAGTCGAACGAAACTTCAAGTTGGAGATTATTTCCACATGGTATCGTTGTAGCAAGGATAAAGCTACGGCGCCCGACAGTGCTGACCTGGGCAGTCAATACAGTAGATCCGCCGATCCGCAGATAATGAAAAGCCGTAATGGCTCCGCCCGTAGGTGCAACAACGTTCAGATTTACGACAGAATTATCCAGACAATAGGATCCACCTGGCGAAAGGTTCATCGTTGGATTCATTCCCCACACCCCCCCAATCGGCACCAGCCCAAAAACAAACCCAATAAAAAACCCTAGCATCCACCCAACTGGACGCCTTTTGTGCAAGTGATATTTCATGACGACTTCCTTGGTTAAACTCTGATTTTAGAAGGGCAGCGCATTTGCGACGATGGCTGCGGCGATTTTGACGCGATAAACAATCTACGGATACCTATATGCTTCAAACTTGCCTGAGCTAGTGTTCACATAATTCACAAACACACCTAGCAGACAATACATTTCGTGCAATATAGCCACCAATTCTATATAATGTCAATAGAGTGGCGTAAATAATTCAACAACACAACAAACACCTAACTCAATTGCCATGCACTGATAAAAGGTTGTTGCGAGAATGCTGGAGATGGATCACCCTCTACATGATGGGGTGTCCATGTTGTAGGTGAGTCCTCAAAAGGGACAGGGCTTGCAACGCTTGTCCTAGGAATGCAACTGGGGCGACAAGGAAACAGTAAATGCTGCTCCATTGCCAGGTTGGGAGGTGAGATGGACTTCTCCTTGCAGTTGCGCGACGAGCAGCCTGATGATCGCCAAGCCGAGGCCATTGGAGGTTTCGCCGCCCGTGGGCCGGGCGCTGAGCCGCTGAAATTTGCGGTACATTTTTTCTTGATCCTCGGGGCTGAAACCCGGCCCTTGATCTTTGACCGAAAACCATGCCCGCCCATCTTTGAGCCCACATGCCACGGTCACCGTGGTGCTCATAGGGCTGTACTTGATGGCGTTTCCGAGCAGGTTGTCAAATACGCGGCCGACGAAACTCTCGTCGGTATGAAGCGCGATGGGCATGCTGGGGGCATCAAAGGCAATGGTGATGCGCTTTTTGCTTGCTGATTCTTGGTGACTGGCGATGTGATGGCTGAGCATCTCCGACAATTCAAACTGGGTGAGGTTCAAATGGCTTTGGCTGCCTTCTGCCTGGCTGATGTCGAGCAGGTCGCGAATGAGCCGATCGCCTTCACTCAAGACCTTGTTGATCATGCCGGCGATTTTTTGTTGCTGCTCATTGAATTCGCCAGTCGTCTCCAGAAGACTCAGGAGTCCTTGGGCCTTGCTGATCGGCGATTTGAGATCGTGGGCCACGATGTTGATGAGGCTGTCCTTTTCCAAAACCAACTCAGCCAAGACCTCGTTTTGCCGCGAAAGGAGAAGGTTGGCACGCCGCTTCCTGCGGTAAAAAAACAGCAAAGCAAGCCCGATCATACAGGCAATGCCAAATCCACTCACCCCCAAAACCGACCACAAACGACGGATCTGTTGATCCTTGTTGAGGACCGCGATCTCAACTTCCTTTTCGCGCAGCTCCAAATCCAAATTCAGGTTTTTGATGCGGCCTTGGGTGACATCGTTGATGATCTCGTGGGCAATTTCATAATGACGACGCAAAAAATCAAGTGCCAACCGCTGATCGTCTTTGGCAACATAGACATCGGAGAGTGTCTTTGCAGCATCGCGGGCATATTTTTTGTGGCCCTTTTTTTGGGCCTGGGTGAATGCAAGCTGGGCATTGCGCTCTGCATCTTCCAAATGCCCGAGCTGCAAGTGGCAACGCGCGATGGCGTCGGTCGATTCCAGAAAAAGCCCTGTAAAATCCAATTTTCGTGCACCCTCGGCAGACAATTGCAGGGTGTCGAGGGCTTCTTGGTAATTGCCCTGCGCCTCCAAAATCAGCCCGATATTGTTTTGTGTGACCAAGACCCCCTTTTCGTAACCTGACTGCACATAGAGACGCCGCGCCTCGAGGTAGGCATATTTGGCCTCATCAAATTGTTGCTGCAACCGTGCTACCTCTCCCAATCCATTGATGCAACGCCCTTGCCCTACCACATCCCCAACTTCTTCGTAGGCACTGAGCGCTCTTTGGAATGACTTTTGGGACGCTGCATATTCGGCTTGCTCACGTTGCACCATCCCTATCTCAAGACAGGCATTGGCGATACGACTGCGATCCTCGATTTGCTCGGCCTTGCGGAGGGATTCCCCAGCATAGACGATGCCACGGCTGTGGTTGCCCACCGTTCGGTTGAGCCACGCCAACTCACAAAGACCGTCTGACTCGATGCCTGGATCCTTGAGTTTGGTGCCGATCGTCAGGAGTTCATTGGACCAGGCTAGCGAAGAATCTGGAGATGTGTATTTGCTGCTTTCGATAAGGTCAAACAGGCACCTCGCCTGCGTGGGCAAATCTAGCGCGTGACGCATCGCTTGATACAGCGAATCGGGAAATGCCTGCGCAAAACTGATTGCTGGCATGCAAGCAAAGATCAGCAACAGGCTCACCAAAGCCCTGCATGCAGATCGTACCGGCAGCCAAGGGCCAGCGCTATAAATCCACCGAAGCCAATGGCCTAGGTAGGTGAAACAAGAGTTGCGCACGCGCTTCTATAGGTTGTGATTCAAAAACGTACGAAAGATAAGCGTTTTCTTGAAGTTGATAACCAAACAAATGTCGCAAGGTAACTCATGCACAATGAAATAGGGCAGTCAACCTGCTGATATCCTCAATCTTGTATCGATGCAACTCGGATTTCTGAATGCGATGGCTTGTCCTATTTTGGATGCGCCAATGACCGCATGATTTCGCCGATCCTTCGTACCTTCGCCCCCTAATTCACGCAACTCGTTCCACCGATGGAATTCAGAATAGAAAAAGACACCATGGGAACCGTAGAGGTGCCCGCTCACCGCTACTGGGGCGCGCAGACGCAGCGCTCGATCATGAACTTCCCGATCGCCCGTGACACCAACCGCATGCCGATCGAGATCATTCGTGCATTTGCCTACCTCAAAAAGGCGGCTGCCCTCACCAATATGGAGCTCGCAGGGCTGCCCGAGGAGAAGTGCACCCTCATCGGGCAGGTCTGCGACGAGATCTTGGCGGGCAAGCTCGACGATGAGTTTCCACTCGTCGTCTGGCAGACCGGATCGGGCACACAAAGCAATATGAATGTGAATGAGGTCGTGGCCTACCGCGCCCATGTGCTCAAGAGCGGCAGCCTCGCCGACAAGGACAAGTTTGTGCATCCCAATGATGACGTGAACAAGTCCCAATCCAGCAACGACACCTTCCCGACGGCGATGCACATCGCCGCCTACAAGATGTTGATCGAGACCACCTTGCCCGGCATTCAAGCCCTGCGCGACACGCTCGCCGCCAAGTCAGAAGCCTTCATGGGCATCGTGAAGATCGGCCGCACGCACTTCATGGACGCGACCCCACTCACCCTCGGCCAAGAGTTCAGCGGCTACGTCGCGCAGCTCGACCATGGCATGCGCGCGATCCGAAACACGCTCGCGCACCTGAGCGAGCTCGCGCTCGGCGGCACAGCCGTCGGCACGGGCATCAACACGCCCCAGGGCTACGCCCCACATGTCGCGCAAAAGATCGCCGCGCTCACAGGCCTCCCCTTTATCACCGCCCCCAACAAGTTTGAGGCGCTCGCCGCCCACGACGGCATCGTAGAGGCCCACGGTGCCCTCAAAACCGTCGCAGTGAGCCTGATGAAAATCGCCAACGACATTCGCATGCTCAGCTCAGGGCCACGTGCAGGCATCGGGGAGATCTCGATCCCTGACAACGAACCTGGCAGCTCCATTATGCCTGGCAAGGTCAATCCCACTCAATGTGAGGCGATGACCATGGTCGCCGCCCAAGTCCTGGGCAACGATGTCGCCATCAACATCGGCGGTGCCAATGGCCACTTTGAACTCAACGTGTTCAAGCCGGTCATGATCTACAATTTCCTGCACAGTGCTCGGCTCATCGGCGACGTCTGCCATAGCTTCAACGATCGTTGTGCCAGTGGCATCGAGCCCCTCCACGAAAACATCCGCAAGCACGTGAACAATTCCCTCATGCTCGTGACCGCGCTCAACACCAAGATCGGCTATTACAAAAGCGCCGAGATTGCACAAAACGCCCACAAAAAGGGCCTCAGCCTCAAAGAAAGTGCCCTCGAACTCGGCTATCTCACCGCTGAGGAGTTTGACGCTTGGGTGATCCCTGGCGATATGGTGGGATAGATCACCGCCCAATGCTGGCCCTGATTCAAGAAATCTGAGTTCTTGAGCATCGGTGAGCAAGATGACTGACGCGAGGAGCGGATTGCTACGGGCAATCCGCTCCTCTTTGTTTTGGGGAAAATGGGGGCACAAATGTTTCCAAAAGTGGATTATTTGAAAAATGTTGTCTTTTTTTTCATTCAATCCAAGACTGCGCGTAAATTGACGCCAATGTTCAAGACCATCATTGAAGTCTTCGAGAGTGCCTACTACTCATTGCCGGTGCAACTACTGGTGATGCAGGTGCGCTATCAAAAATATGTGCTGGCCTGCTGGGTCTTTTTTTTCATGGTCACCACCAACAATTTCGGGGAGATGCTAGGCTTGCCCTACCTGTTCCTAGAGCCTGAATATTTGGGCGAATTGAGCTTCGTGAGCATGTTTTTGATTGGTTGTGGCATGGGCACCTTTATCACGGCCTACATGATCTCTACCTATATCAGTGATAGCTACCGCTTTCACTTCCTGGCGATGGAGAAGCGGCCATTCTTGGTCTTCTACCTCAACAATCTCTTGATCCCGATCGCCTTTCTTGTGGTGTATTCGGTAAGTTATATCGAGTTTCAAAGCTACAACCGAGGCCATTTTGACTGGGAGATCGTCGGCAAGCTCATGGGGGCATTTGCTGGCGTCGCGTCTGTGACCATGTTTATCATCCTGAACTTCTTTCGCAAAAACCGCACATTTGTCGAGGTCATAGGCGAAAAAGCGGCCCGCAAGATGGCCTCACGACGCGTGATCGTGGAAAAAGCCCGTGCAGGCATGGGCATCAAGACGCGCGTGGACTATTACTTCACCAATTTTTTCATTCTCAATTCGCCAGATCCCAACGAGCCCGCCGAGTTTCGCAAGCTCGTCAAAGTCCTGAATGCCAATCACGGCAAGGCGCTGTTTTTGGAGTTTATCCTACTCATCTTGATCATTGGGCTGGGATTGCTAGAGGAAAACCCCGCATTTCAGATCCCCGCTGGGGCCAGCATATTTTTCTTTTTTTCCATCTTGCTCATGCTCATTTCGGCGATCATCTTTTGGTTCCGTAAGCTCGGCCCAATTGCGATGGTGCTGATCGTAGGGCTATTTTTGATCTTTGACAACGTGCGCTTTTTTCAAAACAAGCATCCTGCCCTGGGCATGAACTATGAGATCGCACCTGCAGCATATACCTTGGAGCACCTCGTCAACAACAGCACGGAAGAAAATATCCAGACCGACATCGCCAATACGACGCAGACCCTGGATCGCTGGCTGGCAGACTATCGGGCGTTTCACGGCCCCGATTCCAAACCCAAGGCGATCATCGTCTGCACCTCGGGCGGTGGTCTGCGATCTTCCTATTTTACCACACGCGTTTTGCAGCGCCTCGATAGCATCAGCAATGGCCAATTGATGGAAAGCACACGCCTCATCTCTGGCGCGTCGGGCGGCATGGTAGGTGCTGCCTACTACCGGGAGTTGCACCTCCTCAAAAAACTTGGGCAACTCGACAATATTTGGCTTCCAGAGTACAATCGCCGTGTGACCAAGGACTTGCTCAACCGCACGATCCTCAAAATCGTGACCAGCCTCTTTCTCCCGACAGCCAAGGAATCTGTCGGCGCTTCCAAATATGACAGTGATCGTGGATGGTCTTTTGATGATCAATTGGTTGCCAATCTCGGCGTCTTCAAGGACAGGCGCTTGGGTGAGTATGTCTCTTGGGAGGAAAGCGCCTTTATACCGCAGATGATCTTCTCACCTGTCGTGATCAACGATGGCCGGCGGTTGTATCTCTCAGCCATTCCCGCGACCTATCTCACGCGCAGTTACAACTTTGACGGCACCCTGGAAAAGGGCGTTTCGGGCATCGATTTCAGGCGATTTTTCAAGGAGCAAGACGCAGATAGCTTGCTATTTGTGACGGCCTTGCGCATGAATGCTTCCTTCCCGATGATCACGCCCTACATCAGGCTCCCAAGTGAGCCACCCATGGAACTCATCGATGCTGGGGTGGCCGACAACTATGGTCTGGAGACTGCAAGCCGCTACCTGAAACACTTTGCGCGATGGTACCGCCAAAACACCTCTGGCCTGTTGTTGTTGCAGATCAGAGATTCCCGCTTGCAATCCATGGACCTGCCCAAATACCACAGCAAAAATTTCCTGAAACAATTCCTCGACCCGATCGGCTCTACCTACAGCGCCTATTACATGAGCAATGACCTCAGTACTGAGCAGTACATCCATGGCATGGATGCGATGATGCAAGGGGACTTGCAATATGCCTCATTCCAATATGAACCCACCGATACAGGCGGCATCCGCGCGTCTCTGAGTTGGCACCTTACCCCCCATGAAGTGGAAAACATCGAGCAGTCACTCTATGGACCCGACAACAAGGCGCTGTTTGAAAAGGTCGCAGCCTGGCTCAAGGAGAAATGATAAGGCGTGGTCTTGGGTGTACGAAAAATTTGGCTTCTGTTCGTCGGTCTAGCAACAAGTTTGGGGACCAGCGAACGATGACTTCCAAAGCCTTCAAGATTTGCCCCTACAGCAAGCGTCCTTCCACGCAATTGCTGCCATCTATTTTTGGCCAGTTTTTTGCTGGCTACGTATTGCGTATGTGGTCGTAGCTTTGGCAACGGCCCTACTCTCAGAATCACGCATCCTAAGACGCGCGGCGAAATGAAACAATTGTACTTGACGCTTTGCACATTGGCCCTCCATTGCACCTTGTTGGCCCAGCATGACCTGAGCGTGATGGCAGGATTGGACTATGGCATTCCTGTGAATGACTATGCCCAAAACAGAGCGGTACTGCATGGCACCGCGCCTACGCACCAGCTCAATCTCAATATTGGCCTGCAATACCGCGTCTCCAACCGCATCGGGTTGGAGGTCGGGATCGGCCAATCGATCAGATCCTTGCGGGCCGTCGATCAGAGATTTGCAGATCTCTCGCCTCAGTTTAGATCCGTCATGCGCAGCAAAAACCATTACATCACGGCATTTGGGGGGCTGCAATTTTACATCCCGCTTCCAGCCGAGGACCGCCTCGTGATCACAGCGGGCTATGCATGGAACTACGTCGGCGCCCAATCCCTCAATAAGACCGAGGAATTTGTAGGCGGCAATCAGCACTTCTCTGCCCTCCAACAATTTCAAAAAAGCAACCATGGCTATTATGGCGAATTCGGTTATCAAGGCACTCCAGCGGGTCGAAGTGCCTTGTATGTGGGCCTTAAGGTCCAAGTAGGGGCCTCTCCCTTGATGACAGCTACCTATACCGCCACAGGCGATGATCCTAGCGTAAATTACAACGACGCCGTCACAGACAAAGGCACCTACATCGGGCTGAACCTCAAATATTATGTCAATGTCCTCCACAGGGACAAGGTTCTGCGCGCGCCCAAGCCCGACAGGGTACCCCGTGAGCGCCGACGCAAGGTCGATACAGCGCCCGCTGAGGTCAAGCACATCCTCAAAGACACAATGGTCGTCGCTGGTCGCGAAGTGGCCGTGGGCCAATCAATGGTTGCCAAAAATGCGGAAGTCACGATCAGCGTCTGGGATGCAGAGGCCATCGATGGCGACAGCATCGCCCTCATCCTCAATGGCGAATACATTCTCCAAAACCAATCGCTCACAGAGGAGAAGATCTTGGTGAAAGCACAGCTCAAGCCCGGCAAAAACTACCTCGTCTTGTATGCCCACAACCAAGGAAAATATCCGCCCAACACCGCTGCGATCATCGTCGATGATGGCATCCGCAAAAACCAAATCGAATTGAAATCCAACCTCAAAACCAGTGGCGCACTCGAAATCACCTTGGGCAATTGATGCCCCGCCGTCACATTGATCTCAAAATTGCCCCTATGAAAAAGCGCATTCGACTCCCTCTCATAGCCACCTTTCTCGTGATTTTCCTTGCATCAGCCTGCACCAACAAGAACCTCGATTTGGATGTGAGCCAGCGTGGTTGCAGCCTGTTCACGATTTTTGCGCCGAGTTATGTGACGCTGAGCGACCCCTCCTGCACGGGCACGCCCTTGGTGGCTTCCTACGACGTCACATTCAGCTACCAAGGCGACGACGCCTGCCTGCACAGGATCGTGATCGAATCAGAAACGAAGATCAAAAATGGGGATGGAAACGTCATTGCATCGGCCGCCTACGTCTCAGCCTTGATCGATACCAGCGCTTTGGTGGCGATCGACCGCGCTGCCAAAAAGATCACCTTCAGGTTTGACATCACTTTTCAAAATGCAGCAGACGCAGACAGCTACAACGACGCCTACATCGTCTTCCATTGTGAAAATACAGAGGGGCAAGCGACTCGGCCTGCGATCTTGCACATCTATGGCGGCTGCGCGCTACCGCCCAAGGGCATCGGCAATCCTGTACACACCTACAATGTGCACGATGACACGATACGGGTCAAGCTCTGGGACAATGCCTCCCAAGACGGCGACATTGTCTCGATCTACCTCAATGGACAGTGGGTGCTGGTGCAATACATGCTCACCAACACGCCCCGCACATTCAGGTGGCCCATCATCCAAGGTCAAAACAATGACCTCATCCTGGTTGCCAACAACCAAGGCAGTTCGGGTCCCAATACGTGCTCGATTTCTATCAATGGCCGTGGGGAGCTGAGCCTCAACCTCGATCTGGAAACAGGCGCCATGATCAGGATTTTGTAGGTAGATGCGTAAGTGATCGCAACCCCTGGGAGTGTGATCTGAATGCGCCTACCTCATCCTAGAAGCAGCCTTACCTGCGGCACTAGCAATCGTCATCGCCTCATTTCCGCGACCAGACATTGTATTTCAGGATGCAATACAGCGCCCTGAAAGCATCCTTCCACCCAATTTTTTTGCCTTCTTCATAGGTGCGGCCATAGTAGCTGATGCCCACTTCATAGATGCGAATGCCGGGCACGCGGCTCACCTTGGCGGTCACTTCGGGTTCAAACCCAAAGCGTTTTTCCTTGAGGTTGAGGCTCTGGATGATGTCGCGGCGAAACAGTTTGTAGCAGGTTTCCATATCTGAGAGGTTCAGATTGGTAAACATGTTGCTGGCGTTGGTGAGCCATTTGTTGCCGATGCTGTGCCAGTAAAAGAGAATGCGGTGGGGCTGCCCGCCCATGAAACGTGACCCAAAGACCACGTCGGCAAATCCGTCGAGAATGGGTTTGAGGAGCAGGTTCCACTCGTGCGGGTCGTATTCCAGGTCGGCATCTTGCACCACGACCCAATCGCCGGTGGCCTTCTTGATGCCTGTATGGAGCGCGGCCCCCTTGCCTTGGTTTACCTCGTGGCTGTACAATTGGATCTCGCGGTCGGGATGCTGGGCGATATAGGCATTGATGATCTCCATGGACTTGTCGCGGGAGCAATCATTGACACAAATGATTTCCTTGGTGATGCCTTCTATCAAGGTCACTTCATTGATCTTGTCGAGGATATTGGTGATTGTGCGCTCCTCGTTATAGACCGGCACGATGATGCTCAGCTTCTGATTTGACTTCGTCGAACTTGCGTTTCCCATGTTTCCAAATATAGGCCGCCAAGATAGGCAAAAGACCTGAAAGGGCCATTTGCAATCGGCAAATCCGTCGGGGATAAATCGATTGGGATGCCTTGGTCAGAAGCGGGACATCCAGACCTCGACATATTTGATCGGGTTTTCAGGCATGAATCTGCGAAACGTGATCACGTTGCGGTCGGCGGCGATGTTGCCAGCGAGGCTGATGCCTTGCTCACGCAAGATCACCGCAGGGATGCCCTGACTCCGGGCATATTGCCACAACTGCACGACATGGGTTGCCTTGGTGCCGGCGGTGATGAGGCCCAGAAACATGCCTGAAACAGCCACCTCATCATAAGTGCGCTGACGGGTGGCCTCAGAAGGCAGGTCGGCATTGTACACCGCAGTGTAGCCTTGTCGCTCCATGAGCTCGCCGAGTTCATAGACCATGTGGGCATCTGACTGCGGGATCGAGTAGGCGATAAAAGCATGCATTCCCATAGGATAAAGGTAATGAATTATCGGCGAATGGAGCTTGCCAACAGTAGCCTCGGGCCGCATCATCCCCGCGCATACAACCGCATCCGCATCTCTACCAAAATTGCATTGAGCGCGTCTGCATCGGGTTTTTCGGGCAAGTTACTGACCTCAAACAGGGCATCGATGGCTACTAGCCGCGCTTCGGCGGCAGCCAAAAGTTCATCGTAATCGCGCTCGCCGCGCCTGATCGCGAGCAATTCCTCCCGATTGGGGCGACGCACGATGATCTGCCCATGTGCGATCTCGGCCGCCATGTCGAGCAGCCGAAAGGTATGCATCATGTTTTTGGCGTCGTAATTCTTCCCATGGGCGATCGTGCCCTCGTAACGCGCCGCATTGCGCAGCCCGACCCAATCCCAATAGGCCTTGTAGTCCTTGCAATAGATGGTGTAGCCGTCTTTGTTGAAGGCCATGTTGCAGGCGACCTCCATGCCCCGTGGGATGGAACTCAGCGAGACATTGTTGCTGTGGTCCTTGGCGGCGATGCCCTTGAAACCCAGGCGCTCGCGGGCCTGAGGCCCGCCATACACGAGCGCATACATGTCGTGCATGTGGGGCACATTCACGAGGCCGCAGTCCTCTTGCGCCCAACCGTGCCTACCAAGCCATTCGAGCACGGGCACCGATCCCTGCCCCTCAGGCACAAAGCAAAAGTCGAGGATGCCCTTGCGTGTCTCCTCCATCGGATTCACGACCTTTTTGTTGAGGCCGCGCGCCTTGTAGATTTGCGCCTTGGCATAGCCCGCAAAGGCCTCCTTGCAAAGCTTGCTCAAGATCATCTCAGGGCCTACCAAATCCATGATCGGGTGGCGATGCACCACGCAATCGGCTGGCACCGCCAGCAATTCCAGCATCGTGGGATTGTTTTTGATGAGCAGGTCGATGAAGCGGCCGAGTTCATAAAAGACGATATCGTTTTTCGCATCGGCGACTTGCTCGACATAATGCAAGCCATAGAGCTGCTCCTGCGGCAAAATGAAGACTCCACGGATGTCGGTGTCGCTCGTGGGGGTATTGAGGCCATAGGCGTGGCTCCCGCTGATGGCTTCGAGCAGGATGAGGTTTTGGGAGCGGAGGGAATCTATTGTGAGGGGCATAAAATTGTAGTGACTTTGATTGTGTGCGTACTAAAATGTCTCGTCTTGAATCCAACCTTAACGGACATGTCCGTTAAAATGTCCATTATCTGCTGTGCCTTGAGGCGAAAAAGCAGTGTTTTTATCAACTTATCGGACATGTTCGTTAAAATGTCCATTATCTGCTGTGCCTTGAGGCGAAAAAGCAGTGTTTTTATCAACTTATCGGACACGTCCGTTAAAATGTCCATTATCTGCTGTGCCTTGAGGCGAAAAAGCAGTGTTTTTATCAATTTATCGGACATGCCCGTTAAGGTGTCCATTATCTGCTGTGATTTGAGGCGAAACAGCAGTGTTTTAATCATCTTATCGGACACGCCCGTTAAGATGTCCATTATCTGTTGTGATTTGAGGCAAAAAAACAGTGCTTTTATCAATTTACTCAAGTTTCGCACCTCAAAATTATGCGGTTTGAGGGCTGATTATGCATAATAAAAAAGTGGTGTTTCATAGCCTAATTGATTAACTTAGAGGCTCTTACATCTTTAAGTCCAAATCAGTCTAAAAACACCACTTATCAAAGATACGCTCAACCTCTCGGAAATCAAAGCCCTCACCAAGGATGCGCAGGCGCCCGTGGCTGGCATCATCAGGTTCATCGGCGGCAGAAAGGTCGACTCGGCACTCAACGCGCTGCGGGCACTCAAGACGCAGGGATACGTCGCGTACGAACTGCTGACCTTGATGGTCCTGATGCCCCTGCTGGGTGTTTTCAGCGTCCATTCCTTCTTCGAATCCTCGCTCGCCTCCCTGTGCCTCGCCCAAAAGGACGCGTTCTACCGCCTTTGCAACAACCCCATGGTCGATTGGCGTAGGCTCCACTTCGGCTTCGTGAAGCACTTCCTCATGATGGGCGGGGATGGCCCGGCTGCCGGAACGCTCGGTTGCAAGCCACGTTGCTGGGTGGTCGACGACACGATCGGCGAGAAGACCGGGCTGACGATCGAGGGCGTCGGAAAATTGTTCGACCACACCTCGGGTAGCTACGTGCTTGGCCTCAAATACCTTTTCCTGGGCCTTTGGGACGGCACCAGCTTCATTCCTGTCGACTTCTCCATCCACCGGGAACGCGGGAAGAACAAGGACAAGCCCTTCGGCCTGCGCATGAAGGACTATGCAAGGCGCTTCACCACCCTGCGGCCCGACAAGTCGCCCGTGCAGTCGCGGCTCGCCGAACTGGATACCGACAAGATCGCCGGTACCATCAAGATGCTCAAACGGGCCGCCAAGAACGGCATCTGCGCCGACTACCTGCTGGTGGACAGCTGGTTCGTGTGCGACACGCTGATCAAGTTCGTGGCCGAGTCCAAGCACATAGGCCATATCGTCGGGCAATGCAAGAACGACAAGCGCAAGTACCTGTACCGAGGCGCGGAATACTCGGGCGCGGCCCTGAAGAAGAAGTTGCTGACCAAGTGGAAACGGTGCCGGACCCTCAAGATCGACTACCTGCAGGTGGACGTGGCCTACAAGGGCACCGCCCTGCGGCTGTTCTTCACCCGCCGCCACGGCAACGCCAGCGAGCGCCTGCTGGTGACCACCGACCTTGGCCTGTCCTTCACCAAGGCCTTCGAGACTTACGCAATCCGCTGGACGATAGAGGTGTACTTCAAGGAATCCAAGCAGCTCCTGGGACTGGGCAACTGCCAGTCGACAAACTTCGCAGCGCAAGTCGCCGCAGCAACCATCTGCATGATGCAATACGTGGCACTCGCCCACCAGAAGCGCATCGGCAGCTACCAAACCATCGGCGGGCTGTTCAGGGAATGCAGGCAGCAGGCTATCGAGGCGTTGCTGAGCGAACGAATCCTCGCACTCATCCTCCAAGTGCTCGACAGGCTCGCCGCGCACCTGAAGATCGATCTGGACGACACCATGGAGGCGATCTTCGCAGACGAAACCTTCGGTCATTGGATGGTCACCAGCCTGGCAGCGCACCACACAGGGCAGGATCACGCAGCATAATATCGATAAGTGGCAGATTCGATTTTTTCTGGAAGCCAGCAATCACTGCTCAAGCCCAAATCAAAGGGGGCACCATGCGAAATCTCGGAATGCAAGAAGGTGCGAAACTTGAGTACTTTGAGTACAGTCAACTATACTTCAAGTACAGTCAACTATACTTCGAGTACAGTCAACTATACTTTGAGTATAGTCAACTATACTTCGAGTACAGTCAACTATACTTTGAGTGCAGTCAACTATACTTTGAGTATAGTCAACTATACTTTGAGTGCAGTCCACTATACTTTGAGTGCAGTCCACTATACTCAGAGTATAGTGGACTATACTTTGAGTATAGTCCACTATACTTCGAGTGCAGTCAGTTATACCTGAAGTGGAGTCAACTATACTCAAAGTGCCGAAGGTTTTGTTTCCAGCGTTCTGAGGGGGTTTTGGGTCAAAAAGCCCCTTGTTTTACCCTGATTTTGGCCTCCAATATGGGCAATATCAGGGGTCCTTGGAGGGCACTTCGTCAAGTTGTGATCCAATGCCTATTGGGCAATGCCGCAAGCACGCACGCCGCATGCACACTACACGCCCAGCGATTTGCAGCAGTGTCCTGCCCAAATCTTTGTATCTTGCCTTGTAGAGAGAGATTTAAAACCAAATAGAGATAGTATGAAACAGGTAGTCGTGATCCTCGCGCTCTGCGCACTTGGCTGGGGCACCCTGAGTGCCCAAAACAGTCCCGGCAACAATGGCGGTGGCAATGGCAACAACAGCAGCCAATCTGCCGTGATGCCCACTTGGCTGGTGGTGCGCATCCTGCACCAAGCCCAGCCCTATTTCAATGCCCAAATCGGCATCAACCTCGGGCAGCTTATCCAGCAATACCGCAACGGCAATTGCACGATTGCACTCGTGGCCACCACTCCGCCGACCAGCAATGTTTATCGGGTGAGTTTTGGGGGGATAAATATAGATGCTTTGATCGATCCATGATCGACAACATCGTTGTTTCCTTAGCACAAAATACTTGGCAACGTGCCTCCATTTAGCTGACTCCTTCTTGGCCAGCTAGGAATTCCTTGCCCCAGGCACTCAAATCAAACATCTGGCGCAAGACGATGTAATCGGGATGGTCGGGAAGCAAATCCAAGTCACTGCATAGGCTGGCCAAGGTCGTCTTCACAGACGTGGGTTCGGCTGCAATTGCCTTAAATCCATCCAAGATGCGCTGGGTATAGGGATTGATTTGTTTCTTGGATTTAAAAGCATAGAATACCCTAGGCCATGCAGTAGCAAGCCGCTCCCAATCACCTAACATTGTGATCGCCACAAATTCATAGACCCCAATCAAGGCCAGTGACTCTGCCAATGATTTGAGTTTTCTGGTTTCGTAGGCAATGCCTACCCAACGCAAAGCCAGGTTGGCTGTCCCAGCCTTGATATGCTGCTCAATAATTGTCATCGCAATTCTGCGGCACTCATGGAGATTTGTCATCTGTCCACTATCATAAGCCGCCAAAATCTTGAAAGATAGCCGATTAAAGCTCTCGTGGTCATCTGCTTGCAGAGCTATAGATAACTCTATTCGCTGAATCTCAAAACCAATTTTGACGGGTGTTGGGATGCCTTGCATTGTCAGCATCTCGATCAGCTCCGCCGAAAGGGCTAGTCCTTCCCTCGCCTGCATATTCATTGACATTCCCGCCGACAACCTGATATAGGTATTGACTGTGGAATGCAATACCTGCTGGTCATGGAGCAACCACTGGTGAGCACGCACGAGGGTTCTCACTTCCTCCAAGATCACAAAACCTTCCTCAAACTCCAGCAACATCATCTTGCAATGTGCCCGCGCCGCTGCCCATGCGATCCTTGCTTTTTTGGAACTGAGCTTGGTTGTCACGTGCATGGCCTTGTATTTCTCGGCTGCAAGCTCTGCCCGCTCAGCGCCGCCCAGCAACCTGTAGCCATGCACCTCCAGCTCACTATGCCGCATCTCGCCCAGCGCTGTCCACTGTCGATTGTAGGCTTGCAGCTGTTGCAGCCACCGGGTGGTCTCACGTGGCTCGCTGGCATTTAGGATGAGAATGCGCGCGATGCAGTCGCACGCGATCTGAAACTCCTCGATCTCATCGGCGAGGGTCACCGCCTTGCTGAGCAGGGCGATGGCCAGCGAGGGCCTGCTGCTTGCCTGTAGCGACTCGGCTTGTTGTTGCAGCTCCCGCAGGGAATGCAATGGGTTTTTGCGCTGTCGGTAGCGGATCAGTTCAGTGGCCAGTTCCTTGCTGATCTGGGAGCGGTACACCGCAAATGTGCCTTCGGTCAAGTCGGCCATGGAGCGACCAAGACTTTTTTGATCAATCTTTTTTTTGCGTGCCATTTCGCTAAAGATGGCGCGTTTTTTTCCACGGAAATGCTTCTTGAAATAGGTAATCTCAGCTGGACTGAGCTGCGCTACCATATTGAGAAGTGCATTTGGGGCCGACATAACGTTGCAGATTGATACTTACCCTTTATTGTAAGCTCAAATTACGCACCCTGTGTGTCTCTTCAAAATGCACGATCCGTTTATTAATACCGATCCCTTTTTTGTTTTGACAAGCTGCCGACGAGGAGGGATATTGGCATCCTCAATCTGCTCTTTATAGGTTTATCTCTCTCCTACGCGATGCTTGTTTTGTTGATTGGCTAGGCCTCTGCCAAAGCCTTGTAAGGACCAAGGGCCGACTCCCGCTGCGCGAGGATGCGGCGCCTTGGGTTCAGTATGGTAGGCACGTGACCCGCGCAAGCGGGTCACGTCGCCAAACCTGGTGCTGTAGGTTGTATTGGTGGGGTGATGGCGTTGTGGGAGGCGTGTACAGGTTTTGTCTAGGTGTTGGGGCGTACACCATCAGCGTTTTTCAGTTCCTTCGCCTGAGGCGGTCTATCGATAGCCCTGCGGCGGGACGCCGCGGGCTCGGTTGGATGGTTTTGCACTTTCATTCATCTCCTTGTTCTTTCAGCAAAATGCGCATTGGTTTTGACATGGGCTGTCAATATGCCGATGCAACTTGTATCTCAACGTCACAGATCGTATATATGTACATGGACAATCTGAGCTATTACAATACTTCACTTGCCGCAAGGCATCCTTGTATACCGCAAGTGGGTTGCGGCACACTGCATCGGCAGGCCAAGTGTCGGCAGCCACAGCGGCCAACCGTGCCATGGCTTGGCAGATCGCGGCGCTTGTCGGGAACGGTGGCGACAATGCTCCTTTTGTGGCAAGTCTCGCTGGCGCATATCACGGGCGGCGCAGGCGCCGGGCAGGCGGTGCAAGAGACGAGCGGCAAAGCGGCGCTCGATGCGGGCCCAGTGGGCGACAACGACTTTGGAGTATTTCCCAATCCCGCTGCCGGGGTCGTCACCGTAGAAACTAATGACTTTTGGGGTGAGCACCTGCAACTGGAAATTTACAATAGCCTCGGTCAGCGGCTGCGATTGCAGCCCCTCACGGCAGTGCAGACGAGCCTCGATCTCTTTGGGATGCGCAGCGAAGTACTGTGTCTCAGGTCCTCCGACCTCGACAGTGGCCTGCGCCTGACCAAGCGACTGGTCTTGGTGCATTGACAAAATAATTGCCAAGTCTCCCATTTCACATCACTCATTTATAATTCTCCGCAGATCTTGGACTTAAAAATGCGTAATTTGACCCATCATTCTGACACATGCACAAAATCTTCAAAATAATCCTCCTTGGCCTCGCCTTCTTGGCGATGTCGTTGGCAGATGCCCGGGCGCAGCAGCAGATCAATAGCTTGCCCAATCTGGATTGGTACAAATTTCAATCCCATTTTGCGGGAACGCAATGGAATCGGCAACTTAGGCAGACCGACGACGGGTCGGTCTATCAGTCGGGAGCGTATGTCAATGAGCTGATCATAGGTATTTTGGGCACTTGGGACTACTACTTTCGAGACACCGTGGAATGGGCCTTTGACAATGACTACCATGGCTATTTGATGAAATTGGACGCACAGGGCACCTTTCAATGGAATTGGATTGTAAGGGGAGATTCAGGATCTTGGTCTCGCATCACAGGGGTGGACATTGATGCCAATGGAGACATCATCGTTGTTGGAAATTACGCGGGTGTGGTGCAATTCCCCGGTGGAGCAATATTGCGCACCACTTCGATTTATCGGGCCAACGGGTTTCTAGCCAAACTGTCTCCCGCGGGGCAAACGCTGCAACTCACGAATATTGGTGGCCCCACCTATGTGGTGACAGATAAAATTTTTTGCGGGCCACATGGCACGACGGACCTGATGCTCGGTGTTTGTCGATTTCCGCTGATTGTAGGCCAAGATACCATCAATGGAAACTCCTTGATCTCTTTTATGGCCGTAATAAAACTAGACAGCGATGGTCATGTAACCGACTTTACCTCATTTCAAGAATATGGAAATGCCGAATCCGGGCATTTCCTCTCCGCGCGCGATAGCGTAGGAAATGTCTATCTCTCCTTTTACACCTTTGGCCCCAATTTTGGCCAGGGCAATTTCAGCCACAATGGGCAGATCTATCCCGCGCAAGCTTACCAACTCCTAAAGCTATCGCCCACACTGGACATCGAGTGGGTGCGTGGGTATGCAACGCAACCCAATGGATACCCCAATGCCGAATTGGAGGCATTTGCAGATGGTGTCTATCTATCTGCCGAAGCCAAATCGAATGATCTGGCCTTTTTGGAGAAATACGAGACCAATGGCGAAGTCGCATGGTCGCTCAAGTCTCGTGGATACAATGTTGTGAGTGAAGATATCGCCTTTACCAAGGACTTTATCTATTGGTCGGGACACTATGAGTGCAACATGCGACTCGACGCTGTACATTTTGTGGTCGCTGACACCGCTCCATGCGTGAGCAATGCGCGCGATGGTTTCATTGCCCTGGTGAACCGCCACACAGGCAGGCTCGCATGGGCCATCAGCGACGGAAATCCCTTCGAAATCAAGTGGTTTTCGGAGATGGTTGCTGCTCCGGATGGTCATTTGTTGATGGTCGTGCAAGCCTATTCACCCAACTGCACCCTCGATACAGTGGTGCTACCTAACATCCCACAATCAGTCTTGCCCCTTACGGTGCTCGTTCAGTTCAGCAACCTGCCACCCCTACCCATTTGGCCCGAAGTGCTCGTGCCACCCGTACTCGCTTACGACTTTGGGGTATATCCCAACCCCACTGCCGGGGTCGTCACCGTGGAAACCAATGACTTTTGGGGTGAGCACCTGCAACTGGAAATTTACAATAGCCTCGGTCAGCGGCTGCGATTGCAGCCCCTCACGGCAGTGCAGACGAGCCTCGATCTCTCTGGGATGCGCAGCGAAGTACTGTGGCTCAGGCTCACCGACCTCGACAGCGGCCTGCACCTCACCAAGCGGTTGGTCTTGGTGCATTGACAATAAATACTCCCTTTTTTGCAGATATAGCTTTTTACAAATTACAATATGAAACAAAAACTGCGCCCTCACAGGCTGCTCCTCTGCCTGTTGTGCCTGCTTGCAGCCACAACAAAACTCGCGGCCCAATCGAGCAACGATTTTAATTGCCTGCTCGATACCAGTGTACACGGCCTCTCGCTTGCACCTGACTGCTATTTTGCACCCTATGGACGCAAATACACTCCCAAGGGGCGCCTACACGTGCTAGTGGTGCTTGTGC
This sequence comes from Bacteroidota bacterium, assembly GCA_031415375.1. GTDB lineage: Bacteria > Bacteroidota > Bacteroidia > J057 > JADKCL01 > JADKCL01. Next base: position 534 of record JANORP010000092.1, on the reverse strand, counting down.
GCTACAATGACACAATACCACTAGCAGGCAATCCCCTATGGCTAGGTGATGGTACACTCCCAGCCATCTTTCGACCCGACCCCAATGTACCCGCCAACCTCGGCTTGCAATCGGCGATATTTAACGAGCTGCCCTCGACAGTAAGCGCCAACCAGACTCTCCACAACCTCAGTGAGTATTTTTATACCTTTTCCAATCCCAGTGATCCTTTTATCGTGACGGGATATGTCTATCCCCGCATGATCGAGGTGCCGCCGTTTTGGGACATCAATCCAGGGGACAGCAATGACGTCACCAAAAGCCATGCCGCTGCACTGGACTCGATCGCACTGCAAAACCCCAATTTTGATTGGAGCAAGTTTGATCTGCGCACACGGCAAGTCGGTGCCTTCAGGGCAGACAATACCACAGAGGGCCCCGACGGCAAGCTCGACTATGTAGTATTTATGCACAGAAATCCAGGTGGGTCGGGGGCATCGGTTACCTATCTCCCCTCTAGCGTCTATACCATACCCGGCACGCAATACAGTGCCC
>JANORP010000091.1:0-11390 GCA_031415375.1 Bacteroidota bacterium | reverse complement strand
GTCATTTTGGCTCATTTTGGCTATCATTGGTTGGGAATGGATATCGAGTATGCCGTCGAAACCGTGCCCTTGGGGACGGGTGGTGGCATCAAGCTCGCTTTTGTGAAGACTTCGACTGAGCAGGTGCTCGTACTCAATGGCGATACGCTTTTTTTGCATGACCTAGCCATGTTTTGGGAGACCTACCAATTGTTCAATCCAGGCGGCATCATCGGTCTTGCGCTCAAGGAAATGAAGGATTTTGACCGCTATGGCACGGTCGATCTCTACAAAAACGAGCGCATCAAAGCCTTTCGCGAGAAGCAAGCCTGCGAAATAGGCTTCATCAATGCAGGGGTTTACATCATCGATCGCAACTTGTGGAGCATGGTCGATGTACCCGAGAAGTTCAGCTTTGAAAAAGACATCCTTGAGCGTTATGTGAAAAAGCTGCGTTTTGACGGTTACAAGTTCGAGGGGTATTTCATCGATATTGGCATTCCAGAGGACTTTGCGAAAGCCAACCGTGACTTGGCAAATATCGAATCCTTGGATTTTGGGGGCTCAGATGGCCCAGCGGATGCGTAAGAAGGCGCGGCTACAGGTGAGCTTTGGTTTTGATGGCATACATTCACACATCTTAAGAATAAAACACTTGAATTAGCCGTCCTTGGGCGGTAATTTGCGTCAAAATATTGCCTCCATGGCCAAGAAACGCATCGTGATAATTGGGACGACCTACCCGTTCAGGGGGGGATTGGCGACGTTCAATGAACGTATGGCGCGCGAATTCATCGCTGAAGGCCATGAGGTGACGATCTATACATTCAGCCTTCAATACCCCAATTTTCTATTCCCAGGAAAAACACAACTGTCTGAGGAGGAGGTTCCTAGTGGCCTTGATATCAAGATCAAGGTGAACTCTGTGAATCCCTTCAATTGGCTGAAGGTAGGGAAGGAGCTGCGCAAAATGGCTCCAGACCTCGTGCTGATGAAGTTTTGGATTCCCTTCATTGGCCCAAGCCTCGGTACCATCGCGCGAAGGGCGCGCAAAAACGGCCATACTAAGGTCATTTCCGTCGTGGACAACATGATCCCGCATGAGCAGCGCATTGGGGACATGAAGCTCATTCGCTATTTTGCGCGCAGTGTCGATGGATTTGTGGCGATGAGTCGCAGCGTCGAGCAAGACATCCATAGTTTCAAGACGGGCAAACCTGTTGTTTTTGCACCGCATCCGATTTACGACAACTTTGGGGCGCGCTATGAAAAGGAGGAGGCCAAGCGCCTACTCGGCTTAGATCCCGCCTTCAATTACCTCCTGTTTTTTGGCTTTATACGCGACTACAAGGGCTTGGACCTCGCATTGGAAGCGATGGCCGATCCCAGATTGGCGGCCAAACCCGTGAAATTGATCGTGGCTGGCGAATATTACACCGACGCCAAGCCCTACAACGACTTGATCGCCAAGTTGGGGATCGCTGATCGCTTGGAATTGCGCACAGATTTTATCCCCAATACCGAGGTCGGCAAATACTTCTGTGCGAGCGACATGATCGTGCAGCCCTACAAGGACGCCACCCAAAGTGGCGTGACGCAGATCGCCTATCATTTCCACAAACCGATGCTGGTCACCAATGTAGGTGGCCTTCCTGAAATTGTGCCGCATGGCCGCGTGGGCTATGTGACCGAAGTCGATGTGACCGCAATTGCGGATGCATTGGTCGATTTTTATGACCAAGGGCGCGAGCAAGCGATGATCGCAGAAGTCATCCAAGAAAAGCCGCGCTTTGGCTGGGACTATTTTTGTACATTGATCCATGCATTGTCTGACCAAATTCAGAAGCCATGAATCGAAGTGATTTTCCCCGCAACATCGATGCCCAGTGGACCTTGTTTCTTGACCGAGACGGTGTGCTCAATGAGCGCATCGTTGATGGCTATGTGCAGAACTGGAGCGAATGGGTCTGGAACGATGGCGTCTTGGACGCGATCGCAGCATTGTCCAAGCGGTTTGGGACCATCGTGATTGTCACCAATCAGCGCGGCATTGCTCGGGGACTCTATACCGAGCAGGATTTGGAGGACGTGCATACCCGCATGCTCGCCGATATCAAGGCAGTTGGTGGTCGCATACAGGCCGTCTATCACTGCCCGCATGACAAGGACGCTGGCTGCGTCTGCCGCAAGCCCCAGCCGGGCATGCTCATCCGCGCAGCCAAGGAAAACGCGCATATCGACCTGAAAAAGGCGCTCATGGTGGGCGATAGCAACTCAGACATGGAGGCGGCCAAGGCTGCCAAAATTCATGGCGTATTCATTGGCAAGATGCACCGCGACCTGCCAAGTAACGTGCTCACAGCATTGCCCGACTTGGCCACGTTTGCACGTTTGTTTGAAACGGAATGATAAATTTGCCTGCATTTGAACTCTGAACAACGTTTTTGAGTTGGGAATGCAGAAAATACTTTGAATAGAAATGATGAACGATCAATATTGGCAGGAGCGTTGGGAAAAAGGCGAGACAGCTTGGGATATGGGCAGTGCCAGCCCGGCATTGACCACGTATTGTGAGCAGCTGGGCGACAAGGGCTTGCGTATCTTATTGCCTGGCGCGGGTAGCGCCTACGAGGCCGATTGGTTGTGGCACAATGGATTTCGCAATGTGACCGTCCTAGATTGGTCGGGCAAGGCGCTCGAAGGAATCGCTGCTCGAATTCCTGATTTTCCCAAGGACCAGCTCATCGTGGGCGACTTTTACGCCCTCGAGGGGCAGTTTGATCTGGTCTTGGAACAGACTTTTTTCTGCGCTCAGGATCCCGCCAAGCGCCCAGCCTATGTGATGAAGATGTTTACGCTGCTCAAGCCAGGTGGCACATTGGCGGGGCTGCTGTTTGACTTTCCATTGGCGGGTGGGCCGCCGTTTGGCGGGAGCGAAGACGAATACAACGAGTTGTTTCATTGGCTGTTTGAGGTCAAGAAAATGGAGCGTTGCTACAATTCGATTCAACCACGTGATGGGAGAGAGTTGTTTTTCATTTTGAAAAAACGCAGTTTGGAAGGGTAGCCATCGCTGCGCGACGTTGTTATTGTGATTTTCACCCCTCCATTGAACCAAATGCCATGAATCGATTTCCATTTCAAATGCCAGAATTGCATGCTTACCCGCTTGTGATCTTCATCATGCTCGTCATGGTTTTTTTTGCGATTCTATTTTTGCAATCGGGCATCGACAAAATTGTAGATCGCAAGGGAAATGTGGAATGGCTTATGGGCCATTTTTCCAAGAGTCCATTCTCCAAAATGGTACCGCTGTTGCTCACAGCGATCACCGTGATGGAGGTGCTCACGGGATTGGCAGCACTCGCAGCGCTGGCAATGGCTCCCTTTGTAAATTTATATGGATTTTGGATGCCTTTTGCTGCCAGTTGCAGCGCAGGCGTCACGCTTCTGATGCTGTTTTTGGGGCAGCGCATCGCCAAAGACTATGCTGGAGCCGCTGGGATTGTCCCTTATTTCCTCGTCGTCATTTTCTCGATGTTGATTTTTGGTGCCATCAGCCTGATGACATTCTGAGCTGAAGCCCGATTCTAATTGGATATCAGCGAAATGGATTTCCAGTTTCTCCGCAACCAGCCTATTCGTGGATTACTTCAAGTTCCAGCTGCTTGTCCCTGACCGCCAATCCCCACAAAATGGCTGAGATGCCCAAGGAAACCCCGCAAATCACAAAGATGATGTTGAGATTCTCCGCATCCTTGAAGATTTTTCCAAATACAGCACTCACTACCAGCTGCGGAATCACGACCGATAGGTTAAAAATGCCCATGTAAAGGCCCATTTTATCGGCGCTTACGTATTCGCTTGCGATCGCAAATGGAAGGCTGACGACGGCGGCCCAGCCAATGCCGAGCAGGCCCATTATGATGTACAGCGCGGTCGGCGTACTGCCCAGACCCAAAATCGCAAAGTAGGAGAGTGCCATGATCGCAAGCGCGCTTGCATGTACCCGAGTCCTGCCAAACCGCTTGGTGAGCGGTGCCAAGACGAGTGCTGGCAAGATAAAGCCCACTGTATTGAGGATCAGGAAACTGATGTCGATAATTTGCCCCATTTCCTTGTCGTCGATGACGCCCATTTTGCCTTAGAGGTAGGCATAGAGGAATACAAACATGGTCTGAACGCCGAGCCATGTGAATCCATTGGCGAGGTAAATGAACACCAATTGCGTGAGGTTGGTGCTCTTTTCGGCAGATGTCTTCGCTTTTGCAGGAGCGAGCGAGCGTGGCTCGTCGATGAACAATACAGGCAACAGGTTGAAAGCCAGCATGACCGCCATGCCAACATAGATTAAGATTTCTTTTCCCCAGACCAATGCGATGAAGTAGGCGCTTACCCCAAAGAACCCAGATACCGTCTGCATGATCGTATAGCCCTTGGTGCGGGCATCGCCTTCGGGCGTCACATCGGCGATGATGGCCCGTGTAGGGTTGAAGCCGACATTGATCGCCAAGTCGAGCCCAAGTGCCACAGTGAGCGCAACCAACATGATGTCTGCCATGCCCAAAGCATTGGATATCAAGTCAAGATGTGGAAGCATGAAAAGCATTGCTGCAGCAAAAATACCGCCGATGATGATGAGTGGACGGCGCCTGCCTCCCAGAAACCAGATTTTGTCTGAGATCACGCCCGCGAGCAGCTGACCTACGATCCCCGCCAAAGGTCCTGCTAGCCAGACATAACCGACCTCGTCGATTGCGAGGTGATATTTGGTCGAAAGGATCCAGGACAAGGCCGAAATTTGGACAGAAAGTCCAAAGCCCATAGCCGTAGAGGGCAGGCTGAGCAAGAGGTAAAAAGGCAAGGAGATCGTTTTTTGGAGCTTTGACATCAATTTTCAGTGCAGTGGGTACATTAACCAACAGAGGCAAAACAATAATAGTGTTAATGTGACACTAATTAAAATTTTTCCTTTTATCTTGGTTAACGAATTGGTATCGAAGTCTTTCAACGGTAATGTCTAATGGAGCAAAAACCACAGTTGTCTTTTTGGCAGATTTGGAACATGAGTTTCGGCTTTCTCGGAATCCAATTTGGATTCATGTTGCAGGTCGTGAACATGAGCCGTATTTTCCAGACCTATGGTGGTGAGGTAGAGGACCTTGCAATGTATGCAATAGCTGGTCCAGTAACGGGATTGCTCGTCCAGCCGATCATTGGATATTTATCAGATCGTACCTGGAGTCCAAGGTGGGGCCGTCGTAGGCCTTTTTTCCTGATAGGTGCACTCGCAGCTACTTTCGCGCTCGTCCTCATGCCCAATTCACCAGGGTTGTATGTCGCGATTGGAATGCTATGGGTGATGGATAGCGCCTTCAACATCTCCATGGAGCCGTTTCGTGCTTTTGTCGGTGACATGCTCCCAGAGCGGCAGCGCACCCTTGGCTATGCAATGCAAAGCTTCTTTATTGGCTTGGGTTCTGTAATTGCAGCTTTGATGCCTACCATTCTTACCAGGTTTGGAGTTGATAACGTAGCCCCAGACAAGGAAATACCGGACTCTTTGAGATTCTCGTTTTATATCGGTGCGGTTGTGATTGCAGCCGCAGTGATTTACACCGTTGCGACGACCAAGGAATATCCTCCATCAGACTTGAAGGCATTTGAGGAGGAAAAACAAAAAACCAAGGGCTTCATTCGCGGCATGGTAGAGATTTTGTCGGGATTGAGCAAAATGCCCAAAACGATGATGCAGCTAGCGGTTGTTCAGTTTTTTACATGGTTTGGACTCAATGCAATGTGGGCCTTCATGACGCCTACAGTGGCTGGAAATGTATTTCATGCAACCGACCCCAAATCTGCGGGCTTCCAAGAAGCTGGCAATTGGGTTGGGGTGATGTTTGCCACCTACTCCTTGGTTTCATTCTTGATTGCGTTTTTGCTGCCGGTGCTTGCTAAGGCCACGTCTCGTAAGGCTACCCACATGATTTCCTTGTTGATCGGAGGTCTCTCCTTGATATCCATACTATTCATCAGGGACCAGTACCTATTGCTCCTGCCCATGATTGGGGTTGGCATAGCATGGGCCAGTCTGCTTTCTATGCCTTACGCGATCTTGGTTGGTGCACTTCCGGAGGGTAAGTTGGGATACTATGTAGGTGTGTTCAACTTCTTCATTGTGATTCCGCAGTTGGTGGCCAGCATGGTTTTAGGAAAGATTTTGACCGGAATGTTTGATGGCCAAACAGTCTATATGAGCGTTTTGGGAGGGGTTTCCTTCTTGATTGCTAGCGCCTCTGTATTGTTGGTAGAAGATAAGACGATGGGAAAATAAACGGTTGAAGGAATTCTCAAATTTTGAAGAACAATGAATCCAAACACCATTTTTTGCAACGATAAAAGGCTGAAAATCAGTTTTCTTTGTGCGATTTTGTTGTCTTTGGGAATCATTGCAAACGCACAATTCACAACAGCGACCCAAGACGGCATCATTTCGGCCAATGAATATGGTGTCCAAACGGATGGCCAAAATCAACAAAATGACGGCGCGACCACCTATTTCATGTCTTGGGACGCCAACAATCTCTACGTTGCCTTCACGGGTACCAACTTCAATGAAGCTGAGGTTTTGTATCTGGATTACAACCCCATAATACCCGTCAATGGCGGCACCAGTGCCGATGGTAGCAATCAAGGCAACATCTATGACAACAACAAAATGATGCTCCCCTTCAGAGCCGATTTTGTGTTGTATTTTAAGAATGGGTACAATGAATATCGCCGTTACGATGGAGCCAATGATTGGACCATCAATACGGCATTTTCCCTAGCGACAGGCAACAACGGCGGCACGAATACCTGCGAAATCGCCATCCCATGGAATACAATTACAGGAGGCGCTGGGCGTCCCGCTCAATTTAACTGGCTCACCTACAAGGTCTATAGCTATGCTGGGCCCAACACTGGAATTTACAACCACCTTCCCGTGGCCAATCCAAATTGTGCTTGCAATGTGAACCTGAGTCAGTTGTACCCCACCCGCTATTACAATGTCTTGAATACTGCAAACGGCAGTGCGACCAAGCCCTTCTCGACCGTGAGTTTCACGTACCATGAAAACAATTCCGCCGCGGTGACAGGTGGGTATTACCTCAATGGAGGTACATTTTACGACTTTACGATCAATGACAATAGCCCCGACAACAACGACAATGCCCCTGCATTTCACTTGTATGACAACAATGAAATCTCCAATAGGGTCTTGGTCGAGGGGAATATCACAATCACCAACAATCTGCATGTCGCTCAAGGCTCGACGCTTTTGCCTGCCGACAACAACCCTGGCGTCCGTACCGCCAATCTGACGTTTACGGGCACCAACGGTAGCATTTACAACAACGGCCGCATCGACGCCAACCCCGAGGCCGCCAATCTGAACGATTGGAACAACCGTCGCATCAATTTTATCTTCGCTGGTACGACGCGGCTAGCCGCTTCCAACCTGTTCAAGGAGCGTTGGCGGATGTCAAACATCACTGTCAATGCTGGCGCATCCCTACTCGGCCCGCTCACCGACTCCGTCACCGTCGAGCTGCAATGGGGAACGCTCAACAATCTCGGCACGGTCAATCTCGGCGACGGTTCCACTGGATTTGCCGACATGGGACTTCGCGGCGATTGGTCTCAACACAACGATTATTTTTTCTCAGGAGTTGGTACTTGGCGGATGGCTGGCTTGCTCATTGGCCGCAATTCTAGCCGCCTGCAGCCTGTCGTTGGCAGCGTCGTGCGGTTACTCGTGCAACGCAATTTTGAAAATTACGATGAGTTTGTAGGCCGCATCGGCACTGGTCGCATCGATGTCGTCATGGCGGGCCGCTACCGACAATGGCTCATGGGCAATGTCACGGAAACGACTGGGGCCGCCACTTCGTTTTACAATTTTGAAATCGATAACAACAGCCTGCTCAACGACTACAACAACAATGCAGATGTCTGGTTCCAATCCTTTGGCGGTGGCAATATCGCCTACTTTGTCACCGGCAACCTCACGATGCGCAATGGCGATTTGGTGAGCCGCCATCGGGTCAATAATGCGATTCATGACTTCACCTTGCGCGATTCTGCCACCACGACTCCTACTTTTGTGCACAGCAACGTCTCGCCAGTGGGCTCCAGTTTTGTCGATGGCCCTATGAAATGGGAAGTGCAACAGTCTATTTCCGTGAACCGTGGCTTTCCAATAGGTAAAACCAAGACTGTTTCTGGCTTGGCCATTGGGGATGCGCGCCCAGCCGTGTTGACTGTGGATCACGACGTAAATACACGCACGACCTATACGGGTGAGATGTTTTTGGATGACCGCAGCACGACCTATCTCTGGCCCTCACCCGTCCCCGAATTGATCGCTTGGATCTCGCAGCAACGGTATTGGAACATCAGCAAGGGGGCAGGTGCGACCGTGCAATCGGCGCAGGTGACGCTTTCCTATGACGTGATACAGCGTGTCGATGGCGTGACCAATGCACCGGCCTTGCGCATCGTCAAAGACAATGGCATCGGTCAGTGGCTCAATATCACGCCCTTGGGGCCTGGTGGCTCAGCCAACAATACCGGCTTCATCACCTCGTTCCCATTCACCACCTTCAGCGACTTCACCCTGGCGAGCGTCGATGGCAACATGCCCTTACCGATGGAGCTTCTGAATTTTGAAGCCAAATTGCAGGGCGACATCGTGCGATTGGATTGGACGACCGCGCAGGAGATCAACAGCGACCATTTTGTCATCGAGCGGAGCTTCAATCGCCTTCAGTTCCATGAGATTTCACGGTTGCCAGCTGCTGGGAACAGTCAGATCTCGCAGGACTATGTGGAATGGGACAGCCATTTGGAGCAAGGGCAGCCGATCCATTGCTACCGGCTCAAGATTGTAGATATCGATGGCGCTACCCGTTATTCGGAGGTGCGTACGATCTTGGTGGATGCCAAAACGCAGCCTTCCCTTATTGTCTATCCCAATCCCGCCAATGGCAAATTTACCTTGGAATTGATTGGTGCAGCTGACCTTCAGGTGCATGAGATTTCGATCCTGAATGCCGTTGGGCAACGTGTTTGGCAGCAAGGATGGGAGCAAGGCCAGCTCAGATACTTGATCGACGTAAACGTGTTGCCAGTTGGCACATATCTCATTCTGATGCGAACCGATCGTGGAACGCTGACAGAAAAGGTTGTGCTGCGGTAAGAATGCTATTTTTGCGGAATGTACTTGCCTCTTGGCATCCCATTTGTCTAGAAATCACATAAGTTGATCGAATGAGAATTGTGAAGCGCTTCCTTACCCTGCTGCTGTTTTCCTCCGCTTTGGCTACACTTGCCCAAACTCCCAAGTTGGGTCTCCACCGCGTTGATCCGCCATTTTGGTGGGCTGGTATGCAAGCAACCAAGCTAGACTTGATCTTGATCGGCGCTGGCATCGAGCGCAAGCAGGCGAGCATTGACTATCCTGGGATCAAATTGCTATCCGCAGAAAAGAGCGAGGAAGAAGGTTATCTCTTCTTGCACCTTGATGTACAAGGCGCTTTGCCTGGCCGATTCAACATCCTGCTCACAGAGGGCAAGACCCAAGAAGTCGTACCCTACGAGTTGCGGCAGCGATCGGCCAATGCCACGCGTAAACGGGGCATCGATGGCACCGATGTGATCTACCTCATCATGCCCGATCGATTTGCGAATGGCGATCCCAAAAATGACGACCTCAAGGGGATGAATCAGCGTGGGACAGGCCGTGATTCGATCCTATTGCGGCATGGCGGGGATCTCAAGGGCATAGCCGATCATCTGGATTTTATCACAGATCTGGGCGTTACTTCATTGTGGCTCAATCCTGTGCAAGAAAATGATGAACCCAAGGAGTCCTATCATGGGTATGCCATTACCGATCATTACCGCATCGATCCGCGACTCGGCGACAACGAGGGCTATCGTAAGCTCGTCGATCAATGCCATGCACGCGGGCTTAAAATGATTATGGACATGGTCTATAATCATTGGGGCGACAAGCATTATCTCAACAATCGGCTGCCATCTCCAGACTGGGTACACCAGCAAAAATCGTTTCAGCGCACGAGTTACCGCGCCAATACACTCATCGATCCGCATGCATCAGAGGGGGATTCAAAGATCTTCACCGATGGTTGGTTTGATCACCACATGCCCGATCTCAATCAAAAGAACCCGTTTGTAGCCAGCTATTTGATCCAAAATAGTATTTGGTGGATCGAATACGCCAATCTGGACGCCTATCGTATCGATACTTGGCTCTACAGCGATCAAGACTTCATGCGTCAGTTGCTAGAGGCAATTTTTAAGGAATACCCCAGTTTCGGGGTATTTGGAGAGACATGGGTCCAAGGTGTAGCCTTGCAAGCTTTTGTGGCTCGGAATCGATTGGATATCAAGCCAGCAGCAATACTGCCTGGCGTCACCGATTTCCAGCTCTATGATGCGATCAATGAAGGGCTAACCAAGAAGATGGGTTGGACCGAAGGTATTTCTCGCATGTATCAAACACTTGCAGAGGACTACCTCTATGCCGATGCCAATCAAAACGTCCTCTTCCTTGACAACCATGACCTAAGCAGGTTCTACGCAATGATGGGCGGCGACATGCGCAAATTCAAAATGGGTATCGCATGGCTGCTCACCATGCGGGGCATCCCGCAGTTGTTTTATGGCACAGAGATCTTGATGAATAGCTATGCAGGACCCGATGCAAAGGTGCGCATCGATTTTCCTGGCGGTTGGGCTGGCGACAAAACCAACAAATTCATCGCATCAGGACGCACTGCGTCAGAAAATGATGCATTTGACTATATGCGTACACTGCTGAAGTGGCGCAAAGGCAAGCAAGTTTTTCGGGACGGCAAAATGACCCATTTTGTACCCGCGGATGGCATCTATGTTTATTTCCGAATGAAGGAAAATGAGAGGGTGATGGTGGTCATGAGCTGCAACGATGATCCCAAAACCCTAAAACTAGACCGCTTCAGCGAATGCCTGCGCGGCGTTGAAAGATTGCATGAAGTCGTCTCAGGGACAGAGATCACGATCGATCAATCAATTTCTTTGGCACCTTGGACCGCCTTGGTCTTCGAATTGCGTCCATAGGCAGAGCAAACAGGCATTCATAAATATCCCTGTCTTTTGCGGCAATTGGCTGACATCAATGAGAGCGAGGATGTAGCGAAATATTGATGCGCTAGGAATACCCTGGATCTAGATCACCTAAAGCCAATTGCGGCGTTTAAATAGAAAAAACATGGACAAGCCGATCACGAGCATCAGTGTCATTGCCGCTGGGTATCCCCACCCAGCATCCAACTCGGGCATGTTTTTGAAATTCATGCCGTAGA
>JANORP010000090.1:0-22282 GCA_031415375.1 Bacteroidota bacterium | reverse complement strand
GATCGGTTGAGGTGATCAATCAAGACTGGCGCACGTTTACCTATGACTGGGCGATCTGGCCACCAGTGCGTTACTTGCCCCATACCATCGACTACAACAATCAGCGCTTGTGCAGCCCATTTGGCAAGCAGCAGGTCGATGGTTGGAAACTCAGGCATTTTCTGGGAACCAACCGCGACGGCAGAGATGTATTGAGTGGTCTGGTCCATGGCACTCGCATTTCGCTCACCATCGGTCTCGTCGCCATGGGTATCTCGGGCTTCATCGGTACGATCCTTGGGGCATTGGCGGGCTTTTATGGCGACAACCGTTGGCAACTCAGCACGCTCGGGATTGTGCTCGGCCTCATCGGGCTGGTGCTCGGCTTCTTTTATGGTTTTCAAGTGCGGAGTTATGTGCTCACCGATGCCTTGGCAGCTGGAGCAGGCGGATTCTTGTGGCAGCTCTTCCTGAGCGTACTCATCATGGCAGGCGTGACGACGCTCATGGTCCAATTGGCGCGGCCATTGAAGCGGGTACCAGTATTGGGCAAGCTGCGCAATGTATGGGTTGACATCCTCATTTCCCGCGCGATCGAGATTACATCCACGATCCCCAACATATTGCTCATCATTACGGTGATGGCATTGGTGGAGAAAAAGAGTGTCTATTTTGTGATGATCATCCTCGGCTTGCTGGGGTGGACGGGCGTTGCAAGGTTCATGCGGGCAGAGATGCTGCGCACGCGCAGCATGGCCTATATCGAGGCGGCACGGTCGATGGGATACCGTGAAATGCGCATCCTTTTCAAGCATGCCGTCCCCAATAGCCTCACCTCGGTGCTCGTGGTATTCACATTTGGGGTAGCAGGAGCGATCGTTGCAGAGGCCGCGTTGAGCTTTTTGGGGATCGGTGTGCCCGACAACGTCGTGACTTGGGGCGGCTTGCTGGGCGATGCCCGCAGCAGCATCTCGGCTTGGTGGCTCTCTGTATTTCCTGGCCTGGCGGTATTTTTGACGGTCACAGCCTTCAACCTCGTAGGGGAGGGGCTGCGCGATGTCTTGGATCCAAGACTGCGACACGAATAAGCCTACAATAAGCCTTGCACATCTACGCCATACGCAATATTTTTGCACTTCAATTTTTGTGCAACCACATCACCGTCAGTTGGGAGACTTGTCATGATTGATTTTTTGAAGACATTTTTGGTGACACCTGAATATTGGCCATTTATTTTGGTGATGCTTCCTGTGTTGGTGATCGTTGGCGTACTCTTCTTCAAGAGCCGCAAGGCGATGCAAATCTGGTTTGCGCCAAGCGACTATTCATTTTTCATGCCTGAGGTCAAGCTGGCGATGCGCGGCGGGGCTGCAATCCTTTTGGTGATGGCCCTCATGGGACCCTATTGGGGACGCACGGAGCAGGAAGTCTCGGTGCGCGGTCGCGAAGTCTATATCTTGATCGATGTGTCGGCATCGATGAATTGTGAAGACATACAGCCCACGCGCCTCAAAAAGGTAAAGATGGACCTCAAGAAAATGATCGGGCAGATGGATGGTGACCGTGTGGGTCTCATCGTCTTTACCTCAGACGCTTATGTGCAATGCCCGCTCACGAGTGATCTTAATGCCGCCAACCTTTTTCTCGACTTGGTAGGCACTGCGCAATTCAGCAACAGTGGTACGAGCTTCCGAGAGGCATTGCAAACTGCCCTCGTGCGGTTCACGGAAGCTGAAGACAGCCTCAATCCCAACAAGAAACTGAGTAGATCGATCGTTTTGATCTCTGATGGAGAGGACTTTGGCGAAAATTATGGCTCTGTCGTGGGGCGCCTGAAAGATCACAATATCACCGTGTTCACGGTTGGCGTAGGAACCTATGCCGGCGGGCAGGTGCCCGAATACCGATCGGGAGAAAAAGTAGGCTACAAAAAAGCCAAAGATGGTGGGCAAGCCTTGTCGCAGCTCAAGGATGAGACCCTGCAAGAGCTTTCGCAGACATTTGGAACCACTTACAATACGATTGACGATCAGATCGACAACTTTGATCCTGTGCTGGATCAAATCAAGTTGTTGTCGGCTGTGGAAACCGACCGCGAGCGCCGTCTTGCCGAGGTCAATCAATACCAGTGGTTTCTGGGTGCTGGCTTGCTCCTGTTTATGGTCACCATGTTTTGGATGCCAGTATCCAATTCCAAACGGAGCGGCAAGCAAAACTGAGGAGAAATGATTATTTTTGATGCGAATTAAGTAAGAATATGCGCAAAGGCTTGTTGATGATCATGTTTCTTGGGTGGCTATTTGGCCCTCCCAGTGCTGTGCAAAAAGCAACGGAGGCCTACAATTCTCAAAAATATGTCGAGGCCGTCACAGGATTCAGTTCTGCGCATGACAGCTACCCTGGTCAGCACCCTGCACTCAATTATAACACAGCTCAAGGTTGGCTCCACTTGGATTCAATCGCCCAGGCCATGACTTGGTATGGCAAGGTCACCAATGCCAGCAAGGAATCGACGCAGATCGGCTCCTGGGCATGGAACAATCTCGGTTGCATCTTTGCCAGCGACAAGCAGGGTGCAGCACCCACAAGTGGGCCCATGCCCGCACAGGGGCAGCAGGCACAAGCAGGTATGCCCATGCAACCTCAGGGCGGCGGCGCAGATCCGATGGCCAGGTTGGAGCAGTCGCTCCAAGCCTTCAGAGACGCTCTCAAACTCGACCATGACAATGAAATCGCACGCTACAACTATGAGCTGATCAAGCACAAGATCCAGCAGCTCAAAGATCAGCAGCAACAAAACCAAGATCAAAATCAGGAGCAGCAGGAGCAGGAACAAGACCAGAAAAAGGAAGATCAAAACCAGCAAAAGCAGCAGGATCAGCAAAACGATTCGCAGCAACCCAAGGAAAACAAGGGCAATCAAGGCCAGAAACCGGGTGAAGGCGAAAACCCACAGCAGATGAGCGCTGCCGAGGCACAGCGCCTCCTAGATGCCATGAACGCCAACGAGAAAAAATTCATCCAGCAAATAGAGAAGGGCAAAAAGCACCGTACCTACAACGAGGACGGTCCTGATTGGTGATTGGATCAATCCCTGAAATCAACATTTTAGGCAATGCCCGCACGATGAAATGAATGAGCTTCCTTTTGTGGCTTACGCCCGAAAAGCAAGCGCATCAAGGCGTGATCAGCTTCCGCGGTAGGTCGAGTATCCAAATGGATTCAAGAGCAACGGCACATGATAGTGTGTCTCGTCGGTGACGTCGAAAACAATCGGCACAAATGGGTAAAAACTCTTGCGGCCACCATCAAGGAAATAGTCCTCGATTTCAAATACTAGTCGGTAGGTGCCTATTTCCAATGGCAGATCGTTGGGAAGCAGGTTGGGCACACGGCCATCCTCATTGGTGATGCCGCTGGCGATGATGTCCCATTGATAGCCAGAAACTGGCCTTTCAAGGCGAACGGGGACGCCCGCAGCTGGTTTTCCCAGGGATGTATCGAGGATGTGGGTTGTGATTTGACTCATGGTAGTAATAGTTTTTGAAGGCGTAAAAGGGTGATTTTCATTTGCTCGGCCATCGCGACTTCGATTTCGATTTCGGGAGGATTCGGGAGGCGCTCTTGGAGCAATGCGAGCATTTCTGTGGCGCTTTTCCCAGTGGCGCAGACGATAAAGATATAGCCAAACTTCTCTTCATAGGCCGCATTTCCATCGGCAAGCGCTTGGAGCACGGCCTCACTTGCGACCTGCACGCTCGCCTGCTCGCCCGAAGCCCATATACTTGTGCTCGCAAATTTCTCAGCTAATGCCGCCTTGCCGCCGATTTTGGGATGATGGGTGAATGCCTCCAAGCCATCTACCTGCGTGCAGGCGGCCCACGCTAGCACGGCTTGCGTTTGCAGGTATTGCTCGCAGGCATAGGGCCGCGCCTCCACCATTTTGTGCACCCATATCGATGATCCACAGCATTTTGTGAATGCAGAGGTCGCAGTTTCCAGATCAAGGGAATTTAGTTCGGTGAGGTTCATGGGTTTATTTCAGGACCTTCCCAAACAATCGCAAGCGACTGATGCCGCCATCGGGGTAGATCTTCATGCGCACGTGGGTATAGGGGCCGTGCCCCGTCAATTCAGATTGGAAATGATGCTCGTGGTCGGCCTGCAGTTTGGTTTGGGGTAGGAATTCTGTCCATGTCGCGTCTTCCCAAGATTCGCCCTCGCCCAGATTGCAGCCCTCTAGGGAGCAGCGATCTGGATAATTTCCCTTGAAATGGCAAGTATCCACCAGCACTGAGTCGATGCTACCTAGGTGGCCGAGCTGCAACACCACCCAATCGATATTGCCAGGGGTGCGGTTGCGTTTGGTTTCCCAACCATCTCCCATGTTCACGCCGCGACCCGGCATGATGAGGTTGTCTTTGCTGCTGAAAAACATGTCGTTGCAAGCGAGCACCTTGCCGCCATCTTTGGCTGCCGCAAGATCGATGGTCTGCTGCCCATCCACCAATGACCAATCTTTGAAGACCTCGCCATAGACCTTGAGACGGGCGACGCCGCCATCGGGGTAGATGTGCAGCTTCAGGTGGGTCCAGACGCGCCTGTCTTCGATCGCATAGTAGTGCTGACTGCCAGGATTCAAAGGCGATTTGGCCAAAATCTCCGTCCACATTTCCTCTTTGTGCAAATCCTCGAGCAATATGCCTTGCGGCGCATTGCAAGCTTCGATGGAGGCATGTGGGGGATGATTGCCTAGGAAAAAATTGGTATCGATATCGACCCCTTGTATGGAGCCTGGTGCACCGAGTGCCAATATGCACCAATCATGGCCTGGCACTCGTTTGCGGCGCGATTCCCAGCCGTCCATCCATTTACCCCGGTCGGTATATTTATCGTGGATGAAAATGCCGCGACCCGGCAGGATGAGATTTTCTTTTTCCGCAAAAAAATCGTCGGTGGCATACAGCACAATTGCACCGAGTTTTTCGGCGGCGAGGTTGAGCATTTGCGCCCATATTGGGGCATCTGCAGCAATGGATTCGTTGATTTTCATCGATTTTCTCTCAAAATGATGTTTCCGCAGCCCAAATTGGGAAAATTCCCTTGATCATACACGATTTTTCCACCGACGATCGTCTGTAGAATGCGACCGCGCAGGTTCATGCGCTCATAGGGACTCAGTGGATGCCGGTGTTGGATGTCGGTTTTGGCAGTCGGGCAGGTGCCCGATGGATCCCAAACGACAAGGTCGGCATCAAAGCCAGGCGCGATGCTGCCTTTTGTCGCGTCCAATCCAAGAAACTGGGCGACGTTGCGACTCATCCAATGATAGATGTCCTCGATTTTGAATCCGCGCTTCTCTGCTTCTGTCCAAGTGGCCGATAGCGAGAATTGCAATGATGCAATGCCGCCCCAAGCTTCTCTAAATCGGCCTGTGTCGATGCCTTTGAGGTCGGGCGTGGCGGGCGAATGATCGGTGACGACCATGGAAATGAGCCCCGTGCGCAGCGCTTCCCAAAGCAGATCATTGTTGGCGCGCTCACGGATCGGTGGCGCGCATTTGTACACCGTTTGCCCATCTGCGATGTCCTCGGCTGCAAAGACGAGGTAGTGTGGGCATGTCTCGACGGTAATGGGCAAGCCCTCTGCGATCGCGGCTTGTAGCATCGGTATGGCCTCGGCAGAGGAGAGATGCACAATATGCGTTTTGCAGCGATATGTGCGGCAGAGCCGAATGAGCAGCATTACAGCTTCATTTTCCCAGTGCTTGGGCCGCGAACGAAGCCAAGCATCGTGGGAACGCGGACTTTCATCCATCAATGACGCTTCAGGATGGTCTGAAACGAGCTCTGCATGGGCGAGCAAGGGCAATCCAAAGCGAGCGATGATCGGCATGCCCGCCATGAGATCGGCCACTTCGACATTGGGAAATTCGTCGAGGCCAGAGTGACTCAAGAATGCTTTGATGCCGAGCACACCGGCCTCCATGAGAGGCGCTAGGTCGTCTGTATTGCCAGGTATGATCCCACCATAAAATCCACAGTTCACCGTCAATTTCCCTGCTGCAGCGGCAAGCTTGGCTTGGAAGGCAGCGAGATTGGTCGTGACGGGCGCGGAATTGAGTGGCATATCCACCAGAGTTGTAATGCCGCCGGCCGCTGCGGCCTTGGTCGCGGTCTCAAATCCTTCCCATGCTGTGCGGCCAGGCTCATTGATATGCACATGCGAATCGATCAGGCCAGGCATGAGCACTGCATCCCCCAATTCAATCCAAGGGATGTCCATGGGGCCACTGTTGAGCACATTGACGATTTTTCCATCTTCCACCACAACCCAAGCCTCCGCGATACCAGTCGGCAAGACGACTCTGGCGGAATGAAAAGCAAACGTTCCTGTGATTGAATTCATTGCGATCAATTTTCTAAAACATCGAATTTTTGAACCGCAAATATCGGAAAACTACCATTTGGCCTGGCGGTCACTGTATCCAAGTATTGTGCATGCATTCCCTTGCCTTCTCCGTTCAAAATCCTGTCGCACCTTGTTCGATCCATCTGCGCAGCAGCTCTCGCTCGCCATCGGTCATCTCAGTCTTGTTGTTTTGAGGCATCGTTTTGGTCACAACTGCACGCGCCATGATGCGGTCTTTTTGGGCAATGATCTGGTCTGGCGTGTCAAACATGATCCCATTGGGGGCCAAAACATTGACATCGTCGGTGGGATTGCTACTGTGGCAAGGTGTACAGCGGCGCACAACCGTCTGATAGACTTGGTAAAAGGCTATCTTTTCTTGGTCTTTACCGACATCAGCACTGTCTGACTGGGTTCTCGGCGCAGTGAAAAAGAATACGATCATCACGCCCAATGTCGCTGCCGGAATGAGCAATGGGCTTTTCTCGCCCTTGTCCTTCAGGTTGAAATAGTGCTTTACACCTGCGCTGATGAGCGTGAGCGCGCCTAGCACTGCCCAGTTGAGCGTATTGCCGTAGGTGCTCGGGAAGTGGTTGCTGATCATGATGAACAGCACCGGGAGGGTGAAGTAGTTGTTGTGCAAGGAACGCAAGCCAGCATGGCGTCCCAATTCAGGATTGACGGGCTTACCTTGCTCGGCAGCTTTGACCATCGCTTTTTGGGAAGGGATGATCACGCGCCAGACATTGCCGGCCATCATGGTTCCGATCACTGCCCCCACGTGAATGTAGGCGGCGCGAGGGCTCAACCATTGCGAGAGAAAAAATGCGATCAAAGTAATGTACCCGAGCATGAGCACAAAGAAGATCGGCTTGCTCTCCACCAATGGCGACCTGCAAAGGATGTCGTACACAAACCAAGAGAGTACCAAGGTCGCGATCCCGATGGCGATCGCGGTACCATTGGAGATGTCGGCCACATTCTTATCGACGAGCAAGGAGCTCGCATTGAAGTAGTACACCACGAAGAGCAAGGAAATGCCTGAAATCCACGTGATATAAGCCTCCCATTTGAACCAATGCAAATGGGCAGGCAATTTCTCGGGTGCCACTTTGTACTTTTCGACGTAATAAAAGCCGCCTCCGTGGATGGCCCACAGGTTGCCCGCGAGTCCCTCTCTGATGCCGGGACCACGGTAGAGTGCATTTTCCAAAAAGATGAAATAGAACGATGCCCCGATCCATGCCACGCCAAAGGTGACGTGCGCCCAGCGAACGATCAGGTTCATCCACTCGTTGGCGTGGCTTTCCCAAGGAGTACCTTTGATTTGCTGCTGCACCCAAAACCCTGCGATGAAAATCCCCATTCCCCACAAAAACAGCTTTCGTAGTAGATTGGTCTGCTCGGCGAATGCCGTCAGGCGATCGAAAAGGGACTGCTTGCCATCCTCATGCTTCACCTTTAGCGATTCAATGAGCAGCATCTGCTCCATGAAATAGAGCACTCCCCCGATCAAAGTAGTGATCAAGATCATACCTACGACAAGCAGGCTGAGCATGGAAAATGGCGTGCCAGCAATTGGCGCATCAAAGCCCCAGCTAGGTGCATTGGCTACCGTATCGACGACCAAGGCTGCCGCAGGTATCGTGTCGGCTTGTGCCGCGAGGGAGTCTTTTACGTGCGAGGTTGTTCCCGCACTGTCTTGTCCCATCGCCAAGGTAGCATTAAGCATCCCCAACCCCAGCAGGGCTCCATATCGCAATCTGCGTTTCATGGGTGTATATTAAGAATTTTTTACGGAATGAATGATTGCTAAAATATTTGATGCAAAATGTTTGTATTTATGGGATTTTGCTATTATATTTGCATTGAACAATTATACGATCAGGAGGGAAGGCAATGCGGTTGAAGAGCTACGAAGTGGAGATGGATGGAACGGGCAAAGTATATGAGTTTGTAAGTGAAGGCCCCAAGGGGCGAATCGTGAAGCTAGTCAAGTACTCACCGATGCAACCAAGTCGTATTGTCCATTTGGGATTTGGTGATTTGGATCAAGTGACTGGTAAAATGGATGATCATGCTCGTCCAGACAATGGTGATTCCGAGCAAGTCCTATCGACAGTGGTGCAGACGGTTTTGATTTTCACAACCCTCTATCCCGAGGCCATCATCTATGCCAAAGGGAGCACGCCAGCGCGCACACGATTGTACCAAATGGGCATTTCCAAACATTTGGCGGAGATCAAGGAAGAATTTGATGTCTATGGCCTTTTTGGAGAAGGTTGGGAACCTTTTGTGTGTGATCGACCTTATCAGGCTTTTATGGCAGAGCGAACACTTGAAAAGCAGAAAGAACTCAAAAATACTAAAAATAAGAGATGAAAAGGGCGGGAAAATTTGAAAGCCAAGCAAAAATGCGTAAATTTGTGGCAGTTTTGTGGGTGAGAGAGCAATTGAAGCAACGTATGAAAGCCAAAAACTTGAATAAAATTGAGATGTACAAGGTACACATCAATCCAGCATTGGATCGATATCTAGAGATTCCCTTGTTTCAATCCAAGATCGATGAGGGCAATCAACTGTTGGCTCAGGTGGGCCTTCCCAAAGAGCATGTAGGGAGGTTTTGAGTGATTTGCCCATTTTCCCTCGTTGGGATGGAGGAAACTCCTTGAATTGATCAATTAAGTGGAGTGCGCGCGTACTTTGCTGCAATCATCTCTGCAGCTATGCTCACAGCAATCTCGGCAGGTGATTTGCAATGTGCTACTAGCCCAGCAGGAGCTGAAATTGTTGCGATATCTTGGGGTGAATAACCATCCAGCCTTAGCCCAGAGAATAATTTGGTGACCTTGGTCTCACTACCCATCATCCCAAAGTACTTGAATTGTTTTCCAATCAATGCACGAACCGCCTGGTCGTCTCCTCGATAGCCAAATGTCATCACGATGACGAAAACATTGTCTCCGCTGCTGATGAAATTGTGCAGTTCTTCGTAGGGGGTCACAACCTTGCGATCTGCAAAATCGTTGGATTGCATCGTGTTCAAGTCAGGGCGGTCGTCGTAATTGATCACATAAAAATCAAGGCTTGCAAGTATTTTGCACATCTCCAGACCGACATGGCCGGCGCCGATCACGTGTGCAATATCTCGCACACCCAGCAACGCTTGAAAAGACCATTCGCCAGAAGGCTGTTTCTGAAAGCGCATGGGATGCTCGGTTTTGGAAGTGTCAAGCGCGGTCAAACGATATGCATCCAATTGTAAAAGCACCTTCTCGCCAGCCCCCAATCGATCCCTGATCGTCCTCACCGTAGGGATATCGTCGGGGCTAAGGATGAGCAAGGCAATGCTTTGTTCCCCAGAGCAGATCATGCCACTTTGATCTTGTGATGCTTCCTTTGAGTGGATTTGCCGACGCGATTCCCACATCGGCAATCTTTTGGACAGGCGGTCGCGCATGAGCTCGACCAGCTTGTGCTCCATGATCCCGCCGCCAATGCTACCCGCCATCGTGCCGTCCTGTGCAATCACCATCATAAATCCTTGCCGCCCAGGGCTGCTACCCTCACTATCGACGACAATCATCACGGCAGCAGCCTTGTGTTGCTCCAAGCTGGCTAGGAGAAATGCCCAATGTGCTAGCTCATTCATTGGAGAGACCGTGGTCCACGCATTCGTTTCATCTGCTGTCGCAAACCTTCCACAGAGATCAAGATCGCCTCATTGGTCATCGGCAATTGAAACTGAGGCTCCAACTGGTGATCGGCCACAGCTGAGATGGCATCCTTGATTGCCAGCCATGCTGAAAATGCCAGCATGAGCGGTGGCTCACCGACGGCTTTGCTGCGACGTATCGTGTTGGGGTTGGGGGCACCTTGCAACAATGCGACCCTGAAGTCGGCGGGAATGTCCTGCACATTGGGGATTTTGTAGGTGTCTGGCGAATGATTGAGAAGATTGCCCTTGTCATCCCATTTACACTCCTCGGTCGTCATCCATCCAAGTCCCTGAATATAAGCACCCTCAACTTGGCCGATGTCGATGCCTGGATTGGGAGATTCACCCACATCGTGCAACAAATCTGCTCGCAAGAGTTGTACATGTCCTGTAAGCGTATCGACTTGCACCTCAGTGACGGCCATTCCAAATGAAAAATAGTGATAGGGCCTGCCTTTGCCAATGCTTCGGTCAAAATAGACGCCAGGGGTTTTGTAAAACCCTGTTGCGCTTAAACTTACTTGATGAAACACACAGGCCTCGCAAAGCTTGGTGAAGCCCAGCTTGCGGGCTGGATGCAAGTCATCAAAAACCATGTCGCCTTTCAAATGTATATTTTCTGGAAGGCTTGCTTCTTCGCCTGCTATAATCGTTTGGTTCAAGACGATGGCTGCGACTTCCTTCATGCGAGCCTTCAATTGGTCAATGGCATTTTTGACGGCCGCGCCGTTGAGGTCGGTGCCTGCCGACGCGGCTGTTGCCGACGTATTGGGAACTTTGGACGTATTCGTCGCATTTACCTTGACGCGGTCGAGGTCTACTCCAAGTTCCAATGCGGCAATTTGCCTGATTTTGGTATGCAATCCCTGCCCCATTTCAGTGCCGCCGTGGTTCACGAGGACGGTACCATCTTTGTAAATATTCACCAGGGCGCCCGCCTGGTTCAGAAACGAGGTCGTAAACGAAATCCCGAACTTTACTGGGGTGAGGGCGATCCCTTTTTTCAAAAATTCATGTTGGGCATTCCAAGCGGCAACATCCGCTCTGCGCTGCGCATAGCTTGAGCTATGGAGGAGCTCCTCTTGGATCATATACAAGCGGTTGTTTTCAACCAATTGACCAAAGGGTGTAACGTTGCGGTCTGCGAGACCATAATAGTTGCGCATCCTCACATCGGCCGGATCCAGTTGCAACTGCCGGGCGATACGGTCCATGATGTTCTCGATCACCGCCATACCTTGTGGCCCACCGAAGCCTCTAAAGGCCGTGTTGCTGGGGAGATTCAGTTTCCAAGCATGGCCAACGATGGTGACATCAGGGAGGAAATAGCTGTTGTCGCTGTGCATCATGGCCCGCTCCAAGACGGCCATTGTGAGGTCAGTGCTCGATCCGCCGTCGGCATTGAGCTCGATCTCCAAGCCCTCGATCGTTCCCAAGGCATCGAAGCCTACCTGATAGTGGGCGAGGAAACGATGGCGTTTGCCAGTCATTTTTTGGTCGTCGTCGCGAAAAAGCCTGATTTTGACGGGCTTGCGTGTTGCTTGGCAGAGGAGAGCAGCCCAGATCGCGGTATGATTAGCTTGCGTTTCCTTGCCGCCAAAGGCACCACCCATGCGCCTTATCTGAACCTCGACCTCCATCTTGGGGATGTGCAAGACCTCAGCGATTAAAGCTTGGGTTTCCGAAGGGTGTTGCGTGCTGGAAAATGCGCGGATTTCCTGACCTTCTCCTGGGATGCAAAGGCAGACCTGAGTTTCTAGGTACCAATGCTCCTGGGCACCGATTTCGAGAAGGCCTTTGAATTGATGGGGGGCATTGGCGAGGGCCGTACTGCTGTCTCCAGCGGCGATTTTGCGGCTGGGTTGCAGTTTTTCGCCGCCCTCAATTGCTGCTTGGATCGAGAGGATCGCGGGCAGCAGTTCATACTCCACGACGATGAGTTTCGCAGCGGCAATGGCCGTCGCTTCGTCATCTGCAGCAATCAAAAACATGGCTTGACCTACAAAAATCACTTCATCGACAGCCAAAACAAGCTCGTCTTTGATGGCAGGTCCCATCTGATTTTCACCTCGGATGTCTTTGTAACTCAGCACAGCATGAACCCCTCGATGTCCCTGTGCTAGCGATAGATCAAACCCAAGCACACGTGCATGGGCATGTGGGCTCGTGTACACGTGCCCATGGAGCAGGCGGGTATCGACCAGGATGTCGTCGATGTATGTGGCTTCACCAGTGACGTGATAGGCGCCACTTTCGTGCGGGATTTTGGTGTTTTCAGACATGATGGTGTGCATAGGGCGGTCAGACATGCAGTGGAAGGTTGGTATCAGCCCAAAATTTGAGGAGGAGGTTGCGTGCCATGATGCGGCGGCCTTCCTTGCCCGATCGGGCATCTGAGATCGGCGTAAATTCAGCTTCCACATGGTCCATGGCCGCCTCGACTTGGTCGCGCGTCCATGGTTTGCCGCGCAGGAAGTCCTCGGCCATTCGGGCGCGCTTGGTCATTGCGGCCATGCCACCATAGACCAAACCGATGTCTTTCACCAAGTCCTTGCTGTCCAATTCGATCCAAAAACATCCGCTCACTGTGCTGATGTCAAGGTCTTTGCGCTTGGAGATCTTATAGGATTTTACCGTCACTTGGGCAGGTGTGGGCGGTATGATCACCGCAGTGATCAATTCGTCGGGATGCAGCGCCGTGGTGCGGTAGCCTGTGATGAACTCCGTGACCTTCATCACTCGCGTGCCGGCTAGGCTTTGCAGCTCGATCGAGGCATTGAGGGCAATCAATACAGGTGGTGTATCACCAATGGGGGAGGCGTTGGCAAGGTTGCCGCCCAGTGTGGCCTGCTCTCTGATTTGGCGTGAGCCAAAGACTGCGAGCATATCATTCAAGGCAGGCAAGCGACCCTTGCTCAGCAATTTTACTTTTTCCAAGCTCAAGGTTGCGCCTAGGCGCAGGCCGAGTGGTGTCTCTGCATGTGCACGCAGGTCTGGAATGCCAGACAAGTCGAGCACGAGGGGCAGTTGTATTTTCTTTTTGGTGACCATGAGGCCGACGTCTGTGCCGCCACAAACAAGCAAGGCCGACGGGTGTTGGCTACGCAGGTTGAGGGCATCGGTCAAGGATGTGGGCCGGAAATAGGTATTTTCTCCGGTCTTAATCTCGATGTTGCCGCTGTTTTGGATGGCAGTGAGCGCCCCCGCAACTTCGCTTTCTTGGGGGCTAAAGTGGTCCTTTGAATTGCCCAAACAGCTCTTGGCGGCCGCCTCTACAATGGGCCGATAGCCTGTGCAGCGGCAGAGATTGCCCGTGAGCGCATCCAATATCTCCTCACGGTCAGGTATTTGCGCCGACTTATACAGCGAAAACATCGACATGATGAAACCAGGCGTGCAATATCCGCATTGGCTACCATCGCAATCGACCATGGCTTGCTGCACTGGATGCATGTTGTCTGAGCTACCCACATTCTCAACACTCACGAGGTGTTTGCCATGGATCATGGGAAGGAATACAAGGCAAGAGTCGATGGCCTTGTATTGCATGTGTCCCGCTTCGTCTGGTTCGGCGACGACGACTGTGCAGGCGCCGCAATCGCCCTCGGCACACCCTTCCTTGGTGCCTTTGTGATGCGAAAGGCTGCGCAAGTAATTGAGTACCGTCGTGGTAGGACGCCACTGGGTGTCTTTGTTGAAGTCTATTTCGACCTTTTTGCCGTCCATCCAGAAGGCAATATGGTTGCTGTATGCATTCATGCATGGAAAGTAGGGATTTTTGGCTGTGAATGGAAAAACCGCCGAAAAATTTGGGGTGTCTAGGTGTAAATCTAGGGTGATTGCGATTTTTATTCGGGCCGATGAGGGAGTATTCAAAGTTTACATGACTTGGCTGAGCTTTGGGCGGCTTGGATACGGGGAGCGGAATTCAGCGCCATCGGAGACAGCGTACCTGCTAAAAAATTTGCACAAGGCTTTCCGAATAGCTACTTTCCACGAAAATCTGAAGGAAAGATGCACAAAGAGTGGATGCAAGTAGCGGTCGAATTGGCGATCGACGGAGTGACGCGTGGCGATGGCGGGCCTTTTGGTGCGATCGTGGTCAAGGATGGGCAGATCGTGGGGCGCGGAAACAACAAGGTCACAACGACCAACGATCCGACGGCGCATGCCGAGGTTGTTGCGATTCGGGATGCCTGCAAGACCTTGGGCACCTTTCAATTGGCGGGCTGCATCGTCTATACTTCCTGCGAACCATGTCCCATGTGTTTGGGAGCGATCTATTGGGCGAGGCCCGACCGTGTGTTTTTTGCCTGCACAAAGGGAGATGCTGCGGCTTCGGGGTTTGACGACCAGTTCATTTATGATGAGATTGAGAAGGATTTTGCTGATCGCAAGATCCCGTTTGAACAATTGGGGCAGGAAGAGGGCCTCGCTGCATTTAGGTTGTGGGACACAAAGGCAGATCGTGTGGATTATTGATTGCGAGGTAATTGCCTGTATTGGATAGCGGTTATTGCCATGGTTATCCAATCTGCTTCTTTGATTTCCAAGCGAAGAGTCCTAGCAACCGATCAACATACTGCTACTTCCTTGCAGCATTTGGTGGGATCCCGTACGATTTCGCGCATCAATTCATCGCTGTAGCCATGATTGGATGGCATGCGTTCAATCTTGGAAAGTGTCACTCAAACTGAAAAAAGAAAAAGACGACCGCTGCCCAAGCTTTTTTCACGCCCAGAGCATAGCCGATTGTCCTATAACTATCGTCCTGCACTGTGCCATCGTCGTTCACATAGCCGAGTGTGCGGTAGCTATCATTTTGGACCGTTCCGTCGTCTTTAAAATACCCAATTGTCTGATAACCATTGCCTTGGACAAGCCCATCCTCATTGATATGGCCGATGTTGCGGTAGTCCTCATCTTGGATTGTGCCGTCTTCTTTGATGTAGCCTTGGATACGATAGTTAGCATCTTGCAGAATACCGTCCTCGCTGATGTATCCAGTCGTGATATAGCCCGAGTTTTGAATCGTATGGCCCGCCATGATGGAGAAATTGAGGATAACAATCCAAACTACCCAACAGGAATCTTATTGGGAGAGGCGATGATGTTGAAGATAGAGAAACTGTGCAAGGACTGCCTCAGTCAAACTTAAAGAAGAAGAAGACGACTGCAGCCCATTCCTTTTTCACGCCGTTGGCGTGGCCAATCGTGCTATAGCTCGCATTTTGGACGGTGCCGTCATCTTTGATGTGGCCAATCGTGCTATAGCTGCTGTTTTGGACGGTACCGTCACTTTTGACATAACCGACTGTGCTATAGCTGCTATTTTGAATGGCGCCATCGCTTTTGATATGACCGATGGTGCTGTAGCTGCTGTTTTGGATGGTGCCATCGCTCTTGATGTAACCTTTGGTAGAATAGCTGCTATTCTGGATCGTGCCATCACTTTTGATATAGCCTGTGGTTCCATAGCTGCCATTGGTGATCGATTGTGCGTGGCCGACTGCGAATCCAAGTACGGCAAGGAGGATAAATAGGATCTTTTTCATGGAATATTGAAATTTGGTTGGACTCCAATTGAGCTTTCTCAAAGTTAGGGATTTACCTCGGATTTAGAAAGTGAGATGTTCAGATCCCTTGCCGCAACACAGCTGCCCTGCGGGTCATTTGTCCTAGAAGAGGAGAGTGGGTAAGGTGATGCTCCTACTAGGTCAGTGTCCTACAATTCCCATTTCAAATTTACACGTTTCCTTGAGAGCCTCCTCGCTGTCGATGTCGCTGGTGAGGCTATTGATAATGCCGGTTCCGAGGTCGTAGGCCCAGCCATGGATGGTCGGCTTGTTGGTGGTGCGCCATGCATTTTGGATGATGTTGGTCTTGCCGAGGTTGTGGATTTGCTCGATCACATTCAGCTCGACCATTCGACGTCCTTGGGCATGCTCATCCAAATCCTTGAGCTGCTGCCAATAATAGTTTTGTGTATCCTTGATGGTGCGGAGCCAGTTGTCGATGAGGCCATATTGGTGACTACCCATGGCCGCAAGCACACCGCCACAACCGTAGTGACCACATACAATAACATGCGATACCTTGAGGACCTCGACGGCATATTGGAGCACACTCAGCATGTTCATATCGGTCTGGACGACGAGGTTGGCGACGTTGCGATGCACAAAAATGTCGCCCGGATGTGTCTTGGTGATTTCATTGGGTGGGACGCGGCTATCTGCGCAGCCGATCCATAAGATGCTGGGCGATTGGCCAGCGGCCATCCGCTCAAAGTATTGGGGATCTCGTGCAAGCTGCTCGGCAACCCATTCTTGGTTGTTGCTGAGCATGGTTTCGATCATGTTTTTCATTTTGATGGACGATGGATTTTCGACAATGAGATAGGAATGTGCTTAGAATATTTTCTGGTACAATTCGGTCGGAGCTTCCTGGCCCTTCTCGGCTTGGAGGATCTCGAAGACGTTGGATTTGATGGTGTTGGCGAGGGTGCCTGTGGGCAGATTGTTGCAATCGAGGCTGAATGGATTCTCGATTTCCTCTGCCATCATCTCGATGCCGATAAAGGCAAAGAAGATCAGCATCATGATCGGCGGGGTCCAAAGGCCAAATGTCGCAACGAGTGCAAAGGGTAGCAACAGTGCGTAGGCCGCAATGAAGACCTTGATGAAAACGGCATAGGAAAAAGGGATGGGCGTCTTGCGGATGCGCTCGCAGGCACCCAAGATGTCGAGCAAATCCTGGGTATGGGGTTTCAGATTCAAATAATCTTCGCCTGTGATGCCACCACCCTTGTACACACGGTGCACCAACTGGTGGATTTGCAGAGAGATATGGTTGGGGATATGCGACTTGGTGGCATACTCGGCGCGGTCGGCATCAGTGAGCAAGATCAATTCGCCCAAATCGACGCCCTTGCGCAGGTGCTCTTTGAAGGCGAGGCAAAAGTTGGCGATGAGTTTGGCCATCATGTGCCGGCTATGCATGTCTTCCTTGGGAAATGTCGTGTGTACAGTCACTGCGAGGTTACGACAGGTATTGACGAGTGCTCCCCATTGTTTGCGGCCTTCCCACCACCGGTCATAACTATTGTTGGTGCGAAAGACGAGCAAGATACTGAGCACGATACCCAAAAAGGAGAAAATGGACGCGTCCATGAGTTCATGATCGGGCAATAGAAGCATCATCAGAGCTGTGATTGCTCCTGAATAAAAGCCCATCACGAGCACCATGCGCATGATTTTGACCATCGTCCAGCTTTTGGCTAGATGCAGGATATCGCCTAGAAAATGCTGATTGGATTCGTAAACAATCATCTCAGTACGATTTAACAGTTGCCAAAATAATCAACCAAAAGGGATTGATTGCGATCTCGTGCGGGTAAAAGTGTTACGATCCGCATATTTCCCAAGCCCAAGGCAGCTAATTCTGCTCAATTTTCCGCCAAGAAACGATGGACGTAGGAAATCGCCATGGATCCCTCGCCCACTGCACTTGCGACACGGTTCATCGCGCCAGAGCGCACGTCGCCTGCCGCGAATACGCCTGGAATGATCGTTTCCAACAAAAAGGGTTCGCGGCTTTGTTTCCAGCGTCGTTTGAAGTCTGCGTGCAATACAAGGTCGCGACCGGTCATCAAAAACTCCTTTTCGTCTTTGAGGAAGATCTCTCCGAGCCAATCAGTATAGGGTTTGGCCCCGATGAAAACAAAGAGCGCATCACAAGCGACCTGCTGCTTGCCTCCATCTATGGAGTTGAGAAGGGTCAAATGCTGCAAACTGCCTTCGCCGCCGCCAGCGACGATCTCCACAAAGGGTTTCACTTCAATATTGGCAGAGCCTGCAATCTGGTCGATGAGGTAGGAACTCATCGTGGCCGTGAGGTCTTGACCTCTGATCACGATCGTCACCTTGTGTGCAAAATTGCTCAAGTGCATCGCAGCTTGGCCAGCTGAGTTGCCACCGCCGACGATATAGACTTGTTTATCGCGGCAATTGGCGGCCTCGGTGGTTGCCGCTCCGTAATAAACGCCTGCACCCGTAAATTGATCCAAGCCTTCGGCCTCCAAGCGACGGTAGTCCACGCCGCTCGCGATCACGATGCTTTTGGTCTTGACTTCTGAGCCATCCTTAAGTTTGAGTACTTTGTAGGTTTCCTTCAATTCAATGGACTCCACCGCTTGTGGGGAAAGAAATTCGACCCCAAATCGCTGGACTTGTGCGATGGCCCGGCGACTAAGGTCGCCGCCGCTGAGCCCTGAGGGAAATCCCAAGTAGTTCTCGATGCGCGAACTTGTGCCAGCTTGCCCGCCAGGTGCTCGTCGCTCAATGAGCAAGGTCTTGAGTCCTTCTGATCCTCCATAGACGGCTGCTGCCAATCCTGCAGGGCCAGCCCCGATGATGGCTACGTCATAGAGGTCGCTACTTGCTTTGGGATTGAGACCGAGCTTGGGTGCAATGTCTTCGTTTTCCCGGTAGCTCAAATAGGTACCATCCTCAAAGACTACAACGGGCAACTCTGCATCTTTGAAGCCATGCAAAGTCATGTATTCCAGCGCCTTGGGGTTGCTGCGGATGTCGAGCCACTCATAAGGAAACAGGTTGCCTGCCAAAAAATCCTTGATGGCATGCGATTTTGGCGAAAACTGGTAACCAATCACCCTGATCCCCTTGAATTCTGGCTGATAATTCACCAACCAATCGTCGAGTAGATCGTCCAAAACAGGGAATAGCTTCTCTTCAGGAGGATCCCAAGGTTTCAGCAAGTAATAATCGAGTTGCACATCGTTGATGGCGCGAATCGCAGCATCTGTATCACTGTAGGCCGTGAGCAATACGCGCTTGGCAGCGGGGAAAAATGGCCGCGCTTTTTCCAGAAATTCGACGCCAAGCATCTCAGGCATGCGCTGATCTGAGAGGAGCATCGCGACCGTCTCGCCTTTTTTCTTGAGTTCGACGAGCGATTCGAGCGCCTCGGCGGCACTCTCTGTGCTCAAAATGCGGTAGCTCTTGCGGTATTGCGTGCGCAAGTCACGACTGAGTGCCCGCAATACGTTGGGGTCGTCATCTACGGTGATAATGATGGGGAGTTGGCTCATAGCGGAATATCAAAGGGGGATCAGAAGAGCGGGAAACAGAGGAAAAAGGTTGTTTGGCCCGGTTTGGACTGTACTTTGACATCGCCACGATGCCGCTGTACCATGATTTGGCGCACGACATCTAGGCCCAAGCCAGTACCTTTCCCGATGTCTTTGGTCGTAAAAAATGGATCAAAGACCTTTTGGAGCACCTCGGGTGGAATGCCGGTGCCTGAGTCTGTGATGTCAATCTTGACGAAGTTTCCGTCTTGGCGGCTAAAAATGCGCAAGATACCGCCAGTGTTTTCCATGGCATCGAGGGCGTTGTCGATGATGTTGGTAAAGACCTGATTGACCTCGCCGGGAAATGCTGGCACCATCGGCAGGGTAGGGGAAAGCTCCTCCTCGATTTTGACCTTGTTGGCGCGAAACTTGTGCCCCAGCATGGTCAGTGTCGATCTGATCCCAGCATGCATGTCGGTCGGTTGCTTGTCGTTGGAGCGGTCCATATGGGTATAATGCTTGACTGAACCCACAAGATCCGAGATGCGCTTGCTGGCGTCACCAATCTCATTGACCATTTTTTCTGTGATGAGATTGCTTACGATCCATCCTACGACCGGCGCTAGATTTTGATCGGGAACGATGGAATTGACCTCCACCAAGTCATCGACATTGAAGGAAAAATCGGCCAATGTTTCCGCCCATTCAAAGGCATTTTCAAAGCCGCGCTCATCCATCCAGTCTGCCAGCTCATCTTCGAGTGCGGTGCGCTCCATGAGCGTCCTCTGTACATTGCCCAAGCTTGCTATGCGTCTGAAAATGACATTGTTCACGACCTCGACCTCGGCATCACTTACTTTGATGCGCATGATGTCCTTGAACTTGTCGGGAATGGCTTGCAGGTGCTTTTTGAGGGCAATGCTGCTACGCACGACGGCTGCAGCAGGGTTGTTGAGCTCATGGGCAAGGCCGGCGCTGAGCTTGCCGAGCGATGCCAACTTCTCGTTTTGCTGCTGCATGGTCGTGAAGGCCCGCACGCGGTTGGTCATGTAATGCACCAGCACCTCCGTGAGGGGATGGTGGTTGCAGATCATGTCATCAAAATGATCGCGGTGCATTCGCAATACGATTGCCTCGGCCTTTGCCTCGGCAAATCCCGTGGCCACCTTCATGCGCGAGTAGGGGAGTATCCCCGTGATATTGCCAGCTTCCATCTCGGCGACTTCCTGCCGCTGCCCGTTGCGCTCAAGAAAGATTCTGAACTCACCTGCAAGGATCAAAATCAACCATTCTGCAGGTAGATCGGGCGCAAAGAGATGCTCCCCACCGAGATAGGTCTTGATTTCAGAATTCGCCAACAGCCAATCCAACTCGGCTTGCGGGAGGTCCTTGAGGTCGCTTTTTTCCCGGATGATCGCCAGGATTTCTTGTGGAGTCATACTGTCGGATGTGGTACGATACCTATAATCAATCGTGATAAGAGGATTTAGGATAACATTTCAGGCGCAGAATTGTTTGTTCGCCTCTCTCAGTAAATCGAAGCTTCTTCAAAGCATCCATCAGGAACTTTGAAGAAGCTTCGAAATGTCTAATTTTCAAAGTCAATATTGTTGAGTTGGAAAGCCCTCAAAACGCTTTCACTTCCGGTCTCTAACTATGAGTTTTCAACCAGGTAGGTGTTCAAAGTAGCTAACAGCTGTTCGGCGTAATCATGAATCGCGTCTATTGAGGGGAGTTCATGCCTCGTTTCGGCTTTTGAGGAATCGAAAATTCCAAGATACTTCTTCTTCGCAGCATTAAAATGTAGACGACAAAGCGGCTTGCGTGAGTTCCCGTCAAGCAAGATTCCAAAATAGGAGATCGTATCTTTATAGCCAATACGATCAGACTTGACCTTGCTTCTTAGGATCGCTCTTACAATATGGTACCCTTCCAATTCCTCCTCTGTTGTGACGATTCCGTCTGAGTTCGCGTCTTCCTTTTCCGCGATTTTTTCAATTTCTTCTTTCTCTATTTCGACTTCTTTAGCTAGGGCAGACTTTAACCTTTCGCTTATCATATCACTAATGAGTTGGTTTACAGAGCGCTTGACAATCTCTGTAAATTGAGAAATGACCTTTGCCGTCGATTTACCTTCATAGACTTTTGATGAAAAAAATCTTACGAAATCCTCAGATGGTGCCTTGAACTCATTTGTCAAGATACCTTTAATTTCATTAGAATACTTTAGTTCGCTTGCCGAATTTACAATGACCTCTACATCGAAGTTGGATTTGTGAAATTTCTTGATTTCTACAATGTCAGCCTCCTTAAGATCAGTAATATTGAATTCAAAAAATGGTTTTTCATCCATTTTGTTCTTCTCGATCAAGTCGGTGTAGAATCGAAAGACAATCCCATTCGTTAGCAATCCAAATCGAGCCTTGGATGTATGGAAGTATCTGAAAAGTTGGGAGTTGTGTGGGTCTAGGTTTTCCAAGTGATGTTTACATTCAATCAAGATGACTGGCAAGGAGTCCTTGATAACTGCATAATCTACCTTTTCACCCTTTTTGATACCAATATCTGCCACATACTCTGGCAGAATCTCAAAAGGGTTGAAAACGTCATACCCAAGAATCTGAAGAAAGGGCATGATGAGCGCATTTTTCGTGGCTTCCTCTGTTTGAATCTGTGGAAGCAATTTGCTTGCTCTGGCACCGAGTTGTTTTAGTTCATCCTTAAAGTCCATAGAAGCGGTTTAATGTGATTTGAAAGAAGTACAAACTGGCGATAGAGATGCAAGAGCTTTCTTAGACACTTAAATCTTGTTCTATCAAACCAAAGATAGTCGGTAAAATCAGAAGATCAAGGATTCATGGCGATAGGTGGATAGCTACTTTAAGAAAAGGGTGTTTTTTGATCACAAAATCAATGCAAAATCATAAGACAAAGGCATTATATGAGGTTCACTCTCATTTTTGAGTCCACTCCGAAAACCAATATCCACACCAATATGTTAATAATCAATTAGTTAAAATGGATATTGCCTAATAGCTTGCAAGGGAATCAAAGTTGCATCGATGTTCAAAAAGAGTTCCAAA
>JANORP010000089.1:0-16934 GCA_031415375.1 Bacteroidota bacterium | reverse complement strand
GAGACCAACAAAAATCGCTGAGTCCGAGGCCTCTGGCCGAAGGACGATCGACCGTTTGCCTCCGGCCTAAAACGCTCAAAATCGGCGATTTCAGTTGATTCCGCCGGAGGCAAACGGTCTAAGCCCTGCGGCAGGATGCCGTGGGCTCCCCCTATTTGTTACACACTCGATTGATTTTGACAGGCCGAGTGCGTAGCTTACCTACCCAAGCTGCGCCCCAACACGCAGCAGCATTATTATGGAAATCGCACCTAAAGCCACGAGTGGCAAAATGTATTGGCGATTCATCGGCATTACATTTTTCATCTTTCTCTTGATTTTTGCCTTGGCAGAGGCCATGGGACTGCATTTTATGGACAGTACCGAGCAGATGCGGACCTGGACCCTACCGGTCGCTGCCCTCATAGGTGTGGCCCTACTGGCTGCCGACATTTTCCTGCCGGTCCCTTCTAGTGTGATCATGGTCGCCAATGGGAGTCTTTTTGGCTTGGTGGGCGGCAGTCTGCTCTCCATCGTAGGTGGCCTGGGCGCAGCACTGATCGGGTATTGGATGGGTCAAAAAGGCAAAGGGCTGCTCAAAAGGTGGTTTCGGCCCCAAGATTTTGAGGTCGGTGACCGATTTTTTGCACGCTGGGGCATCTCCTCGGTGATCGTCTCGCGCCCCGTGCCCCTCATCGCCGAAACGATCAGTGTCGCCGCCGGCGCTGGCAATCTGGGCTGGAAAAAAATGCTGTGGGGCTCGCTGCTAGGCACTGTGCCCACCGCAGTGGCCTACGCTTGGGCGGGGGCCTACTTGGAATCCTACAATGCTGGCATTTACGCCTTCCTCGCCGTGGTGGGCGTCGCGGGCATTTTTGTGACCTTGGGCTACCTGCTGCAACGCAACAAACGGTAATGGGTCTGATGTGGGTAGATGTACGACAAATTCAGCAATTGAAGCGGGAGCCTCTGTCCGCCTTGGCGGATCACGGAATGACCTTGTTCGTTGGCCCTCCCCACAATTCCTGGATCGGGCCGACGAACGATATTGTCTGCCAAGCGATGATTCGGCGACGCCGAATTGATGATCAAAATGCTCGTTCGTCGGCCCCCAGCGTTGTTGTGGGGTGGGCCGACGAACAAGTGCACCCGCTCTCTGAGCGGAACCATACACCCGATGTCGATCGATGAGCTGCTGGCGTAGCCGAAGTTCCCAGGGCGACTTCATTTGTTGCAGATCGCCTATCTTTGCAGCATGAAAGTTGAAATCTGGTCGGATATCATGTGCCCGTTTTGCTATATCGGCAAACGCAAGTTTGAAACGGCATTGGACCAATTTGCTGGTCGCGCAGACGTCGAAGTGAGCTGGCGGAGCTTCCAACTGGATCCCGAGCTCCAAGCACCCGCCGACACCAATGTGTATCAATACCTCGCCGACCGCAAGGGGCAGACCCTAGCCTGGTCACAGGAGGCCCACGCTCATGTGACTGAGGCTGCACGTGTCGTGGGCCTCGACTACCGCTATGACAAGGCTGTGGTCGCAAACTCGTTTGACGCGCACCGATTGATTCATCTTGCCAAGACCAAAGGACTCGACGATGAGGCGGAGGAACGAATCTTCAGGGCCTACTTTACCGAGGGCTGTGACATTGCCGACCACGCAACTCTCACGCGCCTAGGACAAGAGATCGGACTCCCTGCTGCCGACATCCAATCGGTGCTGGCAAGTGACCAATTTGCGGCCGATGTGAAAGAGGATTGCCAAATGGCTGCCCGCATCGGCGCACGTGGGGTGCCCTTTTTCGTATTTGACAGGAAATTTGGGGTCTCAGGTGCACAAGAGCCACAAGCCTTCCTAGAGGTACTCCAAAAATCCCATACCGAGTGGAAAACTGGCCAATTGGACGCCAACAAGGCACCCATGGAAGGCGCTTTTTGTAGCCCCGACGGCGAGGGTTGCTAAACTCCTATCCTGACTCGATCGATCTTAGGAATGTGTTTTCATTAACATATTCCTAAATGCGCCATATTGAGCATTGTTGGAGAGCCATGCATGGTTGAGCTTGCATGCGCATTTTGCCATCGGCATCGCTGCATTCCAAACACAAGACATGGCCTTGCCAAGCCGCTTTTCCTCGATGATCGCAGAATGCGTTCCTACAACGCCTTTTCGACGCAAAAAGGCTTGCGGAGGCCCACATTTTTACACTTTCAATTTCGTTTCCTTACAGGTTTAACGACTTAACAAGCATCAGATTGTCTTCAAAAATCCAAGTTGTCTGCTTGATCCTGCTGTCTGCCGACTGCCCCCAAAAAGGAATTTCTTGGGCAGGTGGATTTTGTAGGCAAATTGCCTTTTTGCAACAAAAAAAACTCACCATAACTCACATGTCATGCATTATGAATTGAAAATTCACGCTTTTACAAAACATACAGGAGACAAATAGACCTCCAACCTAGCCGATGACAATGCAAATTCTCTGCAATCCACGCCTCGAATGGCTGAAATAAGTGCATTTTAGCGCGCTATATGCGTCACATATTTTTTAAAAATATTACTTGCTTTTCTCACGCTTGTTATTCAAATTGCCTTACGGTTCAACCAGATTCGTGCTAGGGGCCATTAGACCCTTAGTAAGATCGTGTGGTGCGAACGGTAACGACGGGTTTGAATTCTTTGTCATCTCTATTCGACTTGTGCCCAAGCTTATGAATTGCTAATGTCGGTACCTTGTTTGTTCGTTTGTCCAAGAAACAAGGATTAGCTTTTTCATCGGTTGTGCAATGGGATCTTGGATGCAATACCCATGTTGTGATTGCTTTGGTGCACAGGCACCATGGATCAAAAGTTTTTGTACTTATTTTTTTAGAATCAGCAGTAAAAATCAATCTTAAAAGGAATTACATCGGCCATTTCTCGTTTGTGAAGCGGCTTTGTCAAGGAATCAACAGCTACATTTAATTAGGCGCGAAAAGGTAATATTTGTTTCCCACACTGCACATGCATGTGTGCTTGGATCTTGTATTGCCAAATCACGCGCCTGACTATCGGGAAAGGAGAGCCCATCAAAATATTACGTTCACACCCATCATTTCAATGGGGTGGTGGAATATTGGGATTTTCCTCATCGTTCTTTGGTTGCAACACACTGCCGTTTCAATGTATGGAGCATGGCTTTTGAAGGCACTCGGTGACATATCGATACCTCCCTGCCAGCAAATCTATCGTAGAAAAGGCGCTTGCAATTCGTCCATCCTATTCATTTTTAAAGCTATCATTAAACTGTAAAGTAAGATGAAACAATTCACTATAAAGGCACTGGGGCTATTTGTCATGCTCTTGACCTTTGGCTGGGTACAGGCTCAAAATAGCGCGCCTGTGCAAGTGCAGCAAGATCCATTGAAGGGATTCAGCAACAGCCCCGAAGGGTATGATGCTGCCAAGTCCAACTGGGTTGCAAGCCACCCTAAAGACTATGAAGTCATGAACCCAACTGCGGTTCAAAAAGTCGATGCACAGGCACTTCCTTGGGGCGCTCCTGAAAACAAAGATCGCTGGATCAGCGAAAACCCACGGGCTTATGCCGAGATGGTTGCGACTCCAGACGATGCACGCACCCGCATGAGCAAAGAGCAACTGGCCACCTTCCCAGCAGAGAAGCAAGCAGCTATCCTGAAAGATGCCAATTTCATCATCATTGACTAAGACCAACCAAGGAAAAGCTATGAAAAAGTTCATACAATTATTGCTGGCAGCGGCCTTCCTCACATTGATGGGGACACAGGTGCAAGCCCAGTGTACATTCACATCCCCCTTTGGCTCGGCGACGATCTCTGGCAACGGTGTCACGACGATCTCGACCTGCTCATTTGGCGGCGAATTCTCGACGATCAGTGGCGCAGCTGCTGGCCAGACCCTGAAGTTTACGAGCTCGGTCGGCAGTGACTTCATCACCATACACAGCGGCAGCTCCAATGGCCCCGTCGTGGGCTTTGGCCAGACGCCACTCACGATCAACAATACGTTCAACGGCACCCTGTTTGCCCACTGGAGCACCAACGCCTCCTGTGGTACGCAGAGTAGCTGCCGCACCACCACGGTGCAGTGTACCAGCTGTCCCGGCCCACAGCCAGGCCAGTGTACATTTACATCCTCCTTTGGCTCTGCCGCCATCAATACCGCTGGCACGATCGTGACGATCTCGACCTGTTCTTTTGCAGGAGAGTTTTCCACGATCAGTGGTGCTGTCGCTGGCCAAGTTCTGAAATTCACAAGCAGCGCAGGTGACTACGCTACGGTGCATACAGGCTCAGCTGCTGGTCCAGTCATCGCATTTGGCACCATGCCACTTTCATTTACCAACACGTTTACGGGCACTCTGTTTGTGCACTGGAGCACCAACGCTGCCTGCGGCACGCAGAGCTCCTGCCGCACGACGACGGTGCAGTGCGTTTCATGCCTACCTCCTCCCGCCCCCGCCAACGATCTTTGTGGCAGTGCGATCTCGATTGCCTGTGGTGGCAGCATCGCTGGCTCGACCACCAATGCAACCTTTGAGGCTGCGCCGACCTGTGGTACAAGCGTGGATAACAATCCTAGCGTATGGTACAAAGTCACCGGTACAGGCGGCTTCGTGACCTTGGCTACTTGTGGCGGCACGACCAACTTTGACTCCAAGCTCCACGTGTACACGGGCAGCTGCGGCGCCTTTGTGTGCGAGGCTGGCAACGACGACAACTGCGGTCTGGCATCCAGTGTCACCTTTTGCTCGGTCTTGGGCCAGCAGTACTTTGTGCGGGTGAGCGGGTTCAACACAGCTAGTGGCAATTTTACCTTGTCGATGAACTGTGCAGCACCTGCAGTTTCGGTGAATGGTGTAGGTCCATTGTGCTCCACGGGTGCCTCGGTGACCCTGAGCGCGACCTTCCCAGGCGGCACATTTAGCGGCCCTGGCGTGAGCGGCAACACTTTCAACCCAGCCACCGCTGGCCCGGGCACGCATGTGGTCACCTATACCGTGTGTAGCGTCGTCGCCACCACGAGCATCACCGTGCTGGCACCTGCCGCCAATGACGCTTGTGCAAACGCAATCGCAATGGGCTGCAATTCATCGGTCCAGGGATCGACGACCTGCTCAAGCATCGATGCGGGCCTCACATTTTGTGGTACGACAGGCGGCGCAGCCGGCAACTGGTACACCATTGTTGGCAATGGTGGCCATGTCACCCTGAGCACCTGCAACAGCTTCACCAACTATGACACCAAATTGCATGTATTTGAAGGTACCTGCGGTGCCCTCACATGCGTCACGGGCAACGATGACTACAGCAGCGTGAACTTGACCTGCGCCACCAGCAACTTGCGCTCGATCGTGAAATTCTGCAC
The DNA here is from genome assembly GCA_031415375.1 of Bacteroidota bacterium. GTDB lineage: Bacteria > Bacteroidota > Bacteroidia > J057 > JADKCL01 > JADKCL01. The sequence continues at coordinate 11,569 of JANORP010000089.1, read as the reverse complement.
AGAAGTCGGCAAGACTTACTATGTCTTGGTCTCTGGCTTTGGCTCAGGCGTCGGCAATTACCAGGTCGATGCCTCCTGCGTCGCTCCCCTTGCTGTCGATGCTGGCGCATGCCAGTCACGCTTCCTCGGCTATACCGGCCCTGGCGCACCAGATGACACGTTGTACATCTGCCCGACAACGACGGGTGGCACTGCTCCATATACCACCACGATCAGCCCATCGGCTTCCTACACTTGCCAAAACGGTTGCTTTGCGGTCGCCCCAAGCGCCACGACCACATATACTGTGACGGTGACCGACGCCAATGGCTGCTCAGCCAGCGATCAAGTCGTTGTGAACGTCCTCAATGTCTCTGGTCCCAATAGTCCTTGCGCTACACCTGGCAACCCCAACAAGGTACAAATCTGCCACATCCCTCCCGGCAACCCCGGCAATGCCAACACCCTTTGTGTCGGCGCGAGCGCTGTGCCTGCCCACTTGGCTCATGGTGACTACATCGGCCCATGCGGCAATCCTTGCCGCAGCACCAACCCATCATGCGCACCTGCCACATGCGCTGGCGGTGCATTCACGATCACCATCTCAGGCACTGGCTTCTTGGATGAAGTCACCTGGAGCTTTGCTGGCGCGACCGGTGGCCCTTTCAGCTTTGGCACAACCAACAGTGCGACTGTGACGGTACCTGGTGGCAATGCCTCAACCTTCACCTTGGAAACCCAAGGCAGCTTCAACGACAACGTGGCACAGTACAGCATCTCCTGTGGTGGCAACGTGATCTTGACCGGCACCTTGCTCGGTGGCCAAACCCTCACCGAAGGCGGCATCTGCTGTGGCGGTGTCGTGGCACCCAAGATGGCGACCCAAAATGCCGCTACGGGCATCTCGGTCTATCCCAATCCATTTACCGACGTCACCAACTTCAAATTCCGCTCGGCCACCAAAGGCCATGCATCGATCCTCGTGTACAACATGGCTGGCAAGCAAGTTGCCACCGCGTTTGACGCAGAGGTCGCCGAGCAGGGCGTGTATGAAGTCAAGTTTGATGCGACGGGCTTGAGTGCAGGCATGTACCTCTACCGCTACACCAACTCAGAAGGCAAAATGTCGATGGGGAAGGTGAACCTCATCCACTAACATTGGAGAATTGATCTGAATTGAAAATCCCACGTACCGCAAGGTGCGTGGGATTTTACTTGATTGCAGTTGCACCTGCGGCGGTTCGCCTGACAGAAGCCGGACTTGCGGAGGCGCTTACTTTTCCTTCAAGAACCCCAATTGGGACCGCTTCACCACCTGGGTGATGACGCTTTTGCCGTCCACGGTCTTCAACTCCATTTTCAGCTCGGGATCGTCTTTCCAGTCGATCGTGAAAAGGCCATAATTGTTGGCTGGCTCGACCTTGCCGACGCGGTGCTTGTTGGGCTCCGTTTTGGGCCAAGTCTCCGTGATGCCGCTGCTGGTCATGTCATAGAGCGGATACATGCTTGCTGGCTCGACCATCGACAATTCCCCCCAATGCACATCCCCACTGATGAAGACGACGCCTTCGGCCTGTTCACTCCTGATCAGCTCGACCATGCGCTGCTGCTCATGGGGCACATTGGTCCAGCTTTCCCAGCCATTGTATTCATGGCAAAACTGGTTGCTGGTTGCGATGATGTGAAAGGTCGCCGGCTGTTTCAATTCCGTTTCGAGCCAAGCCCATTGCGCGGCTCCGAGAAAAGTGCTGTCGGGATTTTCATTGGGCCGATAGTCGTTTTTCCAGTGCTTTTTGTCGTTGTTGGGCAGTAAATCATCGCGGAAGGTGCGGGTGTCGAGCAAGATCACCTGCACTGTGTTGCGGCCTGTGCCATAATATTCACTGTGGTAAATGCCAGGATGCTGCCTGCGGCTGCTCCGCGCGGGTTCATTCCAGAAATCAAGAAAAATTTCCTTGGATTCGACCTTGAAGGGGTAGTGACGACCAGCATCATTGGTACCATAGTCATGGTCGTCCCAAGTGGCATTGACGTAAGTAGAAGCGCGCAGCTGCTGAAACTCCGGCTTGGCTGCGAGTTCGCGGTAGCTTTTGCGCAGCTCGGCCATATCTTCGGTATCGCCATAGATATTGTCGCCCAGGAAAATGAATAGGTCGGGCTTTTCCAAGACGACGCGCTCGAGGATCGGCATGGGTTCGTCTTGCTCTGCACAGGAGCCGAAGGCGATTCGCGTGAGCAGTGTAGGCCGTGGAACAGTGCGCGCAAGGGTATCGCCCTGCACAGAAGCGGGCCGCGGATGGCATGCAGCGAGACAAAGGAGCCCGAGCAGGGTGAGGAGGTGGTGACGCATGGGCGAATGTAGGGAGAATAGGGATCGTTTTGAATGCGTCCACGACATTTGATATGGGACCATCGTTGTGGCCATATCCCAGGGAGACAAATTGAGGAATGCTCTACGCCAATGAAAGCACATCCTCTTATCGCAGCACGATCTTTTGAAATACCGTGCCTGCGTCTGTCGCCATCTCGGCGATATACATGCCACTCGCCCAGCCACTACAATCCACTTGCTGGCCGACCACAATATCCCTGTCCAATACCAAGGCTCCAGCAAGTGAAACGATGCGCAGATGTACTGATCCGCCCAGATTTCCTTGCGCTAGCACGCGAAAATTGTCCTCTGCGACGGAGGGAATGATTTGCACGGCTGGTGAGAAGGCATCGACATTGCCGGTCACAATATCCTGAAACAGCCACTTGACGGCCTCGGGAAACTCGCGTGCCCAAAACCACTCACTGTGTTGGCCATCGGATTTGGAGACCGTGCGCAACTCGGAGGCAGAAAAGCCATTTGCCAGCAGACTATCGACCATTGCATACATGTCGGGCAGCATGGAACCACTCTCCTGCCCACCCGCGCAATGATAAATGCGCATGGGTGCTTGATGACCGCGCAGGCGCGCATGTGCGTAACAAGCATCTGAAAACCAGTAAGAAGGCGAAAATATGCCGATCTTGGAGAATACATTTTGGTATTGCAGGCCACCATATTGGCTGATCAAGGCACCTAGGCTACTGCCCATGAGGGCCGTATTTTCGCGGCTGCTGCGGGTGCGAAAATAGCTGTCGATAAAAGGCTTGAGATCGTTCACGAGCCAGGCCATATAGTCATCGCCTTGCCCACCGCCATATTGTGGATTCACCCAAGGCGAATATTCGTCGATGCGATTGCCGCCGCCATTGTCGATGCCGACGACGATCAGTTTTTTGTAGCCGCTGTCTTCGCGTGCCACCATGGCCTCATCGACCGACCATTCCGTCCCAAATGCCGTCGTGACCTCATCGAATAGGTTTTGGCCATCGTGCATGTACAAGACTGCAAAGCTGTCTGTGCTCGCATAATAATCTTGGGGCAAATAGACCCACACTTGGCGCGTGCGGCCCAATTGCGGCATATTGAAGGAGACTGTCAAAATATGCGTATTGCCGACGGCGGTATGCAAGCCCGTTTGGTCCTCCCAGTTCCACACGGTGTCGGTGAGTGTGAGCCCATTGGCGTAGGTGAAGGTGCGGTTGGGGAGGAAGGCGCCACTGAGTTGCGTCTCGACGCGGGCCCAGTCGCTGCGCACATATTTGTATTCGACCACTTGACCTGGCGTACCCGTGAATTGGATGCTGTAGCTGCCATCGGGGTTTTGCGTCATTTCGCTCACGGCCCCGCTCTCGTCCCAGCTATTGAATGTACCCGCCGCATGGATCGGATCAATCAAGGGTGTGTAATAGGGCGGCGTCACTGTGAGGTGAAGCGTGACCTGCGCCTGCGCTGTTTGGGAAGCCAAAACTGTGAGAACCAGACCAAGCATCCAGCGAGATAGACTTTTCATGGCTCAAAATTAAGGGGTTGGAGGGTTGGAAGCTAGGGATTGTTTTGGCAGGAGCGCCAAATTCAGCACCGCGCACGCTTCTCCCAACCACCAGCTTGAGTTTGGAAAACGGGATCGTTGCAGCTATCTTTCCTACCAAAATTCAAAAGATGGCATTCTCCTGGTTCAAGAAAAAAGCAGGCGCACCACAAGGGCCTGATTTCAGTGCGATTGATTCCCTCGCCAAGGCGCAAGCGGCCTACAAAAGCGGTGAATTGTCGATGATCTATTTGTTTCCGCTGGATTTTGGCGGTGCTGAAGGAGAGATCAATCGGCTCTATGTGCCAGCGTCGGCGACGATGCTCAAGGAGCGTTTTGACAATATGGTTGTCGATCTGTTTGAGCAAGGGCTTGTGACGAGCTACGAAGCCCATCCGGAGTACAAAGGCAATAGCTTCATACCCAGTGCCATCGTGATGGAAGCCAAGGGCAAGGGCGGGATTACAGAGCGCATCGAGGTTTGGTGAGATGGTTGCGCAAAGGGTGCCATCTGCATGTTGGGGACCATGCCCCTATAAAATCGGGGCACGGTCCCCAACATGCAGGTGTAATCCGTTCGTCGGGTTGTGGGGCCGCGTGCGCCGGGGCGTAAGGGGTGTACGACAAATTCGGCAGGCGCTGGAATTACGTTGTTCGTTGGCCCTCCCCAAAGCCAAGTTTGAGGGCCGACGAACGATATTGGCCGCCAAGCGATGATTCTGCCACGCCAAATCTATGACCAAAATGCTCGTTCCTCGGCCCACAGCATTGTTGCGGGGCCGTGCCCGCCTTTGGAGGGTGGGCCAACGAACAGCAGTCGAATTTGTCGTACACCCGGCGTAAGGCCCAACGAACGGGTCATCCATAGATTACAATTCAATTTTGTCTGAGAATCCTTATCCATCTGCACCGATGGCGCAAGCATACCGCAGGCTCGCCGGGTTTGTGGACATGTTTCTTTCCGCCGGATGCAACCAACCCGCTACCGACAGCGTCTCATGCCCAAACGCCGCCGCATTGGTGACGGCTTCCATTTTCGATCCACGCAATTCGCAAGAAGAAATGAAACTACGCATTCGTCCTCCTCACCGCAGTGGCTTGTTTGCACTCGCCCTGCTCCTCACCCTGCTTTTCACAAGCTGCGCGCCCAAAGAGTCCAAGACGCCCCCGCGCCCGATCCAGCAATACTCCATCGAGCAATTCTACAAAAACACCCAAATCGGCGGGGGCGCATGGTCGCCCGATGCGACCAAATTGCTGGTCCACAGCAATGCGACGGGCATCTACAACCTCTATGAGATCAATGTCGCCGATGGCAAAATGACGCAACTCACCCACAGCACCGAGGAGGCTTGCCTCTCGGTCGGCTACCTGCCCAGTGGCGATGGCGTGCTCTACAGTGCCGACCAAGGCGGCAACGAGCTCGCCCACATCTACCTCTTGCGCGGCGACAGCACCACCGACCTCACGCCCGGCGAGACTGAGCGGGCAGATTTCCTGAGCTGGAGCGCCGATCACACGGTCATGTACTACATCAGCAACAAGCGCAACGAGGAAATGATGGACGTGTACAAAATGCGCCTCGATGACTGGACATCGACTTTGGTTTTCCAAAACGACGAGGCCTACGAGATCGTCGATCTGTCATGGGATGAAAAAATGATTTCTCTCGCCAAGCCAGTGACCACCAGCGAAAACCAATTGTTTCTCAGGGAAATCGCCTCTGGCAAAATGACAGAACTGAGCGACAGCACAGCACCCGGCAGCGTCGTGGGCAGCGGATTCAGCAAAGACGGCACCCACTACTATTACCTCACCAATGGTGGGATTGAGTTCAATCACCTTGTGGAATATACGCTCGCCACCACGGCCAAAAAGACCATCTTTGAAGCCAAGTGGGATGTGCAATACAGCTACCTGAGCGAGCAAGAAAAATACCGCGTGGTCGCCCTCAATGAAGATGGCAAAAATGCCCTCCAAGTCCTCGACAGCAAAACGATGCAAGCCGTGGAGTTTCCGATGATTCCCGATGGCGACATCACTGCGGTAAACATCAGCGACGATGAAAAATGGATGCGGCTCACAGTGGGCAGTTCCAAAGCGCCCGCCAACATCTATGCCTACAATTTTGCAACCAAGGAGCTCAAGAAGCTCACCAATACCCTCAATCCAGAGATCAACCCCGACGACCTCGTGACCGCAGAGGTCGTGCGTTTCAAGAGTTTTGATGGCTTGGAAATCCCCGCGATCTATTTCAAACCATTGATGGCGACACCCGATAGCCTCTCCCCTGCCCTCGTGCTCGTGCATGGCGGCCCTGGCGGACAGTCGCGCATCGGCTACAACAATGCCCTCGTGCAATACCTCGTGAACCACGGCTACGCTGTGCTCGCCGTAAACAACCGTGGCAGCAGCGGCTATGGCCGCAGCTTCAACAAAATGGATGACCGCAACCACGGCGACAAAGACCTCAAAGATTGTATATGGGGCAAAAAGTGGCTACAATCCCAAAACTACATCGACAGCACCAAGATCGGCATCATCGGTGGCAGCTACGGTGGGTTCATGACCATGTGTGCCATGACCACAACCCCCGATGAATTCAAAGTCGGCGTCAATTTCTTTGGGGTCACCAATTGGCTCCGCACCCTCAAATCATTTCCACCCTATTGGGCATCGTTCAAGAAGGCGTTGTATGCCGAGATGGGCGATCCCTATACCGCAGACAGCACGAGGCTCTACAGCATCTCACCGCTCTTTCACGCCAGCCAAGTCAAGCACCCGATCATGGTGCTGCAAGGCGCCAATGACCCACGTGTGCTCAAAGTGGAAAGCGACGAGATCGTCGCTGCTGTGAAGCAAAACAATGTCGTCGCAGAATACCGCGTCTTCGAAGATGAGGGCCATGGATTCGTCAAGAAAGAAAATGAAATCAAAGGCTATGGCGATGTCCTCAAATTCCTGGATCAGTATCTCAGGAAATAGACGTTGCTAGACCATGGGCAATGGACGGTGCGACTGCATTGCATCGTCCATTGCCCTACTGGTTTCTAGCCTCCAGGTAATCGTAGTAGGTAGGGTTGGAGCCGTTTTCAATGGAACGCACGACCATCTCGATCGCAAATTCTTCCTCAGGGTCGTAGTCCTTCTTGAGGTCGTAACCAAAAATCTTGCCGATCCCGCTCCAGAAAAAGCCCGCCGTTTTACTTTTGTAGTCGTTGATGAGGCTATAGGTCGTGCTGCCCGATTGGCGGTCGATGAGGCTCACGAGCACCTTGCCTTGACTGATGGTAAGATTGCGAATCTCGGCCTCGTAACGCCCGAAAAGGAAGTGCTCGCGCGAATTGAGGTAGGCGTCCTTGCCTTCATCGCTGGTAATACGCTCCATCTCGGCATTGATGATCTTCACGTTGCGGGCACACTCATTGGCATAGGGGAGCACCTTGATGACGTTGTAACGCAGCTTGTTGAATTTTTGCTCCTGCTTGGCAAAGCGACGCTGATCGCGCTTGCTCGTGCCCAGCGCCCTGATCTTCACATCTTGCATCTGAAAGATCGGCACGCCCTCGTCATCGACAGCCACACGCACACCCGCTTGAGCATCGGCGAGGCTAGACAACCCCGCGAGCAACATCAACAACAAGAGGAACTTTTTCATTTTCATCGCGCTTATCCAATAGGTGCATTGCAAAAGTCGTTCCATTTGCTGAGCAAGGTCCGACCGCACCAATACAAGCACAAATTTAGCCTTTCTGGTTTACCTTACCCCAATGCCCCTCGACTTTTTCTTTGAACAGGCTCATGACCCAAGCCTTGCCCCACTCAGCACGCTCCTCGTCGGTCCATAATTCAGGGAAATAGACCACTTTTTGGAAGCGAGGAGGCAGGTATTTCTGCCAATTGGTGCCGCCCGTCGCTGCGATCACATCGGGATCGCCTTGCAAGTAGCGCACCGCAGACTTGTAGTGGCTCAGCGCCCAAAAGACATTCGCGTAGAGGTCATACTCCTTGAGCAAAGCCTTCAAGTCCTCATTTTCCCGCAGCTCCTGTGGCAAGGCCCGGTACATGGCGCAGATGCTTCCAATGCCCATCTCCCCCGCCAAATCCAGGAGCTCCTCGTCATATCGCTGCTCAAACATTTGGAGGGTCAGCGTCTTTTTGCCGGTCTTCAACTCCAGGTTGCCAAACTTCCAATACAGGGAAGGATAAGTCTCGGCGATGGCGGCGTCCTCGCCCACCTTGGCACGTTCGCCAGGTTCCATGAGGTTATAGGCCGTGGTCGATTCCAATTCAATCATGCGGTACTGCACCGATTGAAACCCGCTGGCTGGCAGCAGCGACATCCGAAACTTCAAGAATTGGTGGGGATCCATCCCTTCTACCATCACATCAAAGCTCTGGCAGAGATTCTTGAAATAGTTCAAGCTGCGCTGTATGTGCTTTTTCCAAATCTTGAGATCCTGCCCAGCATGGAGGCGAAACTGCCGCAACTCGTGCCTGATCAGGTTAAAATACAACTCGGTGATCTGGTGATAGATCACAAAGATCTTCTCGTCTTCAAAGTCGGTGCGCGGATTTTGCAGACTCAACAGGGTATCAAGGTGAATGTAGTCCCAATAGGTGAGCAGATTGGAATACAGCAAGCCATCGAGGTAAGACAGCATGTCTTGGCCCAAGGCATTGTACTTGTCGCCGAGCTTCTCGAGACGATCGCGAATTTCAGGAGTGATTTCCATGCAGTAGAACTTGTGGGGTATCAGGAATTCAGTGGCAAAATAGGCAAAATCTATGGAATAGCGATTGCTGGACGGGCTTGCGAATTTGCATTCTCAGTCGGGAAGCCTGAAATTTGAAACGATGTACAAATACCCATCCCATATCGCCATCCTGGTCGTACTGCTGCTCCTGATCAACCCATGGACAGCGGATATCTGGGGGCATTTCCTACGGGAACACTGGGGAATAGCGAGTTACAAACTCGACCAAGCCATCACATTGCACAGCATCATCGATGCTTGGATAGGTTTTTCCATCCTGATGATGGGCTTGCGTAAGCAGTCAATGGGCATACTTTTCCGGGAATCAGGGGCATTGCTCACATGGTCGTCGCTGTGTATGATTTTGATCATGCTCACCGTCAACCCTATCTATGCGGGCAAATTGCAATGGCTGCGGCTCATCTTCCCAGCCGGTAGCTTGTACTTGGCGACCAAATCATTTTACCTCGCCTTTGTGAAGCCCAGCCCAGGCCCATGGCAGCTTCGTTTGCGTCCATGGGCGACTACAGCTTTCGCACTCATCGCTTTTTTGCTGGTGCTGGAAGGCGTTTTTCTCTTTGTTGGCAAATCCACCCTCAATGACAATTCATTGGCCTCCAAAGTATGGTTTTCCCGTCATTGGGCGCTCACGAGCAAGGGTTTCCGGGAATCGCCAGGCCTCTCCCAACCCGACACAAGCAAGCCACAATTGGTATTCATCGGCGACAGTTTCCTCGCGGGCCATGGGATCGCAGATCCTGCCGACCGTTTTTCAGACTGCATACAGGCCAAGCTGGGCGACCGCTGGCAAGTCCACAACCATGGCCAAAATGGGGCGGACACCTACCGTGAAATGAGCCAAATCGGCGTGCATCCCTACAACCCCAAATTAGTCGTGCTCTGCTGGTTTCTGAACGACATCCACACCGACGCCGAAAGCGTCGGCCTCCACACTGGAAATGAAGGCACACAGCCACCATTTCCCATCTCCCTTGTCCATGGCTCCTATCTGATCAACTACCTCGCGGGCCTCTTCCCCGCCCAGCAGGCAGGCGACAACTACCTGCGCTTCCTACAGTCGGCCTTCGGCAATGCAAATGTCTTGCGGCAACATGCCAACACTTTGGAGATGATCACCACCGAATGCAAACACTGGAATTACCGCTTTGCCGTCGTGCTCTTCCCGATGATGAATTTGGTCGAAGGCAGCGAGTTTGCCTTGCAACCCATGCGGGACTATTGGCAAACGCAAGGCGTGCCCTGCCTCGACCTTGCGCCTATCTTCAAGCCCTACACGGCAGATGAACTCACCGTCAATGCCAGCGACGCCCATCCCAGCAGATTGGCGCATCAGCTCGCGGGAGACGCGATCTTTGCCTTTCTCAAGAAAAATCAATTGCTGCTGGACTGAGGCCTGCCTGTCCACAGCAACCCAGCCGCCAGCACAATGAGCGGACCCAAGAGATATACAAAGCGCAAAAAGACCACGGTGAGCAGCGCAATCCCCGCCAAGTAGAGCCAGCAATTCAGCAGCAATGCGCCCACGATCGGTGGCGCCGTCTTGCGGCGCAGGCCATAGGCCATCGTCGTGCCCAGCAACAAGGTAAAGGCGACCCACCATCCCACTGGCGAATAAACATGCAGCTGATGCGTCTGAAAATGAATCGCATAGGGAATGAGCGGCGGCAGCCGATCGGCATAGATCGTATCCATCCTCGTAAATGGCCGCTGCACATTGGGCCAGACGAAGTCGCGCAGGTGCCTAGTCGGTGCGCCCGCTAGCAGCCGCCAGCCCAGGCGACCAGCCGCGCGCGCCACCGCAAGCTTGTCTGCTGTGCCCATGTGCTGCACGTAACGCGCGTAGGCGCAGTCGGCATGAAAAATCTGGTTGGTATGCCAAGTCTCATACACATCAAACTTGGCGACTGGCATCGTCTCTAGGTACAGGTCAAAATCATTGCGTGGGGCGATTTCAGCATCTGGATAGAGGTAAGCCGCTGTATTCCAAATGCTCAACCCACTGAAGCCATTGAATTCCAAGGTGCCGAAATTCACTTGGTAATAAAGACACAGCGACAAGATGGCCACTTGAAAACCGAGCAAGACCAGCGCACCCGACAGCATGAGCCGCCTGACGGGGAGCCGCTGCCAGCAGAGCCATAGCAGCAGCGCCACCCCAAACACAGGCGCTGCATAACGCGTCATATAGGCCAATCCCAGCAACAAGCCGACCGCCAAAGCCGCCATCCCCCAATGCCGCCGCTCCTGCGACAGCAGGCCCGGCAGCCCCGCGATCGCCAGCAACAGCAGGCTCAAAAACAGCGTCTCGGCCATCACCGTGCAAGCGAGCTTGCCCGACAGCGGCTCCAAGGACAGCGCAAGCGCCAACCCATAGACGGATCTGGACATGCCTGCAAATCGTCCCAAGAAAAGACTCGCAGCCAAGCCATATACCAAACTCTGGCCTACCACGACGACCTCCAAACTGCCCACGAGCCGCAACAACAGTATATTCAACAGAGAATACAAGGGTGGATGCGACAGATTGGCCTGCAATTCCAAATAGCCCAGGCTATCGATTTCCAGCAAAACGCCCCAATAGGCAAACCAAGCCATGCGCCCTGCAAAGACGATGCCCGCCAGCACCCAAAAACGCTGGTTGCGAAACGGAAGCAAGATGTGAGACAACAAGGCGGCCATGGTTGCGCAGCAAAAAAGTCAGCTCTCGCAGCAAAAAAGTCAGCTCTCGCGCCAGAATTGCAGTTGGAGGGCAGACTTGGATGAAGATAGGAAAAATTCGTCGCGAGAAATGCCGCTGGTCGCTTATTTTTGTGGCATGGATTCCACGCTTGGGCAAGTTTCAGGAGAATATGGCGTCGCTTTGCTGTTTTTGGTCGGCGGCGTCCTCTTTGTCGTTGGTGGGCTATTTGC